>JAUXFT010000197.1 GCA_030622755.1 Aestuariirhabdus sp. | reverse complement strand
TCTATTAGAGCGGGGGGGGGGTAGTATTTAATTATGAAACGTGTACTATCAATTTGTTCGATTTATTTTTCTGCTGAATCGGCACCAACAAGGATAAGGGGATTAGAGCTATGGCAATACATTCAAAGAACGATATTCGCGATCAGATTGAAGATGACGTATACGCGTCGAGTGACCTTTCAGGGGTTATGCCGAAGTACAAAATGCCGGAAAACGAACACCTGCCGGACCATGCTTTTACTGTGGTTCGTGACGAATTGATGCTGGATGGTAACGCGCGCCAGAACCTCGCGACATTTTGCCAGACTTGGGAAGAGCCCCAGGTACACGAGCTCATGGATCTGTGTATCGACAAGAACATGATTGACAAGGACGAGTATCCGCAGTCGGCAGAGATAGAGGCGCGCTGCGTGCATATGCTGGCGGATCTGTGGAATTCACCTGATGCTGTCAATACGCAGGGCTGCTCGACTACGGGTTCCAGTGAGGCAGCGATGCTTGGCGGCATGGCGATGAAATGGCGCTGGCGGGATAAAATGAAAGCCCAGGGCAAGCCGACCGATAAGCCAAACCTGGTTACCGGCCCGGTACAAATATGCTGGCACAAGTTTGCCCGTTACTGGGACGTAGAGATTCGCGAAATTCCTATGGATAAAGGTCGCTTGTTGATGACGCCGGAAGAAGTTCTCAAGCGTTGCGACGAGAACACTATTGGCGTTGTGCCGACTCTCGGTGTTACTTTCACCTGTGACTTCGAGCCGGTGAAAGCAGTTGCCGATGCCCTGGATAAATTGCAGGAAGATACCGGCTTGGACATTCCTATTCATGTTGACGGCGCCAGTGGCGGTTTTCTTGCGCCGTTCTGTGCTCCTGATCTGGAATGGGATTTCCGTATTCCCCGCGTCAAGTCTATTAATACCTCGGGTCACAAATTTGGCTTGGCCCCTCTGGGTGTTGGCTGGGTGGTATGGCGTGATGCCTCGGATCTTCCAGATGATTTGGTGTTCAACGTCAACTACCTTGGTGGCAACATGGCCACCTTCGCGCTGAACTTTTCGCGTCCCGGAGGACAAATTGTCGCTCAGTACTACAATTTCCTGCGACTGGGTAAGGAGGGCTATCGCAAGGTTCACACCGCCTGCTACGATACCGCGCAGTACCTGGCCGAGGAGATTGGTAAACTGGGACCTTTTGAAATCATGTATGGCGGCGATCCCAAAGAAGGCATTCCGGCGCTGTGCTGGAAGCTCAAGGACGGTTACGATACCAAAGGTTATACACTCTATGACCTGGCAGATCGCTTGCGCAGTCGAGGCTGGCAGGTGCCGGCCTATTCCTTGCCTTCAAATTGCGAAGACCTGGTGATCCAGCGCATTTTGGTACGCCACGGTGTGAGTAAGGACTTGGGTGCATTGCTTATTGAGGACATGGTGCGATCACTGGAGTTTTTCGATAAGCACCCGATTACTCACGCTATTGCTGAAGATGAGGGCGCTGGCTTCCATCATTAGCCTATGTGTCGTGCCCGGCTTTCTCGTCGGGCGCTCACACACCCTGTAGGGCATGGGGCTTTGCGCTCTTTGCCCTGCAGTTTTGTTCTCACAGGATAGGGATTACTGTTATGCGAATAAAATACCTGAAACAGCGCGGACCTACTTTCCTCGCGTTTATCGGCGTTCTTATAGTGAGCGCGCTCACTGCAAGCGTGGCCATGGCGAACGGTGCTGACAAGCTGATGGCGGAGGCCGAACATCTCGGTGGCGTCACTCTGGAGATGTTCGAGCCCGTATTGCAAACGGGCCTGCATGGTTTTTTCGAGCTACTCGACAAACAACCGATCGTGTTTTTACTGTTGGCACTGAGCATCGGTTACCCGCTGGGTAAAGTGTCACTGAAAGGGGTAAGCCTGGGTTCGACCGCGGGTACCCTGGTGGTTGGTCTGGCACTTTCGATTACCGCTTCGGTTGCCTTTGGTATCGTTTACACCATTCCGGGAATCCTTTCATCAATCTTTCTGCTGATGTTTATGTACGCGCTGGGTCTGAGAGTCGGTCCGCAGTTTTTCGCGGGTCTTAAAAGTGGCGGTTTGGCATTTATTGTGCTGGCTCTGATTGTGTGGTCACTCAACTGGCTCATCGTGTTTTTCGGGGTGAAGGCGGCGGGTCTGGCACCTGGCTATGCGGCGGGAATTATTTCCGGCAGCTATACGGTCACTGCGGTGATCGGCGTGGCGACCTCGGCCCTGCAAAGTGGTGCCTATGTGCCACCGGCCGGTATGTCAGCCGAACAGGTGAGCGCCAATATAGCTGCCGGTTACGCCATCAGCTATGTCATATCCACTATCGGCATTATCCTGTTGATCAAATACCTGCCGCAGATGTTTGGCAAAGACCCTGTGGTCGAGGCCAAAAAGGCAGAAGAAGAGATGAGTGGCGGCGCCACGGAACTGGTTCCCGGTGCTGCGGGTTCGCTTACGCTGGGCTTCTCGGCTACCGATATCCGCGCTTACAAGCTGGAACATGAAGAGCTCATCGGCAAAACGATTGAGCAGCTTTTTGCACTTCATCCGCATGCGCCGATCCTGCGTGTGGTGCGGGGTGGCCAGGTGCTGGAAGCGGCTGACAATCCGACGTTGCAAAAAGACGATATCATCGCGGTGCGCGCCGATGTTCACGCCCTGATCCTCAAAGGTTCGGAGGTAGTTGGTCAGGAGGTTGATGAGCCGTTAGCGCGCAATATCTCACTCGAAGCCGCCGATATACGTATTGGCACTCCAGGAATATCGGGCAAGACACTGGCGGCGCTGGCCACGGAGATTGGTTTCGGTGTTCAACTCAAAGGCATTTTTCGCCAGGGTGTACAGATCACGGCGCAGCCGAAGACGGTGGTTCAGTTCGGTGATGTTTTGCGTGTTGTAGGCCCTGACTGGTGTGTGCAGAAGGTGGCCAAATCGCTTGGTGGTCGGGCGCTGCTCGACAGCTCTGTCACCGAGGTTATGTGGATGGCGATCGCCATGGTGATTGGTTACCTGGTGGGCTTGCTCAGCTTCACCGCTGGGGGGATTCCGTTCGCATTAGGTACTTCGGCAGGTTGTCTGCTCGCCGGCATCTTCGTCAGCTACTTCCGTAGCCGGAATCCGGAATTCGGTGGCCCAGTGAGCGAAGGGGCACGCAGCTTTTTGCAAGACATTGGTCTGAACATGTTTATCGCGGTATTGGCGGCGAATGTGGGGCCGAAGGTGATTAACTCTTTCCAGGGTGACACGGTTATCTGGGTGGCACTGATTGGAGGCTGTGCAGCGTTGCTGCCGGTGGTGGTTGCGTTTATTGTCGGTATAAAAGTATTCAAGCTGAATTCAGTTATCTGCGATGGTGCTGTTACCGGTGCGCGTAACAGCACGCCTGGCCTGAATGCGATCAATGATCAATCACAAAGCTCGATAGCGGCGTCGCCCTATCCGGTCACCTATGCCATAACAACAGTATTGGTGCTAATCGGTGGGTATATAGCGCAAATTCTGTCATAGCCTATTGGATACACGGCTATGCAGACAATACGGGCGGATCGATATCCATTGGCCGCCCGTTTGTTATTAATGCGTGATGGCGGGGGATTGTACGCATGAGTGAAGCACGACCGGTGCGAGTCGCGATCAATGTGATGCGAGCCCGCCTGACGGTGGTGGGTTTTACCCTCGTTATTATCACCTTCCAGCTCAGTGTGGTTGGACGACTTCCAGGTGCCGTGGAGTTACCCAACACCGGTATAGCGTTACATATAGTAAGCGATATTGCGTTGCTCATTGGGCTGGCACTGTCGCTTATTGCGATGGTTTCCTTCATTGCCTCCAGCCAGTTCGATCAGCAAGGCAGCTGCAATCATTGGGCGCTGCTGGCCGGAGACCTGCTTATGTACCTGGCGCTGGCACACTGTGTGGCCGGTTTTTTCGGGCCGGTATTATATGTCCTGGATCAAGCTACGCTGAGCGTTGCGTCACAAGCTGCCGAGCTGTCAACCGTTCGTATGGCTGCTGTCGTCGCAGGTGGCTGCGCATGGTTTGTCGTGACTTATGTCGGGCCGCTCGTATCATTGCTTCGCTCGCCTTTCGGCAAACGCGTCACTATCATCTTGGGAAGTTTGTATTTGTTGCTGCTGTTGTCGACGGCTCACATCGGGGCGCAGTCGATACGCCTGGATGCGTCACTCAACGGCATCGTATTATCTCCTGCGCCGACCTGGTTCAGTGAGCTATTACAGCCGTTGCGCTGGTGAGTACAGACGAGAATGGGTTTTTAAATTGAGAATGAATTTTTAAATTATAGAATTATCCGGGGGTTCAAAATGAAAATGGAAAAAATGCTAAACGTAAAGCCAGCTGTCACTTTGGGGAAACAACATAAGGCCGTACCCATTGTTCAATGTAAATCGAAGATGACGCTCCTCGCTTTGAGTATCGGGGCGTTGGTGTTGGGCTCTGCGACGAGCCAGGCTGCCACGCCTTCCACGCAGCAGCAGCTCGATGCACTGCAGCAGCAGTTGGAACAACAGCAAAGTATAATGAAGGAGATGCAGCGTCAGCTCGACACACAGAATACAGACGAAGACCAGATGCTACAAGAAGAGAAGGTTATCAAACAACAGACAGGGACAGCGACCAGCCTCTCCCAGCAATCGGACCGGGAGGTTCATGCTGTGGCAAAAGCTGAAGGTATTGATTTGTCAAAAGTGACCGATCAATTTAGCGAGTCATCCGGCCACCATTTTGCCATACCGCAGTCTAATACGGTATTGACGGTCAGTGGTTTTATCCGGGCATCGGCTATCTATGATACTGACCAGATTGCCAGTCCGACTAAATTCGCCGCCAGGCATATTGTCGTCGATGGAGATCCTGCCGGTCAGCCGGATAGTCGTACAACGTTCACGGTTAATGCTTCGCGCTTTGCCATCGGTTCTGTCACGCCTACTGAATCGAGTACTGTCACAACCTACATGGAATGGGATTTCGACGGTAATACTACAACCGATAGCCCCGACCTTCGCCTGCGCCAGGCATGGGGACAAATGGACAACATCATCCTTGGCGGTGACCTGCTTATCGGTCAGGCCTGGACTACCTGGGACGACATCACCACCTTGCCCGAGACCATGGATTTCGAAGGTCCCAACGCCTCACAACAAAGTCGTAAGCCGATGATCCGCTGGATACGAGACTTCGATGATGACCTTACTCTCTGGCTCGCATTCGAGCAGCCGGATTTCAATATAACGGACGGAAGTCGCGAGGGCTCAATGCCTGATACTATCGCCACGCTGAATTGGCACGGCGATTGGGGGCACATCAAACCCGCATTTGTCGGAAGGCAAATTCGCGCTAAAGACGATATCAATGGCGCTGGTAAGGATACTGTCTTTGGTTGGGGTACCAATGTAGCCGGTAACATCAATATGCCGTTTCTTGGGGAAAAAGACAATTTCAAATTCCAGGTGACTTATGGTGCCGGTATCGGTAGCTACAACGATGACGGCGGTTTCGACGATGCGCTATATAACGCCGATGGCGACCTGAAAACGATTGATTCTTTTCAGGCTTTCGGTGCCATTCAGCATTGGTGGACAACCACCTTGCGCTCTAACGTGGTATACGGTTGGGTCAATGTGGATAATAGATCGGCGCAGCCGGACGATAGCCTGAATGAGACGATATACAGCGCCGTCAACCTTGTTTGGAGCCCGATGGACAAAGTGACCATGGGTGGGGAATATCTGTGGGGCCAGCGTGAAAATAAAAACAATGCTGATGCCTCTACCAGCCGCATTCAGTTTA
>JAUXFT010000207.1 GCA_030622755.1 Aestuariirhabdus sp. | reverse complement strand
TAACCCAATGAGACCCGGACCTTTATCTGGCCACTTGGGATTTCAGCTTTCGAAGTACTGGACGGCAGGCCTGCAGATCTGATCTGAATTATTGAATGTCAAAGTCTCTAATTAACGTCGAAGGCGTCGACGTGATCGGTATATTTCAATCATGTGCTTGGTACGCTTTCGTCGCAGGCCACGATAAAGGGGAATAACTGCGATGATCGCTAATACGCTAATTCCGGATATGACCAGACCTATCTCGTGCTGATGGGGGTGCACCAGCCCAAGCACGCTGTCGATGCCGGCGTGAAGCGTATGGAAGTTACGGTTTAACCGCCCTTGAATACCCTCCAGCAAATAGACTAGTGCTGTTCCTGACTGGCTAGTCGCCAGAATAACCATACCCAGCATTGTGAACATAAAGGGATTGCGCTGTTGGGGTATAGATTGACGAGACTGCATAGAGGGCTCTCCTTTGAACGGGGGGCTTTTAAAAAGGTATAGCCTGCAGGGGATCTGGATTTTGCACGGCCATCGATGACAAAAATCCGGCAGTCGTGTTTGAACGGTAGCGTTGCGAGTTCTTTGAGCCAGGTAACTTTCAGATCATACCTACAAGGATGACTCGCGATTTTACGGGGCTGGCTACTGTTTTATGATCCGTAGAAATACGGATTTTTGTGTTGGATCCCCTAAAGCCTGTCGGCCTCTCTCGATAGCGTCTCAGTGATAGTAATTGTGCTGCCCAGGATTTCATCACAGCAGAATTCAGGGGTGTTTTGTACTTTCTGATGAATTATTATGCGGGTCTAAACAACTGATACAGCTGATATTTTGGATTAACTTTTCATGCTATCGACAAAGAGTGAAAAAATTGACACCTTCGTGGCACCAGCCTGTCATGAAGAGATTGAAATCCTGTTTCAGGATGAATCTGTATTGCTGATCAACAAACCCAGTGGATTGTTAAGTTTGTCCGGTAAGAATCCGTTGAATCTTGATTCCGTGCATCATCGTTTAGTGAAAGATTTTCCCACGGCTACTATGGTACATCGCCTCGATTTTGGTACTTCAGGCATTATGTTGCTGGCCTTGAACAAGTCAGTGAATGGAGATCTGACCCGGCAGTTTCAGCAGCGTAAGGTGGGAAAAACTTATATGAGTATGCTGTATGGGCATCTTGATAATGACCAGGGCTTTATCGATGTTCCTATAGCCAAAGATAAGCCCAATTTTCCCTTGCAAAAAATATGTGCAGAAAGCGGTAAGCCCGCGCTAACGCATTATCGAGTGATTGAACGTTTGCTGAATCCCCCAAGAACTCGCGTGTTGTTTACCCCTGAAACAGGACGTACCCATCAGTTGAGAGTGCATAGCCAGCAAATAGGCCATCCTGTTTTAGGTTGTGATCTGTATGGGACGAAAGAAACGCATGGCATGGCAAGTCGCTTGTTATTGCATGCGCTTACACTTGAATTTGAACATCCGTTAGCGGGGAAACGTATTTCGTTTGAATGCCCCAGCCCATTTTGAACGCTGTCCATTCTGAGCACTGATAAAGGGTTAAAATTATGTGGGTGTTTCTGTAAACTTTTTCTTGGCCAGAGAAAGTTCCAAGCTACTTAATATATTGCGGTGCATGATGTTCGATGATCTTTTGCAAATCGCCATTCGCGCGGCCTTGATCAATGATTGAATTGAATTGAGTGAGGAATCCGGTCATGTTCATACTTTTTGCAAAGCCGAGATAATTAGGGTCCCTTTTAAAAGGTGAATCCAGAATAACAAACTGGTTCTGTTGAGAGGTGAGGTCATTACTTCCTGCTATCCCTGCGTAAAACCCTGCTTTACCGGGGCCTATAACAGCAACGTCGATTCGTCCGTGAAGTAACTGCAATAGCCGTTGAGGTATACCGTCATCTTCTACGGCAATAAATATATTCCTCTTGCCCTCTTCAAAGGCATCGCCATAGGAACCACCTCGTAGATAGCCCACTCTCTTATTATGCAGGTCTGCGATCGACCTGTAGTCAAAGGCATGATCTTTTCTTACTACTAAAATGATCTCTTCATAATATATAGCATGGGAGTAATCAAAATGCTTTTGACGCTCTTTATTCGCAGAAAGGCCAACGATGCCACCTTTTCCTGCATGAGCATTTTGAAAGGCTCTTTTCCAGGGGTACAACTGGAACTTGAAGGGGTGATGCATGTGCTCTTCAACATACTTCATAATGTCAATGAGCACTCCCTGGGGCTTACCTTGCGCCAGGTGTATTTTGGGTGGCTTAACGTGATTGCCAAAGATTGTGATGTGATGAGCAAAGGTGGCCGTAGACATTGCTGCAGTCATGAATATGATCAGGAGTGGAAAAGTTACTTGTTTTATGGATATCCTCATCATACTTAAAGCAAGTCCTTTTGCAGTAGTGTCCTGACAGTGTTCAATGATTCAGCTGTTTAAAAATAAAACGATCGCATGCGTTGGATCGAAATTATGACCGCCACTCAAATTTTTGAGTGGCGCAATAGCGCTCACTGGTCTGTTATTAGTTTTAATTAAGCGGCAATTCTATGTGACCGATAATATAAGTCATCGGATAAAAGCGTGGAAGCTATAAATGTAAAAATTCTTTAGCTTGTTGTTGATTGTGTAACTGATGTCACAGCTGCGAGTTTGAACGAAAAGGTTGGTAATTCCTTGCTGTTTAACTTGCTATGTAAGAAGCGCACAAGTTTTAGCGCAGGATACCCACAGTAGCAGTAGTTGGAATATTTTTTCGATGTTCGCAGGTGGGGATTACAGTAAGAACGGCGAGGTTGAGTCTCTCGGGTTCTTACTGCTTTAACAGGTTTTTAATCAATACAGGTGGGTTTATCTGAATTTGCGCGCAGTAGTGCGGTAGTACTCCTGCGCCGCTCGCACTCCGGAGCCTAAGGTAACAGGATAATCCAGATCAGCCATCGCCATCTCTATACTCGCCAAACCGGACAATACCATAACATCCGTTAAGGAGCCCAGATGACCAATACGAAACGCTTTTCCGTTCATCTCTCCAAGACCAATGCCGAAGGAGACGCCGTAAGTGTTAAACGCGTGCTCGGTTAACTGGTTGCTGTCGAATCCCTCCGGTACATAGATAGCGCTGACCGTATCTGAATTGAGTTCCGGTGAGTTGGCACAAAGCCGCAGTCCCCACGCATTCACTGCCTGCCTGACACCTTCAGCCAATCGGTGATGGCGTGCGTAAACGTTGTCCAGCCCCTCTTCGAACAGCATGGCCAGACTTTCCTTGAGCCCGAAAATAAGTTGCAACGGTGGCGTGTAGGGAAAGCCGCCATTCTCGTTGGCAGCCAGCATATCCTGAAAGTCGAAGAAGGTACGTGGCAGTTGTGCGGTTTCCATTGCCGTGATCGCTTTTTGGCTTACTCCAAGAATGGCTAAACCAGTCGTTAGCATGAAGCCTTTTTGTGAGCCGGAAACTGCGATATCAACTTCCCACTTATCCATTTCAAACGGCATGGACGCTAGTGAGCTTACGCAATCGACAAACAACAATGCAGAGTGGTTGGCGGAATCCATGGCGTTGCGAATAGCTCCGATGTCACTGCGAACACCCGTAGCTGTTTCGTTGTGAGTCACTAGAACGGCTTTGATTTCATTGTATTGGTCGGCGCGTAATGCATCTGCAAATTTCTCTGCTGGTGCTCCATTGCCCCATGCACATTCAATGATCTGTACATCGAGTTTATGGCGTTCACACAGATCAATCCAGCGATGTGAAAACATCCCATAGCGGGCGATTAAAACTTTGTCACCCGGTGACAGGGTATTGCAGATAGCCGCTTCCCAGCCTCCTGTCCCCGTGGATGGAAAGATAATAACTTTTCCGTTGTCTGTGCCGAAGACGCGTTTACAGTCGTGGAGTACGGGTGCGAACGTTTCAACGAAATCCGGCGCACGGTGATCACGTGTTTGCAGGTGCATCGCGTTACGCAAACGGTCAGGGATATTAGTGGGGCCAGGAATAAACACTGGATTCTGATCAGACATAGACCTGCTCCTTGGGGCTTTAAACTCATTATGTTTGGGTATCGCTATCGGGTATTTGGCAGAGCGATAGGGACATTAGCGTTGATCCACTGATCTCCTACAATCCAAAATAATTTCATATTGTGAAATATTTAGTTTGAGAGAGAAAAGTTAAGTTATCTTGTTGATAAATAAGTAATTATTCATCATAAACATCAATCTATATGTGTTTCACATTATGAAAAATAATGTAAATTCTTATATTGTGGGATTCTTTGCTAGTATCGGAATGTATTTTGATGGTGCAGGTGAAGGCGATACTCGAGGTGACAATGAAGGTAAAAGTTGAGAAAGATTGTTTTCAGGGGGTGGGTGAAATACAGGGAAGTGCTGGTTATGTAAGCGGTTAAAGAATTTAAAAGGGTAAAGTAAGAACAATATGTTAAGCGTTTAGGCATTCATCAAAAGAGCAGTAATGAGAATTACGAAATCTGGAGCTTTCTCTATGAGTCGCTTTTCGAGTGCTGCCTTTGTGAACTCTCTCAGGTTAAAGATAAGAACAAGGAAGATGAGCCATGAAAGAAGGAAAACCCGAATCCAGGATTCAGGTCATCGATCGTGCTGCGCAGTTACTGGATAGTATTTCTCGTTATTCGAAACCGGTCAGGTTGAAAATCCTGAGTGCAGATACCGGATTACACCCCTCGACTGCACACCGGATTCTGCACTCTTTAATCGACAATCGATTTGTCGAGCGAGATGCTAATGGTGATTACCGAATTGGGCAACGATTATTGCAACTGAGCAATCGTGCTCATTCTGATATTGATCTAAGGGCTGTCGCTTTACCCCACATGGAGGCGTTACGCGATGCCTTGGGGGAAACGGTTAACCTGACCATTCGCGAAGGCGATGCCGTAATCTATTTTGAAAAAGTGATACCCAATCGCATGATGCACGTAAACCAGATCGTCGGAAGCCGTGCTCCGCTTCACGTCACCGCGGTGGGTAAGCTAATGCTGGGGTTATCAGGTGAAGATGAGATCCGCGCTTATGCGCAACGCACTAATCTACCGGCCTATACGCGAAATACATTTTCGACGCTGCCGTCGTTATTGCAAGAGTGCCAAAAATCGGTAAACCAGGGCTTTGGTCTGGATGATGAGGAAGCCGAGATCGGCGTTGGCTGTATTGGCGTGTTGTTATACGACCGACAGGGGAATGCGATTGCCGGACTCTCAGTATCTGCGCCTATTGAACG
>JAUXFT010000099.1 GCA_030622755.1 Aestuariirhabdus sp. | reverse complement strand
CCAGGCATATCGGCCAAACCGTCCCGGAGCGCTTTGTAATACAGCATGGTGCCGCCAACCAGTAACGGTACTCGGCCTTGCGCTGATATAGCACCCATTTCCTCCAGGGCATCATCACAAAAGTCTGCGGCCGAGTATGGGTCTATTGGGTCTCGAATATTTATCAAACGATGGGGAGCACGAGCTAATAATTCCTGATCAGGCTTGGCAGTACCAATATCCATCTCACGGTACACCATCGCAGAATCCACACTTATCAAATCGCAGGGTAACTGCTCATGAAGCGCAACCGCCAGATCAGTTTTACCCGCAGCGGTCGGACCCATTAGGAAAATCGCCCACGGACGTCGATCAGGCACTTGCGGCGACACTCTCTAGCGCCCTCTCAGAAACAGTTTGTCGAGTTCATCCAGTGCCAGCTGAGTCCAGGTTGGCCTCCCATGATTGCATTGCCCGCTGCGCTCGGTATTTTCCATATCACGCAACAAGGCGTTCATCTCCGGGATAGTTAACTTTCGGTTAGCGCGAACCGATCCATGACATGCCATAGTCGACAGAATTTCATTGTGCCTGGCCTCCACCAAATCACTGCTACCCTGCTCCATCAAATCGGCCAACAGGTCTCGCAGCAGCTGTTCAACATCCGCCTGCCTGAGCAAGGCTGGCAACTGACGAACCATCAAGGATTCCGGCCCCATGCGTTCAACCACCAACCCAAGACGAGCAATCAACTCCTGCAGTTGCTCCGCACAGTCAGCTTCTCGCTGGCTAACCGTAACAGAAACAGGCACCAACAACGGCTGGCTGGTAATCCCCTGTTCGCTCCAGGTGGTTTTCAGTCGTTCATAAGTAATCCGCTCATGCGCTGCATGCGTATCAACCAGAATCAGGCCTTGGGCATTTTCTGCCAGAATATAGACCCCTTTCAATTGCGCCAACGCATACCCTAACGGGGGGATCTGCTGTTCATCCTCAGTTTCGCCCCCGGGTAAAACAGGTGGTGCTGATTGGGCATTCGACACCAGGCTATCAACAGCCTCGTGCATACTTCGATAAACCGAGAGCTGTTCACTTATCTGCCCCTGAGGCGGCCTTTCTGCCCAGGAAGAAGTAACTTCCGCCCGTAACCGCATCGGCTGCTGACCTGCAAACTCTCCGGCTTCCGCACCCGACACTTGTGGTACTAATGCTTGCGCCTGACCTTCCAGCTGGTCTTTAGGCCGCACCTCCGCCAATACCCGATGCAATGTACTGAACAGGAAGTTGTGCACAGTGCGTCCATCCCGAAAGCGAACCTCGTGTTTGGCCGGGTGAACATTTACGTCGACATTGGCTGGATCCAGTTCAAGATACAAAACAAAGGTTGGATGACGACCGTTATAGAGTACATCGCGATACGCTTGACGCACGGCATGCGCCACTAACTTATCTCGAACTACCCGGCCATTCACATAAAAATACTGCATATCAGCCTGGCTACGAGAAAAAGTCGGTAAGCCAACCCATCCCCACAAGCGTAATCCGGATGCTTCTATATCGACACACAGCGCATTTTCGATAAACGCAGGGCCACACAACATGGCAATTCGACGATCTCGCTCCATCTCGGAAAGCGCAGGTTTAAGCTGGTAAATAGTCCGCTGGTTATGACGCAAGCTAAAACCAACATCAAAACGACTCAGCGCCATCCGCTTAACCACCTCTTCAAGGTGACTAAACTCGGTTTTTTCGGTTCTCAAAAACTTGCGACGCGCTGGAGTATTAAAAAACAGATCACGAACCTCAACCGTCGCCCCTCTCGGGTGGGCAACAGGCGTGACCACCGCATCCATATCCCGACCCTCACTACGCACTCGCCACCCGGACTCCTGATCTTCTGTGCAGGCACTGAGTGACAGCTTGCTTACGGAACTGATACTTGCTAATGCTTCGCCCCGAAATCCCAGACTACCAACCGATTCAAGGTCTTCCAGCGCGCTTATTTTACTGGTCGCATGACGACTCAAAGCCAGCGCCAACTCCTCTCTGGGAATACCCGAACCATCATCACGGATACGAATTAACTTAACGCCACCTTGCTCCACCTCAAGGTCAACGCGAGTCGCCCCGGCATCGAGGGCATTCTCCAACAACTCCTTCACGGCTGAAGATGGACGCTCAACAACTTCGCCAGCAGAAATCTGGTTGGCCAATCGGGGGGACAGTAACTGGATTTTTTTCATAAAAGGCTGGGCATGAGAGTTAAATAATAAGCGACCAAGTTTACCTGAGGTAAGCGCTCGCCAACAGCAAGAATTGAAGTGTCTTTCAGGGAATGTTCAGCTCTTGCCCTATCCTGATCACATCCGCCTTAAGATTATTTTGCTTGCGCAAACTCGCGATGGATACGCTGTACTGCATGGCGATTGATGAGAGGGTATCACCACTACGGATAACATACTTTTTATTACTTTTCGGTCGATGAGCAGCCAGGTAGGTTCCGGGTGGCGGGGTCAGACTAAAATAACGGTTAATACCCGTAAATATTGAACGCGCAAGGCGTTTTTGATGCTTACTGCTGGCGAGATTCTTGCCATCTTTCGGGTTAGTAATAAATCCGGTTTCCACCAGAATGGAGGGTATATCAGGAGATTTCAACACCACAAAAGCCGCCTGTTCCACATGCGACTTATGTAAACGATTAACCTTTCCGATCTCCTTGAGAACATCGCGCCCCACATCAAGACTGGCACTCAAACTCGCCGTCATTGAGAGATCCAAAAGGACTCCCGCCAACACCGTATCCTTGTCATCCAAACTCACACCGCCCACACCACCAATTAAATCTGAACTGTTTTCCCTGGTTGCCAGCCAGCGAGCCGTCTCGGAAGTCGCGCCACGCTGCGAAATCGCAAACACTGATGCGCCATTGGCTTTACGGTTTTTAAAGGCATCAGCATGAATGGATACCAGCAGATCAGCACTGGAAGCACGAGCCAACTTAGTCCGTTTACGCAGCCCTACGTAGTAATCTCCAGTACGAATCAACTTCGGTTTAAATCCGGGCTCTCGCTCAAGTAATGCCGCCAGCTCTTTGGCGATCGCCAGTACCACTTTTTTCTCTTTAACCCCGCGATAACCGATCGCGCCGGGATCTTCACCACCGTGACCGGCGTCAATCGCGACCACAATATCCCGAGATCGGTACACACCCGGTGATACCATCTGGTCAACGGTTTTGACCGTTGACTTGGCTTGATCATCAAGATCAAGTACCAGCCGGTGTCCGTAACTCGCATTGGGCTTCAATAGAAAACTACGGGATTTAACCGATTCTTTAAGGTCGAGCACGACCCGCAAAACTGTTTTATTTCTCTGTGCCCAGCGAATTTTCTGGATAGGGGTATTATCCGTCAGCAACTCCTTAACCGCAGATGACATGGAGACCCCCGCCAAATCAATAACCAGCCTTTGCGGCGAACTCAGGGAGAACACTTTATGTTCGGCAGGACCGCTTAAATCGAACACCAGCCGAGTACTATCAGGAGCGCGCCATACCCGCAGGCTTTCTACCTGAACAGCCCAGGCAGCCTGAGCAAACATTAGCGCCCCCAGCAGCAACAATCTCAAGAGGCATCTACCCCATATTCAACAGCCAACTTATCCAGCATTCCCTCCCCCCTGCTATTTCGTGCAACTATCTCTATATGGCGCCCCGGCAACTCAACGTCCAGATTAAGCTCCAGATCACAATCGGGTACAAAACCGGCTCCCTGTTCAGGCCATTCAATCAGGCACAGATTCCCATCGCTTAAATAATCACGAACACCGAGAAACTCCAACTCTTCAGGGTCCCCCAGGCGATAGAGATCAAAATGGTAAATATTACAACCTTTCAATTCATAGGGTTCAACCAGGGTATAAGTCGGGCTCTTGACCGCACCTCGATGCCCCGCAGCCTGGACGATTCCCCGACACAACGTCGTCTTACCAGCCCCCAAACCGCCATTAAAAAAGATGATGCCCTCAAACCCGCTGGCAATCGCTAATTTAGCACCCAAATTCACCATTTCAGCTTCATCGGAAATGTATAGATTCAATGACTTAGACATTCCATTTCATTCAAATTATTAATGAGTTTGCGTATTTGTACCAGTAAATCGCTCGGTAGCAAACCTCGAATTCCTTGTTGCTCAGCGACTACATCCGCTGCTGCACTGTGAAACCAGACACCAAGTTGTGCCGCACTTCCCCCTTCCAGCCCTTGAGCCAACAGGGATCCTATCACTCCCGAAAGCAGGTCACCCATGCCTCCTACCCCCATCCCCGGGTTGCCGCGATCACAAAGAAAAGTACTATTTTGACTCTGAACAATAGTGCCGACGCCCTTGAGAACCACCGTCGCATTCAAACTTTGTTGTAACTTCAATGCCGACGTAAACCGGTCCCGTTGTACATCAACTGTTTGTGAATTCAACAATCTGGCCGCTTCACCGGGATGCGGGGTAATCACCCGCACACCCGAATGACTATCCAGCCAATCAGAACTGTCAGCAATCAAATTAAGAGCATCGGCATCCAGGAGTAGCGGAACATTCGCCTCCAGCGCGGTCTTTAGCATTGTTTTCGCCCACTCGTCCTGCCCCAGACCAGGGCCAACGACTAACGCGCTTTTACCGGCAATCAACTCTCTCAGTTGAGGCGCGC
This sequence comes from Aestuariirhabdus sp., assembly GCA_030622755.1. Classification (GTDB taxonomy): domain Bacteria; phylum Pseudomonadota; class Gammaproteobacteria; order Pseudomonadales; family Aestuariirhabdaceae; genus Aestuariirhabdus. The sequence continues at coordinate 7,412 of JAUXFT010000099.1, read as the reverse complement.
TCACTACCGGCTTAGTCATCAACTCCGGTCTACGCGCGACAAACGCACTGACATGCTCTGGCCGGGTGGCCACCGATACCAACCCTGCCCCACTGTACAAAGCCGCTTCTGCCGCCAGCATTGCTGCACCCGCCATACCAGTATTCCCGCCAACAACTAACAGATGTCCATGCCGACCTTTATGCGCATCAACAGATCGTGACGGTAAGCTATTGGCCAACCTGCACGGTGAAATACAATTAACTTCAGCAGGAATTTGGCGAAATACCTGTGACGGGACATCGAGATCATCGTACAGCAACTTACCGACATACACCGGGCCGCTTGCCGTCATGAGGCCTCGCTTCAGCCCAATAAAGGTGACTGTTACATCGGCCTTAACCGCGACTCCCAGCACCGATCCACTATCGGCACAAAGACCGGAAGGGATGTCGACGGCCAACACCCTGGCCTTGCTGTTGTTAATGGTGTTTATTGCATCAACATATGCCCCTCGGACATCGCCACTCAACCCCGTACCCAACAAGGCATCCACCACTACATCTTCTGAAATAGTGCATCCTGATTGCCAGGGTTCAATTAACACTCCGCTTTGCTGTGCGGTACACCAGGCTTCTTTTGCCGAGCCTTGCAATGTTTGCGGATCACTAAGATAGGCAACTGAAACCTCAAAACCAGCCTGCCTGGCAAGTGCAGCTACGACATAACCATCACCCGCATTATTTCCTGAACCGCACGCAACAAGAATCCGATCACCTCCGCCCCACTGCTCTACCAGTGCATCAAAACAACAGCGTGCCGCCCGCTGCATCAACAAAAAACCATCAATACCATGCTCTTCGATGGTAACTCGGTCCAGTTCGCGCACTTGCTCTGCACGATATAGTGCCTGTGGTAGACTGCGTTTCATGTTACCCCCTGCATCTGCCATACCTCTATTTAGCAGTATGGCAGAGCCGCCCTCACACTTGAACCAATCCCAATGACCGATGCCACCATTGATTATCAACAACTGACGGCAGATATCCACCACTGGGGAAGAGAGTTGGGATTTCAACAAGTGGGCATTGGCGATATTGAACTGGATAAACACGAAGCCTATTTGCAGCAATGGCTGGCCAAGGGGTATCACGGCGAGATGGATTATCTCGCCCAGCACGGCAATAAACGAAGCCGACCCGCCGAACTCTTACCCGGAACCTTGCGTGTTATCAGCGTACGTATGGATTACCTGCCAGCAGATACCGACAGCATTCGCATACTCAATGATCCGAGCAAGGCCTACCTTTCACGCTACGCACTAGGGCGCGACTACCACAAACTGATTCGAAAACGCCTTGCCCGGCTTGGGGAAATGATCGAAGAAAAAGTTGGTCACTACGGCTACCGGGCGTTTGTTGACAGCGCTCCGGTACTGGAGCGCGCTCTAGCGAGCAAAAGCGGGCTGGGCTGGCTCGGCAAAAACACCATGCTGATCAACCGCCAGGCCGGTTCCTGGTTTTTCCTGGGAGAACTGTTTACCGATCTGCCCCTTATTCTGGATACCCCGGATGACAGCGATCACTGCGGCAGCTGTAAACGTTGCCTGGATGTTTGCCCTACCGATGCTTTTGTTGATGCCCACGAACTCGACGCCCGGCGTTGCATCTCATACCTGACCATCGAACTAAAAGGCAGTATCCCGCAGGAGTTGCGTAAAAAAATTGGTAACCGTGTCTTTGGCTGCGATGATTGCCAGTTGGTATGCCCCTGGAACCGTTTCGCAAAATCGACCCGCGAAAATGATTTTCAGCCCCGCCATCAACTGGACAACAGTGAATTAGCGGATCTGTTGCTATGGACCGAGGAGGAGTTTTTGGCGCGCACCGCCGGGTCACCGATTCGTCGAAGTGGCTACCCCGGGTGGCTGCGCAACCTGGCGGTAGGGCTAGGCAACGCACCTTCAAGCCCCAGGATCACCCAGGCCTTACTGAGCCGGCGCCAATATGACAATCCTATGGTGCAAGAACATATTATCTGGGCATTACAACAACACGGCATCACAACCGAGTCTAAATAACTAAAATTAAAGCCTGAATTATTGCCTTAATATTCAAAAAGCCCTGGAGTAACCACCACAGGGCTTTTATCAAATAGTTACTGCGTCCGGCTAATCAAGATTAAGGAAATGCTCCCGGTAATACCTAAGCTCTTCAATCGATTCACGGATATCATCCAGGGCAAGATGAGTCCCTTTTTTACTAAGCCCTTGCAGAATGCCCGGTTTCCAGCGCCTGGCTAACTCTTTCAAGGTACTGACATCCAGATAGCGGTAGTGGAAGTATGCCTCCAACCGCACCATATGCTTCACCAAAAACCGTCGATCCTGACCAATAGTATTGCCGCAGATCGGCGAGCGGTCGGGTTCGCTGTATTCCCTCAAAAACTCCAGGGTTGCCTGTTCCGCATCCGCCTCGGAGAAACGACTATCCAGTACACGCTGAGTCAATCCGCTAGCACCGTGAGTTCGCGTACACCATTCATCCATAGCCGCCATTGCTGACTCCGGCTGATGAATCGCCATCACTGGCCCTTCAGCCAGGATATTCAGTTCAGCATCCGTCACAATAGTGGCGATCTCGATAATACGATCGGTTTCCGGATCGAGTCCGGTCATTTCAAGATCGATCCAAATCAGGTTGTCTGCTTTAGACATCGACTGCTCCATGGTTGCTAACGTCGTGAAGCTCCATGATAATTCGCCTAGCGCCTCCGCGTAAACGACAAAGAGACTAACACTCTGAGTAAACGACATTTAAATCGCCGGCAAAGCTGGCGTATCGAGAAAATCCAGCAAGAGCGAGCCAAGCGTGCGCAATCTCGTGAAAGCAAAGTGCAGGAACAACTGCAGGCAGGAGAACTCGGCGAAGAACAGCAAGGGTTAGTCATCGCTCACTACGGCAGCCAGCTCGATATAGAACCGTTGCATGAGAAAGGTGCCCTGTATCGCTGCAACCTGCGCGCCAACCTCCCGCCACTGGTCACCGGCGACAATGTGATCTGGCGTGCTGGCGCAGACCTCACCGGCGTTGTTGTCGCTGCAGAAGATCGTCAGTCTGAACTCTGTCGTCCGGATAGCCGGGGACAACTCAAAGCGGTTGCCGCTAACATCGACTACATCATTCAGGTCATCGCCCCGCTACCCATGCCTCACCGAAGCCTGATAGATCGTTATCTGGTGGCTTCCGAAGCCGTGGATATCGAACCTGTTATTCTGTTCAACAAAATAGATCTCCTGAACGGCGACAACCGGAGAGAATTTGAAGAACTGCTTGGGCTCTATGAAAAGATTGGCTACCGAGTCATTCATGCATCCGCTACAGGCAACGAGGGCTTACAGGAAATCAAGGAGCTCCTTAAAGACCATACCAGCGTTTTTGTTGGTCAATCCGGTGTCGGTAAATCATCCCTGATTAATGCCCTGCTGCCCGGTGTAGATATTCGCGTCGGCGCCTTGTCAGAACAGCACAATCAGGGCGTCCACACGACGACGGCTGCAAAACTGTTCCATTTCCCCGGTGGTGGAGACCTGATCGACTCGCCGGGAATCCGGGAATTTGGCCTATGGCATATTGACCAGGCGACCCTGATTGATGGTTTCCGTGAGTTCCGCCCGTTTCTGGGTTATTGCCGTTTTCGTGACTGCCAGCATCAGCACGAACCCGGTTGCGCTATTTTGCAAGCCATAGAAGACGGCGACATCAGTGAGCAACGCATGAACAGTTATCGTCGTATTTTAATCAGCCAGGATTCTCCCTAGAATTCCGGTGAATCAACATGTAGCGCTTTTCCACAGCCGTACATATCCACTACTGACCTAATACCCCCATCACAACAATAATTTCCACATCTGGTTTTATCCGTGCATTTGGGTACAATCAGCCGTTTATCTTGCAGTTAAAGAGCCCGCTATGACCCAATTGCGTCACCTACCATTGATTCTCGAACCGGATGAGCTGCAACCCTTGCTCGGTCACGAAGAATTATTAATTCTGGACCTGTGTCGCAAAGACCTCTATCCGCGCGCTCATGTTCCCGGGGCAATCCATATCGATCCTGCAAGCTTGATGGGCAATCAACCACCGGCCACAGGAAAGTGCCCCTCCGAGGAACAGCTGCAACAATTATTGCGTTCTATTGGCTACACCGGAAACGAGCACATCGTTGTTTACGATGATGAAGGTGGTGGCTGGGCCGGCCGCATGGCCTGGACCCTTGATTTAATTCAACACAAGCACTATTCCTACCTTAACGGCGGTATACTGTCATGGACTGAAGCGGGATTCCCTACCGAACAGGGCACACCCTCAGCGACCCCAAGCGACATCAGCATATCGCTGGATTTTGCTCCCCGCATTACGTTGAATGAATTAATGGAAGAGCTGGGTAGTGAAGATCTGGTTATCTGGGACGCTCGTTCGGAAGCCGAGTATCATGGTGATCGCGTTATGGCGCAGCGAGGCGGTCATATTCCCGGGGCTATAAATTTCGAATGGACCCGAGGCATGGATCGCAACCGACAGCTGCGGATCAGGGACGACGTACTTCCTGAACTTGAATCCCTGGGCATTCAGAGAAACAAGCGCATCGTTACCCACTGTCAGTCACACCACCGATCTGGCTTTACCTACCTGCTCGGGAAGGCCCTCGGGTTCGAGAACATCAAAGCTTATGATGGTTCCTGGTCCGAGTGGGGCAATCACCCTTCAACCCCGATTGAACAATAACCTTAACAACCGACAGCCACCGAGAACGTCACCGTGAATCCAAAACTGTTCGCTACATTGCAACACCTGACCCCTCAACACACTCTGTCACGCATCGCCGGATATGTTGCAGAATGCCGCTGGGGCTGGTTGAAAAATACCTTTATAAAGACATTCATCAGTCACTATCAAGTCGACATGAGTCAAGCACTTGAAGAAAATCCGGAAGCGTACCAACACTTCAACGATTTTTTTACCCGCGAACTTAAGCCTGGTGCTCGCACCATTGCTGAAGACCCTCTTCAGCTGGCCTGTCCGGCAGATGGCGCGATCAGTCAGTTAGGTGACATTGAATACGGCAGGATATTCCAAGCCAAAGGTCACGACTATAGCTTGACCGAATTACTAGGCGGTGACACCCAGCAATCCGACGAATTCATCAATGGCTCGTTCGCTACGATTTACCTGTCTCCCAAAGATTATCATCGCGTTCATATGCCTATCGATGGACGGCTGAGAAGTATGACCTATATCCCGGGACAACTGTTTTCAGTGAATCAGGCGACTGCGGAAAACATTCCATCTTTATTCGCTCGCAATGAACGGGTTGTTGCAATCTTTGATACCGCCCAAGGACCTATGGCCATGATTTTGGTCGGCGCCATGATTGTCGCCAGCATAGAAACCGTCTGGGCAGGACTGGTCGCCCCAATTAAACGCAAAGTGAAGCGAATCAATTACGACGAGCAAGCAAGGCAACCTATCGAACTTAAACGCGGCGAAGAGATGGGCCGCTTCAAACTGGGTTCAACGGTCATTCTGCTGCACCCGAAAGATTCCATTCACTGGCTCGATAGCATGCGCGCAGGCAACAGTGTTCGCATGGGCGAAGCCATTGCTAGCTGCACAGATTCACAGTAATACGACTATCAGGCACGATTAAAATCAAAGGCCAATACTTCGGATATCTTCGTTGTGTTGGCCATCAACATCAGCAATCGATCCAGGCCTATCGCCACTCCGGCGCACTCGGGCAAACCGATTTCAAGCGCATCTATCAGGTTCTCATCGAACGGATATCGCCGGCGGTCATACGCTTCCCGTTGATCGCAATCTCGCAGAAAGCGCGCGCGCTGCTCCTTTGCATCACACAGTTCATGGTATCCATTAGCCAGCTCCAGACCCTCCACGAAGAGTTCAAACCGGCGCGCTACCTTTACACCGCCTTCAATCTCTACCCGAGCCAATGCCGCCATTGATGCCGGGTAATCGTACACATAAACACCGGTCAGTCTTCCTTCGGATACTGCCCCTAACGTGGGTTCGATTCGATGACTGAACAGCAGATCCAGACAGTCATTGCGACTCAAATCCTGCAGCTGATCATCAACCCCGGCATGCACCAGCCGTAACAACTGTTCAGTTTCACAATGATGAGGGTTAATTCCAAAGTGCTCTTCAAACAACTGCCGATAACTCACCCGCCGGGCCTCATAAAACCCAATTGAACGCTCAAGCAACGCGCTCATATCATCCATCAGTTGATGCTGATCCATGCCCAAACGATACCACTCCAACAGGGTGAATTCAGGGTTATGACGTCCACCCACTTCGCCATTTCGAAATACCCTGCAAATCTGATAGATATCACCACTTCCTGACGCCAACAGCCTTTTCATCGCATATTCCGGGGAGGTATGCAGGTAACATGGCTGCGCTTCTCCGCCCCCTATGGGCAAAAACTGGCTACTAAAACTGTCTATATGCAGATCCGTTGTTGCCGCGTGAGACAGCAACGGGGTTTCTACCTCCATGACCTGTTGCTGAGAAAAATAACCACGAATGTCGGCTAATAGCCGAGCCCGTAATTGCAAGGAGGATAGCGGCGCAGAAGGGCGCCAGGAAACTTGGCTCATAATATCAACCGTATATTTAGAAAGACGCCAGGAGTCATTTAACGAGTACAAAAACTCAGCAATACACGGCGAGCATTGCTGCAAATGCCCACCCGAACACGTTCCTGGTTACTAAGACTTAACGCGATTGACGTACTCACCACTGCGAGTATCAACTTTCAGTATTTCGCCTTTGTTAATAAACAACGGCACTTTGACAACCGCGCCTGTCACCAGGGTCGCAGGCTTGGATCCGCCCTGGGCAGTATCACCCTTAAGGCCTGGATCAGTTTCCACTACTTCCAACTCGACAAAATTTGGAGCGCTCACACTTAGTGGCGCACCGTTATAGAGGGTAATTTCATAGGTTTCCTGCTCCTTGAGCCAACTCACACAATCACCCACCGCTTTAGCGTCTGCCGCATGCTGTTCAAACGACCCATCGGTCATCATGAAATGCCAGAACTGTCCATCGGTATAGAGGTATTCCATATCGAGATCCATGACATCGGCGCCTTCCAGTGATTCCCCGGATTTAAAGGTGCGCTCCCAAACCCGACCCGACCTTAAATTCCTGAACTTCACCCGATTAAATGCTTGCCCCTTACCAGGCTTTACAATGTCGTTTTCAAGGATGGAACAGGGATCGCCATCCACCATCAATTTAAGACCTGACTTGAATTCGTTGGTAGAGTAGTTAGCCATATTTTGTACACACCAGTGATCAATTAAAACACCTATGATAGCGCGAACAGCACCCTCTGTGCACACT
>JAUXFT010000218.1 GCA_030622755.1 Aestuariirhabdus sp. | reverse complement strand
TGACCCCAGCGCCACTGACGACCAGATCGCACATCAATAAATACAGCGCCACCATCGAACAACTGCTTCGCTTAATGCACATCGATAGTGACGGTACCAACGACACTGTATAGGGATTCTATCGCGGACACCGGCAACACTGCCCATGCGCAGAGAAATAAAAAGCCCCGTATCAGCATCTTCATATTCCTTAGCTCTCCTCTTTAACTAGCACTTCTCCCTTCCTGATATTTTTAAGTTTAGTGATGAATTCAGGCTTTTTCGGAACTATTGTTTGCAAAAACCTACTCTTTTAACTGGTTAAATTATAAATTCGCAACATTTTTCAAACCTTGCTTTACCATTATCAAGAGTAACGAACTACCGACGCAGATAAACAACCGCAGAATAAACAGCCAAGCTGAGACATAGTACTCAACCATAAGCCAAGCTTTTGGTTACAGTCGAGTAACCAACGCTTGTGGCTGGTACACTTGATTTATTAAGCTGTATCGGTGCTGTTTCAGGAATGGCGCATACGGACATTCAACAATAATTGGGGTACTAGCCCCCCCGCACACGACAGCTGTAACGACGCGTGAAAAAACTTCTCATTCAATGGTCCCTTGGACTGTTCAGCATCCGATTTCTGGTCGTGGGCCTCGCCCTGCTTCTTTTAGCGGGTTTTTTCCCACTCAATACGCTGGACCAATACTGGTTTAAACTCAGCAATCAACTACTTCATACCTCAGCCACACAAACCACCGCCTCCAGCACTGCGGTTGTGGGGCTGGATGACTCGGAAAGCGGAAACCTCCACGCAAGCCCTGCTCTCGCTCTCACTACCTTCAAATTACTCCAACAACAAATGAAACGTGGCGGTAAAGCGATTGTCCTGTTACGTCAGCCTCCCCTGATCACAACCGCCCAGCTACAAGCCTTGTGGAGTGAAAAAAAATTACAAGGTCGTATTCAAAGTTTAAAGTCATGGGCAAAGAGTAAAAAACTTCACATTGGTGTGGCCGCCAGAGAGTCAACCATCGCCTATCAAAACACGGTTGCACTGACGGACTCACAACAACAAGCGGTCGCTCCGGCAAGCGAAGATGCAGACAACAGCAAAAATTACCTGACACCTTATTACTTCTGGCTTAATCGGCAGCCTCCAAGCATAAACCCTGAGAAATTACTGCAACCGTTCAAACTCTGGCCGTTTGCCGGTAGCAACGGGTACGCCTACCCCTTATTGTGGCGTAGTAACGACGTTTATTATCAGGATCTTACCCTCAGGGCTTTACAGCAGGTAGCTGCTCCTTCCGTTCAATGGGTACCCAATACCGGCCTTATCACAAAGGACGATACGTTATTCAGCGGGACCGATGCCACGGTGTTTCCGCTCATTGATACGGATGAGGCCTCAGCAGGGCAACCGCCATTCTATTCCCTTAGCCAGGCCATGAGTCGTACCACGCCTAAGCAGTTACTAATCATCGGCTCAAAAGAAGATGAGCAACTCTTTCCTTTTGCGCAATCCATTAATGCTGTTTTTCAGCAAAACTATCTGCAAAGCCCACCCTGGCTGAACGCTATTTCCTGGATCAGCTTATTCATCATTACTGTTTTTCTAGTGTGTTTACTGCCCATGTTTACGGTCATCCAAAGCGTGGTATTGACCGGCATATTGACCATTACGCTACTGGCCGCACAGATATCCATGCAATTGATATACGGTTACTGGATCCCTATCGCGGCACCCCTGATACTGCTGCTGGCGGGTTGTGGCCTGATGATCATCCACAACCGTCAGTTTCAACGCTTCAAGAAAATCAATCAACGCTATCAACAGCGCTCTCTGCAGCTGGCAAGTACCCTTTATCATCAAGGTAAACTGGAAGAGGCTAGCCAGGCGATCGCCGATATTGATACCTCACCCGAGCAGTTAACCCTGTACTACGATATCGCTCGCCAACATGAGCAAACCCAACAACTCGATACCGCGTTAATGACCTACCATCATATTCAACATCGGCAGAAGAATTTTAAAGACGTGGGTGACCGAATCAATCAACTTGACACCCGGTTCGGTGATTCACCGCCTACCCTGCAACTGGCCGCCACTCAAACCATGGTTTTGCCTGAGCAGTCTGGCACCATTCCCCACCTTGGCCGCTACGAAATCATCAGGGAAATAGGTCGCGGCGCCATGGGAATAGTCTATCTGGGCAAGGATCCAAGAATCGCTCGTACGGTTGCGATCAAAACCCTTCCCTATGATCAGCTCGAAGGCTCCGACGTCAAAGAGATGAAGCAGCGATTCTTCCGTGAAGCGGAAGCGGCCGGGCGCCTGAATCATCCCAACATAGTCACTATCTTCGACATGGGTGAAGAGCACTCCATGGCCTTTATCGCGATGGATTTCGCCAAGGGCTCCCCGCTCAACAAATTCTGCAAGCCGCAATCCCTGCTACCGGTTGCAACCGTGTACAAAATCATGGCCGACGTAGCAGATGCTTTAAGCTATGCGCACCAGCAACACATCGTTCACCGTGACATCAAGCCTGGCAACATTGTTTTCGATCCTGACAGCAATGAGGTGAAGGTAACCGACTTCGGCATCGCCCGTATCAGTGACGACTCCCGCACCAAAACCGGCAGTGTCATGGGCAGCCCACTGTATATGTCACCAGAACAATTGAAAGGTGCCAAGGTCAAGGGCACCGCTGATATCTACAGTCTCGGCGTCACTTTCTACCAATTATTAACCGGTGCGGTGCCATTCGATGGCGACACCCTGGCCAATCTCACCTATCAAATCATTAACAGTAAATACAAGAGTGTTCGCAGTCACCGCCCGGAACTTCCCGCCAGTGCTGCTCGAATTATTAATAAAGCCCTGCAGAAAGAGGCCAGCAAACGTTATCAGGACGCTGCTGAAATGGCCGAAGCGCTGCGTAAATCAATGCACAAAGATTTTCCCAGAGAACTCGCCTGAATCTTGGCATAACACTAGGAGTACACAATGGCATTACTGGCACAATTAATTGACGACGTTGTTGTTAATCGCGTACAAATCAATAAACCGGAACTTAGCATCGGCCGTCACCCCGACAACGACATTGAAATCAGTGAGTCTTCGGTCAGCAGCCACCATGCACGCTTGATTCTCGAACCCAACCGCACCATCGAAACCATCAACGATGTCTACATTGAAGACCTGGACAGCACCAACGGTACCTTCGTTAATAACATGCCAGTCAACGGCAAGCACAAGCTGAATAACAACGATCTGATTCGTGTAGCCTGGAATCAGTTCAAGTTCGTCGATGATGTCGCCAATAACGAAAGCACCTTCGAACAGACGGTATTCAGCATCAATACCGACTAGGTCACGGCCCCTTTCGCATTATCGCCGCTCTCTGCCACCGCCACCCTGTCTTCGACGTGGCAGACAGCAGCGGCTGACAGCAACCTGCAAGCTCGTTACAATACGCGCCCTTTGAGCAGCAGCCACGCAGGTCGTCCAGTTTGAATCATTTCGACGTTATCATCATCGGCGCAGGCGCATCCGGCCTACTGTGCGCCATGACCGCTGGCGCACGTGGCCGAAGTGTTCTGCTGCTGGACAAAAGCAATAAGGCGGGTAAAAAAATATTGCTATCCGGTGGTGGTCGTTGCAATTTCACCAACCTTGATGTGACCGCGACAAACTTTCTCAGCGACAATAAGCACTTTTGTAAATCTGCCTTGAGCCGTTACAACCAGTGGGAATTCATCTCTATGGTTGCAAGCCATGGTATCGATTATCACGAGCGCGATCACGGCCAACTGTTTTGTGACGACTCCGCCAAACAGATCCTCAACATGCTCATTAGCGAATGTGAATCTGTGGGGGTCGAAATCCGTACCCGTTGCGAAATCAACCAGATAACACATGACGATAAATTCCTGCTGGAAAGTAATCTCGGCGCTTTCCGCTGTAAATCACTGGTTATCGCCACCGGTGGCTTATCATTCCCCACCATGGGTGCCTCTGGATTTGGCTACGATATAGCCAGACAGTTCGGGCATAGCCTGATATCCACTCGTGCTGGCTTGGTGCCCTTCACCTTTAGTGATCAACTCAAGGGCGTTTGCGAACGACTGAGCGGTAGCGCGATAAACGTAACCATCTCCTGCGGAAAACAACGCTTTAGTGAAGCGCTGCTGTTTACCCATCGCGGCTTGAGCGGCCCATCCGTGCTGCAGATATCCAACTATTGGCAATCAAGCCAATCGGTTGAGATCGATCTATTACCCTCGGAAGATGCGTTGGAATTATTAATCACCCTTAAACAAAACCACCCTAAAAGCTTGTTGCGCAGCCAGCTCGCAAAATTACTTCCCAAAGCGCTCGTCGTTGAACTGGAAGCCCTCTGGTGGACAAGTCATCGCGAATCACCACTGGCGGAATTTCCCGACAAAGCATTAAAACTTGTTGCTCAAAAGCTCAATCAATGGCAGCTAAAACCTTCCGGTACCGAAGGTTACCGAACCGCAGAAGTTACCCTGGGCGGCGTCAACTGCAATGAAATTTCTTCAAAGAGCATGCAAAGCAAACTGCATCCGGATCTCTATTTTATCGGTGAAGTGCTGGACGTTACCGGGCACCTCGGCGGCTTTAACTTCCAGTGGGCCTGGGCATCCGGGCATGCGGCTGGCGAGTTCGTTTAATAGTTCGGGCCGTCCGCCCTGAAGCCTCTTTCCGGAAACCTTAAGTTCGGAAACCTTTAGTCCGGAAACGTGGCTTCGAAAAGTTGGCCGCTATCATGCGAGAGATGAGGGATGAGGGATGAGGGATGAGGGATGAGGGATGAGATGTGA
>JAUXFT010000054.1 GCA_030622755.1 Aestuariirhabdus sp. | reverse complement strand
GCTGCTCAATACCCTCGGCTACTTTCTGCAGCTGACCCGGTTTGCGAACATCACAGTGATACTCAGCCGCCTCGCCACCCAAACGAACAACTTCAGCCGCGGTTTCGGCACAGCCAGCATCATTCACATCTGCCAGGGCAATTCGCCAACCCTGCCGTGCATAACAATACGCCAATTCACGCCCCAAACCGCTACCTGCACCTGAGATCATTATTCTTTTTGCCATGGAAAATCCTGCTCATGATATTTTAAAAAACACATATTTCTGCATAAGCTCGGATGTAGCAATGATTATCACTGCGATGAATGATTAAAACTAACCCATGAGCAATCCGCCCTCCCATAACAACGGGAAGATACGAATCATAAGAAAAAACGAATAAAGGAAAAACTACAACGAGAGAACCTGAATACCAGAACGTAATCAGGAGAAATAAGGCAGAACCAGTGATTCAACAGGAACCTGACAACCTAAAGAACCACTGACTCCGCCTTATGCTTCACAAGGAATGGTCGTTATGGATGCTCATCCATATCTTTTCGAACAAAATAGTAGAGCCCTCCGAAGAATGAAATCATCAGGATAACCGTACCAATACCTGCCAAAACTACCCCATCAAAAAACATAACCGACACTCCCTGCATTAAATTGTGTGCGTTGTTAGGCTAGCACTACCAAGCCCGCTCAACCTTGACACTAGTCAACGGCAGTTCATCAAATAAATAATTCACAAAAAAACATAGTAGCGCCCTGATCAGACCTGGCTTCCGCTGTATTATTGCGTACTGACTATATACCTGAACGTCAGGTTTATTCGGGCACCCACCTGCCGCCTTGTTTTAGCGAGTTGATGGCGCCAGTGATGTTGAGTTTGTGCTCCCATGACCAACAATGAGCCATGCGTTAGGTCCAATGAAAGCCGCTGGCTGGAATCTCTTTTATGGCGCAACTGAAAGCGCCTGTCAGCACCCAGGCTAAGCGAAGCAATGCAGGGATTAACCCCTAACTCAGGCTCATCATCTGAATGCCAACCTACGCTGTCATTACCATCACGATACAAATTGGCAAGCACCGAGTTAAAAGGCATTCCAAGCAACTCTTCCAATACACCAGCTAACTCCTTCATCTCTGGCAGCATGGAGTTAGGCGGAAGAGCGAGACCTGAGTATGCATACCCTTTTTCACCGTACCAGGCCTGCAAGCGAGGAATGGGAAGCGTTCGTCCGGCTATATATAGATAATCCTGCCGCCACTCAATGCGCTTTTTGAGCAATAAAAATAACCGCTGCGCTTCAGTACGATCGAGATACCCTGGATACCATCGCAGTTCACCATCTCGCAAAGGTATGTGAGTGACGGAAACCTTATCATCTGAAATTTTCATGCAGCACTCATTACATTCTTTTGCCAAATACTAGCAAATACAATTTTTCGAACCTCATCATAGACAATAAAGCTGTATAAATGTACAGTATAAATAATTCGTGATTCAGCGACTATTTAAAGAGAGAGGAAGATAATGGCTGTTATCCCAATGTGGCAATGTGATAGGGACGGAAGTATGTTTGCAGATAAAAAAGTGGCTGAAGAACATGACAAAATGCTCGAACTGGCTGCCAATATTACCAGTTTGCTCGAAACCCGTTTTTCAACGCTTGAAGAGAGCCTGGCCGAAGAGATTGGTTTACTCTTTGCCCAAAATAAAGACACCTTGATGAAAGCTATAAAGGGCAAACCAGAACTCATTCTTGAAATAGGAAATGAAGTCAGTCCTTCCGACCCCAATGACGTAGTGCAGTCTTGAAGCTAATATCCAACAATTAATGATCAAATTTACGATTTAATGCAGCGCCGCTCACCCGCAGTTCTTTGCAAAATTTTCTTCACGGCGCTGCGTTCTCACCATTGATAGTCCACACTGTATTCTTTGCTCTTGTTATTCGTTAACTTTCCATTACCGTAGCGCCTTTTTTTACCGGAGGGTGGTAGCCATATGATCGATTTTGCTCCTGGACAGCGTTGGATCAGCGAGGCAGAAAATGACCTCGGGCTAGGCACAATCCTTACCCTGGATCACCGACTCATTACGGTTCTTTACCCTTCCTGTGGAGAAACACGCGCCTATGCACGACACAACCACCCGTTACACCGTATCGAATTTGCCCCGGGGGACCGCATCACGAGCCACGAAGGCTGGCAACTTCGTGTTGACAAGGTCGTTCACTCCCAAGGCCTGATCACCTATCAAGGTACTAATGAGGAAGGACTCAACGCTGAACTTCCTGAATCCTGTCTGGACAACTTCATACAATTCAATAAGGCTCGAGAAAGGCTGCTGGCAGGTCAGATAGACCAACTAAACCAGTTTGCCCTGCGCTATCGTACACTCACACACTACAATCGAACCATTCAATCCCCTCTGCTTGGGCTTTGTGGCGCACGAACCAGCCTGATACCTCACCAACTGCATATCGCGGGCGAAATCGCATCGCGCCACGCTCCCAGGGTTTTACTGGCGGATGAGGTCGGGCTGGGCAAAACCATCGAAGCCGGCATGATCCTCTACCACCAGCTGCTCACCAGCGAAGCGCAACGCGTGCTGATTTTGCTTCCGGAATCCTTGCAACATCAATGGCTGGTAGAGATGCTTCGGCGCTTCAACCTGCACTTTAGCCTGTTCGATGCTGACCGCTGCGCCGACACAACAGAAGGCAACCCGTTTGAAACATCCCAACTGGTTATCTGCTCAATGGAGCTGGTTTCACAGACACCGGATGTAAGACAACAACTGCTCAATGCCCCCTGGGATATGCTGGTAGTGGATGAAGCGCATCATCTATTGTGGAATGAAATTCAGCCCAGCGATGAATACCAGATTGTCGAGCTACTTGCAGAACAAACACCTTCGGTATTATTGCTAACCGCAACCCCTGAACAGTTGGGCAAAGAGAGCCACTTCGCCCGTCTACGATTGCTCGACCCTGATCGCTACCCTAGTCTTCCAGCATTTTTGCAGGAGGAGGAACAATACCGCCCGATAGCCGATGCCGTTCAACAACTGCTGGATCTGGACGATTTACCTCAAGAGACCCTCGAAAAACTCAGCAGCCTGATATCTTCTGAGGGCACAGAAGAGCTTTTGCACAGTGCCAGTCAGTCTTCTGACCAGCCACGCCGTCAACACGCTAGACAGCAACTGATCCGCCAACTACTCGATCGCCATGGCACCAGTCGCGTGCTGTTTCGTAACACTCGAGCCGCTATTCAGGGCTTTCCTGGCCGCGTAGTACAAGATTACCCTCTGGAACTTCCCGAGCTTTACCAGATTGCTCTGGAGGATTGTGTATCGGTTGATGAGTGGCTCTACCCGGAACAGGCCTATCAAAATATTATCGAACTGGAAGATCGAGATCCCTGGTGGCGTTTCGACCCGCGAGTGGAATGGTTAATTCAGCTGCTGAAGCACCTGAAACAAAAAGTCCTGGTGATTTGCTCAAAACCGGAAACTGCCATGGAACTCGACGAAGCACTACGCATTCGAACAGGCATTCCATCCGCCGTTTTCCATGACGGCATGAGCATCATTGAACGCGATCGAGCCGCTGCCTATTTTGCAGAAGTGGACTATGGCGCTCAGGTGATGATCTGCTCGGAGATCGGCAGCGAAGGGCGCAATTTCCAGTTCGCTCACCATTTGGTTCTTTTCGATTTACCGGGCAATCCTGATCTGCTCGAGCAACGCATTGGCCGTCTTGATCGCATCGGCCAGAGCGAAACCATTCGTTTGCACGTACCCACATTCAACGGCGGTGCCCAGAAGTCCCTGTTCAACTGGTATCATCAAGGGCTGGACGCATTCATCGATACCTGCCCTGCGGGCAGTACGCTATTTGATGAGTTTAAGAATGAGCTGCACGATCAGTTGGTGGACAATCCACAACCGGATGTCTTAACCTCGCTGATTGAAAAAACTCGTATTCTGCGTGAAGAGATGCATCACAAGATGCAGCAAGGCCGGGACCGTCTGCTGGAATTAAACTCCCGCGGACTGGAACCGCAACAACCCCTGATAGATAGCATTGAGAATGCCGCCGAAGTCAGCGCACTAAAACGCTACATCTATCTCATGCTCGATTGCTACGGACTGGAATGCGAAGATCATTCAAAAGACGCCATCATCGTTCGTCCATCTGATCAATCGCTGTTGCAGGACTTCCCTGGATTACCTCGCGATGGTGCCACCATGACCTGGAATAGAAACACCGCACTAGCCCGTGAAGATATGCAATTTCTGAGCTGGGAGCACCCAATGGTGCTGGAAGGGATGGAAATGATCCTCGGCAGTGAGCAGGGTAACACCACTATAGGCATCATCAACAATCGCGGCATCAAGCCGGGCACCATGTTAATGGAAGTCGTTTTTGTGATTGCCAGCCCCAGCGGGGAACGCAACCAATTACGCCGCTACCTGCCACCAACAGCCATACGCACCTTAATCGACCCCAAAGGCAATGATCTTGCCGGAAAAGTCGCGTTTGATGCTCTCGATGGTCAACTACAGCCAATCAAAAAAGGGACGGCACGCCAGCTCATCAGTGCGCAGCGCGAACCCATTCTGCAAGCGCTTGCCTCTGCAGAAAAGGTCGCTCAACCTCAGGTAGACAAAATAATCAAAGACGCCTGTCAGCGGTTCCGCCAGGAAACTACTGACGAACTACAACGACTACTTGCCTTAAAAAGCGTCAATCCGAATGTTCGTGATGCAGAGCTTAGTCACCTGACCCGGCTCGCTCGAGATGGAGAGCTACAGTTGCAACAAGCTCGCCCACAGCTGGACGCAATCAGGGTGATTTTTTCCAGCTGATACGCATCCAGGCCAAGCCTTAAAATATTCACGGAACCCCATGCACTCAATACTGTCATAGCAGTGCATGGGATGAGCAAACGGGGCATTCCTTCAATCTGAACATCTATTTGTTTCTTACTTACAACTGCTACGTATGAACTATCAGTCGAATGCGGCTGACAGAAATTAAAGGATCAAAATCATGGTTAAAGCTTTGCAAATTTTGAGCATAACATTGGTTGCAGGATTAGCTGTAGGATTGAGTGCTTGCTCAACTGCAGCCAATTATGGTGAAGACAGCACGATCGAGACTCAAAAAGCATTAGCATCAATTTCAGGAAACTGGCAGCTTGAAACCATTGCTACACAAGGGCATTCCCCTAAACCGCCAACAGTACCAATAACACTGACTCTTCAAGTAGAAGCCAGCGATGCTGGCAGACTTCACGGGAATTCAGGGTGTAATCGTTTCTTCGGTGCCTACCAGATTGAGGGCGGCGCGCTAAAAGTAGGCCCTATGGCATCTACCATGATGGCCTGCGAACAACCATTGATGTCTCAGGAGAGAGATTTCCTGCAAATGCTGGAGCAATTAACCGAGGCCCGCCTGACTAGCGCAGAAAGCGCTGCAGATGAAGATCAACTTTCCCTGTTCGATGCCGGGCATGCTACTCAATTGATTCTCAGACCCCTGCAGGAAACCTCCCAGTAATCCCTCCACTGCCATAAGGTCGCCCTCCAGCTGGCTAATAACGCCTGGCCACTCCAGGGGGGCGAGTCTTGAAGCGACGATGTAGCCACATATACTGTTCTGGCTGCAATCGAACTTCTTTCTCGATAAGTTGATTTATACGGGTGGCATCTGCCACCTCATCATCTGTCGGGAAGTTTTCTAATGCCGGAGAAAATTTCAGCACATAACCTCGACCGTTAGATAATCGAGTCTGAATACAGGGTATAACCCGTGCCCGACCAATACGGGCTAACCGTGATGTTCCGGTCACTGTTGCCGCAGGTACATCAAAAAACGGAGCAAAGACACTTTGCTTTGGCCCATAATCCTGATCCGGAGCATACCAAACATGATGTTTCTTTCGTAACGCCCGAATAACCCCTTTCACGTCCTTTCGCTCAATGGTATCTCCCGTTAACGAATGACGTTTACGCCCCCGTTGCTGAATCCAGTCAAACAAGGGGTTTTTATGTTTGCGATACATTGCATCAATACTGAACAGACTTCCTAAATAGCCCGCACCGATGTCCAGCGTCGAGAAGTGCATACAAAGAATCAAAGCACCTTCACCTTTTATCGCTTCCATATGTTCCAGCCCCTCGACTGAAAAAAGGCGATAAACTCTCCATTTTGGCCACCACCAACTGATGGCAACTTCAAACACACCAATACCCATTGCTTCAAAGTTGGCTTTCATTAAAGCTTGACGTTCGGCTTCCGACATCTCGGGAAAGCACAGCCGCAGATTTGTACGAGCAATATGCGCACGCCGTTTGCCAAATCTCATCACCAGCCGCCCTAAACCTCGACCAAACATCAACAGCCATTTATAGGGGAGCTGAATCACTATCCAGGCAACAGCCAGCAACAACCATAACCCCCAGAAGCGGGGACCAAGAAATTGCCAACGAAAACGGGGAGTTTCAAAAGCCATCGAAGCACAAACCTGTAGCTGAATCGTCTAAAAAAGATACTCAAAGCAAAAATTGTATAGTAATCGCACAAACAGCCACACAGATTTCGCACGAACGAATCTTAACAGATTGTAGTGCTTGCCTGAACCAACGGTAAAGTATATAAAGCCCTCTCTAATCCGGACAACCAAGGATGCCGTAAACGCTGTCCATGACAACATCTAATCCCGTATGTGCGGAGCCATTGGCTCTGCAGTTTAAAGCTGGCCTGGTGCCAATACTGAGCCTGGAGCTCTATCACAGCAACCTTGACTTTTTAGAGCGACAACTCGCTGAAAAAACCCGTCAGTCGCCGGAAATGTTCAATAACTCTCCGGTCATTCTTTCTCTAAACACGCTTCCTGATACTGACTGCACAATAGATATTCAAGGCCTGCTTGCTCTGTGCGAACGTTACGGCATCAAACCTATTGCTGCCCGCAGTGACAACACCCAACTGGTTTCAAAACTCAGCGATGCCGGCATCACCCTGATGGCACCTGCCATACAAAAGGCAGCGCCAACAAAAGCTCCATCGGCACCCCCTAAATCGAATAAAAACAACACAGTTTTACCTTCTTCATCGCGCATAGTGAACACGCCTATTCGTTCCGGCCAGCAAGTTATTGCTCCGGAAGGAGACCTTATTGTTACCGCACAGGTCAGTGCGGGCGCAGAACTGTTAGCGCACGGAAATATCCATATTTATGGCCCCTTACGAGGTCGAGCCCTCGCCGGTATTAATGGCAATATTCAGGCTCGAATTTTTTGCCAAAGTTTTGAAGCAGAACTGGTTGCTATCGCTGGAAATTACTGCAACGACAGCGACCCCAAACACTGGAAAAAAGCTGTAAACATTTCTCTTTTTGAAGATCAACTAACCATCGACCCTCTCGGTTAATCTAATCGACACATCAAAGGATTCTTAATTGTGGCAAAAATAATCGTAGTAACCTCAGGCAAAGGTGGCGTGGGTAAAACCACCACCAGTGCTGCTATAGCTGCCGGACTGGCTGCCGGTGGAGAGAAAACCGTAGTAATCGATTTTGATGTCGGACTGCGTAATCTGGACCTGATTATGGGATGCGAACGCCGGGTTGTTTATGATCTGGTCAATGTTATCAATGGTGAGGCAAACCTTAACCAGGCGCTGATAAAAGACAAACGCCTTGAAAATTTATTTATCCTTCCCGCTTCACAAACCCGTGATAAAGACGCCCTGACTCACGAAGGTGTCGAACAGGTTCTGAACGAACTGAAAGAGAGCTTCGAATACATTATTTGCGATTCTCCCGCGGGCATAGAAAAAGGAGCACAACTGGCCCTGTATTTTGCCGACGAAGCCATTATCGTTACCAATCCGGAAGTTTCGTCAGTGCGTGACTCCGATCGTATTATTGGTATTTTGCACAGCAAATCTCGTCGCGCCGAGCAACAGCTTGACCCTGTTAAAGAGCAACTACTACTGACCCGCTATGATCCACTCCGGGTAGAAAAGGGTGAAATGCTCAGCGTTGAGGATGTTGAAGAGATTCTTTCAATCCCACTGCTCGGCGTTATTCCAGAATCATTGGCGGTGCTGAAAGCATCTAACCAGGGAATTCCCGTCAGCTTTGATGAACAAAGTGATGCGGGAAAAGCCTATCTGGATGCGGTACAACGTTTTAAGGGTAATGACGTACCTCATCGCTTTCTTGAAGCCCAAAAACCTGGCCTGCTCAAGCGCATGTTTGGAGGATAACCACTGTGAGCCTATTCGAAATCTTTCGTAAGAAAGAAAAACAAAGTGCCAACATCGCCAAGGAACGGCTACAAATAATCGTTGCCCATGAGCGTGCCGCAAGAAATTCTCCTGACTACCTGCCAGCCTTGCAGAAGGATATTCTGGCTGTCGTGAAGAAATATATCGACATCGACATGGATCAGATCCACGTTAACCTGGAGAACAATAATGACAGTTCTATTCTTGAGCTCAATGTGACTTTGCCAGGGTCATGATCTCTCAGGGTTAACGCATTAATGCCGAAAACTCGTTTTGATATTGGGAGCGCATTCGCTCCCACGTCAGATTGTGTACAGAAGGGGGGGAGACTGATTCACCTTTTTCATGCAGCCTGATCAGACGTTCGATATGATCGACCACCCCTGCAATCTCTTGCTCCGCATCCTTCTCATATGATGGATAGCGAAACTCTTTTGCAAACAACTCCACATAAGCGAGTCTATCTGGCACGACCGGAACAGCTCCCGCCAACACGGCTTCCAATACCGATAGCCCCTGAAAATCATGCAGCGCCGTAGAGAGAACAGCGTCACTCTCTGACAATACCTGATGATACTTCTCACGCGACTCAAGATAGCCACAATAGCCTAAACGATCTCCCAATACGCTTTTCAATGTATCAAGCTCGACTGGCAGCTCGCGAAATCTCTGCCCCAGCAGATGAACCCGAAATGGCAATTGTCGCCGACACAGCTCCATAAGAATCAGCACGCAACGCTCTGGCGCCTTGTCGTACTCCCACCGATGATTCCACAGCAAGGTAAAACAAGCACCCATCCGTTGTTTATTGTTACTGGTATTTCCCGGATTATTACTACGATACTCTCCCTGATCAGGATCGCTCTCACGTAGGACATCACCATCAAGCTCATCATTTATCATCACTTCTTTTGCATTGTTTTTTCCCCGGAAAGCGCTATGCAAATTAAGTGGCACCGGTAAAACAGCTGAACAACTTTCCAACATTGTCATTACATTCCTCGGCACCTGATCAGGCAAGCGCCTAAGTAACGACGCCGCGCCATCAAGAAATGTCTTACGATTATAATGACTGTTAAACAACACTCGATCTGCAGCAAGCGCGGTATAAATATTCAACATCTGTAGCTCTACAGTGGAGTGCTTTTCACGCCCGCTCACCGGATAGGCAAACTGGTTTTCGTGGAAATAAACCATCGTAGGTATCTGTGACAACGCCGGAACCAGGCCTCGCAGCGTTGCCAGATCTGTCATGGAGGTGGCGATTACCAAATCATAACCCCGCTCAAGAACCTCTCGGTGCCCCAGCCCCCAACTCAAACTGTTTCCCCTCACCCGCCAACTGAAATGGCGAGCGGGTAAAGCAAGCTGAGTCCACTGCCATTGGGAAAACTGCTCTTTGAGTGCATTGCGCCAATACTGGTGACTTACTGCATCGTACGCAGACAGCAATAATACCTTCACCGGACCTACTCCAAAAAATGATTATTTTAGAGAAGAGCCTCCCCGCTGACTACCCGGAACACCGCCCCCTATCGCACCGGTACCGGGATTGATTACTCGCCCCAGAGAATCAACCGGACCCAATACTCGACCGCCTGAGTCGACTGCTTGCCCCAGGCTATCCGTTCGACCGACTACACCGCCCTTGCTATCAATAACGGTCGATGACGGTTGAATATCTCTGGAGCGAATTGGTTTCTCGACGTCTGAATTCGGCTGTTCAATCCCTGAAGTCTCAGGAGAGACAGGAAGAGCATTTGCCCCAGCTTCTCCAGATACCTGATCAGGACGTGGAAATCTGAAATCATTTACTTTAGGAGAAGATGATTGCTGCCCATCTGCTCCCATAGCAATGCCATCGCTTCCTTCAATAACCAGCACGAGCAAAAAAATC
The DNA here is from genome assembly GCA_030622755.1 of Aestuariirhabdus sp. GTDB lineage: Bacteria > Pseudomonadota > Gammaproteobacteria > Pseudomonadales > Aestuariirhabdaceae > Aestuariirhabdus. The sequence continues at coordinate 6,934 of JAUXFT010000054.1, read as the reverse complement.
GTTTTAAATAAGCGCATTACGGGTACCTACCTGGCATCGACTTACTCAACTATTACCTACTTAACCCTTTAATAACCAGCCACTTAATTTCGACAGCTTGAAAAACCAAAGTGGTAATTTTCTACGCGACACTCCCGGCATTCAAAGCAATAACCAGCTTTACAACCACACTAAACATTCCCTCAAAATAACAATAGCACTCTTGCTGGCGCTACGACGTCAATACACAGAATACAAAAGCGTCCTAGCGAGGGCTGCGAGAGAATAGTTATAATGCATAATACTGCCACCTCGGCCACAACATCAGAGTATAAAAATGAGCGAACAGCAAGCTTTTAACCAGCAGCTTCTTACATTCCTGCAGGATTCTCCCACGCCATTTCATGCTACCGAACAGATGTCTTCGCGTTTATTAGATAACGGGTTTGAAAAACTGGATCTCGCACAGGAATGGCATCTGGAGGCTTTCGGTCGCTATTTTATTACCCGAAATAACTCCTCTCTGGTGGCATTCACTTGCGGCGACGGGAAATTTGATCAACATGGCTTTCGCATGATCGGTGCTCATACCGACAGCCCCTGCCTGCGCGTAAAGCCTAACCCTGAACTATCACAGCAAGGTTACTTTCAACTTGGTGTAGAAGTGTATGGTGGAGCATTGCTCAATCCCTGGTTTGATCGCGATCTTTCACTGGCTGGTCGTGTTAGCTACCGAAACAGATCAGGAGCTATAAGCAGTTGTTTGCTGGATCTAAAAAATCCGGTAGCCGTTATTCCAAGTCTCGCTATCCACCTGGATCGTGAAGCGAATAAAAATCGCAGCATTAACCCTCAAACCCGGATTCCACCGATCCTGATGCAGTTATCGGATAAAATCACCCCTGACTTTCGTGAACTACTCAAGAGCTGGCTGATCAGCGAAAATGATGACATCGAGCAAGTCCTGGACTACGAATTAAGCTTCTATGATGTTCAGCCTCCTGCAATCATTGGCCTGCAGCAAGAATTTCTCGCTTCTGCACGCCTTGATAATCTGTTGAGCTGTTTTGTTGGTCTTTGTGCATTACTGGAATGCAGTAACCCCGAACAACAGATGGCCCCTGGCTTGCTGGTGTGCAACGACCACGAAGAGGTGGGTAGCCAAACCAGCAGTGGTGCCCAGGGGCCTCTTCTGGCAACGATTCTTGAACGTATCGTTGGCGAACGCGCCAAACTGACGATGTGCATGGAAAATTCATTTATGATATCAGCCGATAATGCGCACGCTATCCACCCGAATTTTTCCGACAAACACGATCAAAATCACGGACCCAAACTCAATGCTGGCCCTGTAATAAAAATAAATAACAACCAACGCTATGCAACCAATAGCGAAACCTCTGCTTTATTCCGCCACCTTTGTGAACAAGCAAAAGTTCCCTGTCAAAGCTTTGTTGTGCGATCCGATATGGCTTGTGGAAGCACCATTGGCCCGATCACTGCTGCAGAAATAGGAGTAAAAACACTGGATATTGGAGTACCTACTTTTGGCATGCACTCCATTCGAGAATTAGCAGGAAGCAGCGACACAGTATTTTTAAAACGAGCCCTGAAACAATTTCTTGGCCTGAAAAAACTTCCTTTCGAGTAATTCAGACAGAAATCTGTGCGCTGCCTCACAACGAATGCGTAGTAGTGCACATGGTATACGTAAAGATACGGATCCTTTTCCAAACAAACAGTTGCTAACATAGCGCCTCGCTGCAGATACCAATATCTGCATCAATATGACAGATAATCAACAACATACAGCCTATATTTAATCTATACTGTTATAACCAAGGAAGCCGAGGCCGCCTCTTATGCAACAGAACAAGACATTTACCCTTATCGATAGTATTTCCAGCCAACGTTTTGGCAAGAGTGTGAAGAAAAATCACGACGTAATTGCACCTCTACTGAAATCACAATTAAGCACTCAACAAAATTTCGCTCAAGAATCCAATACGGATTTTATTCGTAGTTATAACTAATTCCATCAGGAATCAGCCAGGGCGACTTTTCGGCCCCGCTACTCCTGTGTTCTTGTTGCAGACACATCAAGTGTCCGCAACAAGTTCTGTCATTCAATACTCTATAACTACTTTCCCCATATTCCGGTTTTGGGAAACATACTCAAAAGCATTACCAATCTCATCAGGGGCATAGACGCTATCGACTACCGGGTGTAATGTGCCCCCTTCCAGATAATGCCATAGCCGGCAACGCATAGCGCTGAGTAACTTCCCTTTAAATTCAACTGAACGGCTGCGTAACGTCGAACCTTGCAGACAAATCCTCTTCATCAGCAATTGTGCTGCATCTATTTCACTGGTACTTCCACCCATCAACCCGATTAACATCAACCTTCCATCCAAAGCCAAAAGCGATACACTTTTTTGCAACCAGTCTCCAGCTACCGGATCCAGTACCAGATTGAAAGGTGCTGACAGTTGCAAATTATCCCAGCACGCATCATCGCGAATTACGGCTTCATCCGCCCCAAGTGACAAACAAAATGCTCTTTTTTGTTCATTTCCAACTACCACCGTGACAGGGTTCTCCAGGGTACGGCACAACTGAATAGCTGCACTTCCGACACCACTGGCTCCCGCATACAACAACACATTTTCCTTTGGCTCCAGCTTCCCTAACTGATACAAATTTAGCCAGGCTGTAGCAAACGCTTCTATAAAAGCCCCTCCCTGCACAAAATTCCAATGCTCTGGCAATGGGAATAACTGCCGCGAATCACACACCACTTCATCGGCATATGCACCTGCGGCTAACAAAGCACAGACTCGATCGCCAACACTATAACCCTCAACTTCGGCCCCAACCTCTTCTAAAGTTCCTGCACACTCCAAACCCATGATATCGGAATAACCTGGCGGCGCAGGATAGTGCCCCTTAAGCTGCATCAAGTCAGCTCGATTAATTCCACTGGCATGAATCCGAACCCGGACCTCATTGACTCCCGGCTCTTCAATAGTACGTTTCGTCCACTTCGCCATACCGTTTTCTGCAACCAACGCCTTGATCTTACGCATAACACCTCCTGAAAATTTCATGGCAACCGAGACTACCCATATTAACCAAATACGCATAAGCTGTGAGATATGCTTGGAGTCTGTCTGACTTAGGTGCTCGTTTCGAGAGAAAGACCGGTTTGAGGCAGTTTTTAGACTCTTTTGAGGCAAATAGTCATTCTATTCAACAAAAAAGAGCATAGAAAATGACCAAATCCGGCTTTTTCGCAGTAGGGCAACCCTGAGGCCGACAGACTCCTGAGTAAAGAGTTGTAGATCTAACGAATATCCTGACCTGCAAGTACAACGAGAAAATAATTTAACTACTCAGATACAGGGAACAAATCGTCCCTGAGTCACTCCAAGTAGATATTCCAACCGTTGAGAGATTTCCATGCTATTCAAGGCAGCTGCACGTACCGTTTCACTCGCAATATCCGCGACACTGATCAGTAGTCTATCCTTTGCCCAGATTGCGCCTGCTACAGGGCAAAATCTGCAGGAGTTAAGTCCCTCTCGGGAGCAAGCCATCGCCAGCGTTAACGTAGTGCAGCTTCTTCGCAGAGCGCATTATGAAAAAATCCCGCTTGACGACGAGCACTCCAGTAAAATCTTTGATCGTTACCTGGTAAGTCTGGACCCTGCAAGGAGCTTCTTCCTTAAAACCGACGTAGATGGCTTCGAGACCTACCGTACCGCTCTCGACAACGCCCTGAAAACCGGAGACCTCTCGCCTGGATTTAAAATGTATAACCGTTATCAACAAAGAGTTGAACAACGTTTACATTACCTGCAAACGTTCACCGGGAATAAACTCACGGATCTTGATTTTGAAAAGAACGAAAGCGTATTGCTCGACCGTAGCTCAGCCGAATGGCCTGCCAATCAGGAAGCCTTGGAAGATCTATGGCGCAGGCAACTTAAAGACAGTGTTTTGCGCTTAAAACTCAGCGGGAAATCATTGGATGAAGTTAGCACAGTACTTGAAAAACGCTTTCGTTCGCAGCTTAACCGCCTGTACCAAAGCAACAACGAAGATGCGTTTCAGGTATACATAAATTCCTTCACCCATATTTATGACCCCCACACACAGTATTTTTCACCTCGCAATGCCGAAAACTTCGATATCAATATGAGCCTTTCACTTGAAGGCATCGGCGCGGTACTGCAAGCAGAAGACGAATACACCAAAGTAGTCAGCCTGGTGGCAAAGGGACCTGCTGACAAAGCGGGTCAACTCAAACCGGCCGATAAAATCGTCGGCGTTGCGCAAGGTGCTGACGGCGAAATGGTCGACGTGCTCGGCTGGCGTCTTGATGAAGTTGTGCAGTTAATTCGCGGACCTAAATCATCGGTAGTTCGCCTTGAAGTTATTCCTTCGAGCAGCGAACAAGCTGGCACACGCGTTTACAACATCACTCGTGACAAAGTGAAGCTGGAAGAACAATCCGCTCAAAAGCGGGTTATAGAGATTGAACATAGCGGAAAACCTTACAAACTTGGGGTTATCCAGATTCCGGCTTTTTATATCGACTTTAAGGCAGCCCAGGCTGGTGATCCAAACTATAAAAGCACCACCCGTGATGTTAAACAACTTTTGAAAGAACTAGAGGAAGAAGGCATTGATGGACTGGTTGTCGATCTGCGCAGCAATGGCGGTGGCTCACTACAGGAAGCTAATGAATTAACCGGTTTGTTCATACCGAAGGGCCCTACCGTCCTGGTGCGTGACGGCCGAGGGCGTATTGACGTTCAGCAGGATCCTGATGCGAACATGGTGTACGACGGGCCTATGGCGGTACTCGTGGATCGTCTAAGCGCCTCCGCGTCAGAAATATTTGCCGGGGCCATGCAAGATTATCAGAGAGCCTTGATTGTAGGCGGTCAGACCTTCGGTAAAGGTACCGTCCAAACGATACAGCCTCTTAATCACGGACAATTGAAACTGACGTTGGCAAAATTTTACCGAATCTCCGGAAAAAGCACCCAGCACAAAGGTGTTGTGCCTGACATCGCCTTCCCTGCGCTGTATGACACTAAAAAAATTGGTGAGAGTGCTCTTGACGATGCTCTTCCATGGGACCAGATCAGACCCGTGGCATATATGAGTTTCGACGCCACTGAGACTCATCTCAACAACCTGAAAACTAAACACAAGCAGCGGGCAGCAAACGATCCAGACTTTATCTACTTGCTGGAACAGAGTTCTTTACGTGACCAGCAGCAAGAACTCACCAAACTGTCGGTCAACAAATCCCAGCGAACGAAACAATATGACGAGCTCAACCAGCAACGTCTAGATATCCAAAATCGATACCGAACCGCAAAAGGGCTGACTAAACTCGACTCTCTGGAAGATACGGAAGAGGATAATCTAATGACTCCTTCCCACCAGGCCAACCCTGAAGATAACGAGCAGAGTGATGATGCATTCATTACCGAGACTGGCAACATCCTGCTTGATTACATAAACCTCAGCCACCGAATCGCAGCTAACGATTCCTGATCACATGTGACTATCACAGGCTCCTTTAACTGGAGCCTGTGATTTTTTACCTGACGCTTTATATAACCACTTACTCCTACCACATCTAAACCCACCCACCAGCCAAGCGGCACTCTCTCAAATTAAGCTCTAATGCAAGCGCCACCTGAGGCTCCAGTAATTTCCTGTAAAGAAGTGCCTGCTCTTTTTGTTCTCGTAGATGGCCACCCACACTTCCATCAATATGATCCGCTTCAGCCAAAATATTATTTAATGATCCATAATGCGAAAGCAAACGAACGGCTGTTTTAAGGCCTATACCAGTGACGCCTGGAATATGATTACTGTTATCACCGGCCAACGCCCACAAGTCGCGAAGAAGATTGGTTGGTAAGCCAAATCGTTCTCGAACATCTTCTACACTGACATTGTGCTGTTTAAAATGATCCCTCACACAGACCTGATCGGATAACAGTGGTAAAAAGCCTTTATCAGTCGACAATATCACCTGGCACAGATCGTACCCAGATAGACGAGTAACTACTGCAGCAATGAGATCGTCTGCCTCCACGCCCTCCCTGGAGACTTGTTGTACACCTGCCTGCTGTAGCTCATGAAGCAGGACTGGCAAAAACTGCTGCAAATCTTCCGGCATCGGTCGACGCCCTTGCTTATATTCAGGATAAAGTTTGTGGCGCCACGTAGGCCCCTCTCCATCCATAACGAATAACAGATGACTGGCTGACGTTTCCCGCACAGCTCGATGAATTGACTGCAAGACAGTAGAATGCAATTTTTCTACCCCCTGCTGAGCAGCATGAATCCGGCGAATCAAATTCAACCCATCAACCAACAGCAGTGTTATTGCCTGATTCAACATTCCCTCCTTACTTGGCAGTAATACATTACAAATATTAGGGTTATCCACAGATTCTGTGGATATCATTGGGGGCAACTGATAAAAATGCAAATAAACCGCTAGGTATTTACCACTAAGACAAATTGGTTATTTTTTGACCTGCAGTAAATCTTAAATTTCCCCTTTATTTTCAACATGTTATGGAAAATATTCGAAATAATAAACGGGTCTATAGAAATTTAAGCGCATGAAACCACAATTTTAAAAAAATACGTCATGGGATGATTAGCGCGGGACAATAAAGAAACAGCGGAAGAAACAATCAAGGATTCAGGGGGGAAAGAACGAATGGTATCAAGGCCATACTGAAAACAGGGTTCACATAAAATTGAACTAAAAGCTTATACCAGAAATATCAGGAAGGAATTTTATCAAAGATAAACAAAGGAAAAATTTACAGTGGCGGAGCGGACGGGACTCGAACCCGCGACCCCCGGCGTGACAGGCCGGTATTCTAACCAACTGAACTACCGCTCCACAGTG
>JAUXFT010000088.1 GCA_030622755.1 Aestuariirhabdus sp. | reverse complement strand
GGTCCGAGGCGAATTTAACAATTTGATTCCTAACTCAAGGATTACGCTAACCCAATGCACTATGCATGGCATACCGGACATTAGCCGCCCAGAAAATCCGATATCCGAAATCCCGAATCCAAAATCGGATGAATTCCAAAATCCCAAATCGAACGCTCCCAAATCCCAAATCTGTCTATAACCCCAGTACCGACCATAAAAAGGCAATCGCCCGTTTTAATACCATTCTGATCGACTTCGATCGGGATATATGGGGGTACATCTCGCAGGGTTATTTCAAGCAAAAAACCATTGCCGGTGAGGTTGGATCCTCGACCATGCCGCATAAAGTAAATCCGATTGATTTCGAAAACTCTGAAGGCAACCTCGGCATTGCGAATGCAATATTGCAACATCTTGCCAGCAAGCTCCCCATCTCTCGCTGGCAGCGTGACCTGACGGACTCTACCGTTTTACGGAACCTTGGCGTAGGCCTGGGACATAGCCTGATCGCATATCAAGCGTCCCTGAAAGGGATCAGTAAATTGGAACTTAACAGTGCCAAACTTGACCGTGATCTGGATAACTCCTGGGAAGTACTGGCAGAGCCGATTCAAACCGTCATGCGACGTTACGGTATTGATCAGCCCTATGAAAAGCTTAAGGCGTTAACACGAGGCCAGTCCATTAACAAAACAACGCTAGCCGCTTTCATAGATGGGTTAGAGTTACCTGAAGCTGTAAAGCAGGAGCTGAAGCTACTGACACCCGCTAACTATATTGGTAACGCAACAGAACAAGCCAGCAACATTTAGCCTATCTTTAGACAGTCACAGTTATTTTGAAAAGCCCGCTATCGCGGGTTTTTTTATAACCGGAGTCCGTATGACACGCCACCCTTTTCTTGGTGATATATCTCCAGCCACTTTTCTTAATGAATATTGGCAAAAAAAACCGCTATTACTAAAACAGGCGATACCCGATTTTTCCAGTTTTCTAAACGGTGATGAACTGGCTGGTTTATCTCTGGAAGAAGAGATCGAATCTCGACTGGTTATTCGAGAAGCGAATGGCGAATGGGCCCTACAAAAAGGACCATTTAACGAAGAGTCATTCGCAGAATTACCGAAAGATCACTGGTCATTGCTCATTCAGGGGGCCGATCAATGGATTGATGAGGTCAATGCCCTGATGCGTGAGATTGACTTTATCCCTTCGTGGCGTATCGATGATGTCATGATCAGTTATGCAACAGATGGCGGCAGTGTTGGTCCTCATTATGATAACTATGACGTCTTCCTTTTACAGGCGGAAGGGCAACGCACCTGGAAACTGGGTCATTTCTGCGATCATACGGATGAACTGCAATCTCACCCTCAGCTTAAACTGTTAAGCAATATGGTTTTTGATCAGGAATATATACTCGAACCAGGAGATATGCTCTACGTCCCTACTCGGCTCGCCCATCACGGCGTATCCCAGGGAAACAGCATCAGCTATTCCTTTGGTTTTAGAGCCCCTGCAACCACGGACATTCTGGGGCGTTTCTGTGACGAAATAAGCTCCCACCTGCACCCGGAAGACCGTTACTACGACGCGGATATTCAACTACCCAGTCATCCCGCTGAAATCGATGCTGAAGCCCTTAACCGGGTTCGAGAATTAATACAACAAAGCCTCGACCAACCTGAAACACTGCGCCGCTGGTTTGGCAGCTTTGTCACTGAACCCAAGCATGATGAGATGCCTGAACTACCAGAAGATGTGGATATGACTCCACTGGATACAGTACAGCTAAGTCCTGGCCACCGTATCGCTTATTGCATAAATGAGAATGAACTCCAGTTTTTTGCTGATGGGATTTGCTTAAAGCTCGACAACGCCCTCTTACCACTATGTAAAAAACTCGGCTACGGAAAACCAGTCCACTCTCCCTTTCCTCCCCCTGAACTGGAATTACTGACAAAACTATTGACTATGGGTACTATCGAAGAATTATGAGAACATCCGAATTTTACATTAAGCGCCTTGACTGGAATGAGGCTGAGCAAGATACCTGCAATATCAGGAACAGGGTGTTTGCGCAGGAGCAGGGAATCCCGGAAAACCTGATGACTGACGAGAGCGACCTCTCGGCTCATCATTTCCTGCTCTACCTGACGCACCAGGATAACCCCGTTGCAAGCGCCAGACTTCTTGAAGACGGAAAAATTGGGAGAGTAGCAGTTTATAAGGAATTTCGTGGCAAACAGCTTGGGCTGGCGCTAATGAGATACGTACACGACATAGCCCGAGAACTAAACATTAAAACGACAAAACTACACGCCCAGAAAACCAGCCTGAACTTCTATTTAAAGCTCGGTTATATAGCTGAAGGGGAATCATTTGAAGAAGCAGGCATCCCCCACCAAGCCATGAGCATGGAACTCCCTTCAAACCAGACACCCATAGAGTTCACACCAGACGCAGCCCTCACCAAACGACCCGTTACTCATCAATCAGAACATTACCAAAGCAGCTTGCAAGCTGGCTATCAACCTAGAGCACTAATTCCCGCAACAGAGACTCCCCTTACCGAAGCGATTCTCGGTGAAAGCAACAAGCTCGTTACCATCTGGCAATCAAACGACATCGTACAATATATTGAAGCTATAATTGCCCAATCCAGTGAACGCGTATTTATCTACTCTCCAACCCTGCCAGTTGAAATTTATTGCCAGCCAGCGATTCTGAATGCTATTTCCGCGATGGCCCGAAGAAACCCAATTAGTCACGTACAAATTCTGGTGGACGACACTGCCCCCCTCATTACCCAGCACCATGATCTTATTCAGTTGCAACAACGAATTAGCAGTCTTATAAACCTTAGGTGCACCGCAAAACCCTACCCCGTAGATAGCTTGGGATTAATTCTTGCCGATGATCATGGATGGCTTGAATTCATCGATACAAATCCGATAATGTTATCAGGAAGCTTTAACAATCCCGGCAAGGTTAAGCTGTGGCGGCAAACCATCAACCATGCGTGGAATCATGCCGAAGTACCTGCGGAGATACGACGATTTACCCTATGAAAACATTTATCCCATGAAAAACTGGCACCTGTTACTAGCACTGATTTTATTTAGCCCCTCATCTCACGCGGCGATGAAAACCTATACGCTGGACACCCAACACCAACTCGCCAGCGAAATGGTGCCAACGCTTCAAGCGCTGGTTAGCCCGGGAGGGACGGTAACGTCGTTTAACAATGTTTTAATTATTAAAACCACCCCCGATAATTTCGAGCAACTCCAGCTCGTTATTCGCCAGATTGATGCCCCGCTACAGCAATTGATGATCAGCGTTACCACTGACGAGCAAAAGACGCGTAACGATTTTGACATTCGCCTGGACGATAAAATCAAAACCGGTGATGGCAGCATCTCAACGGGCAGGAGCAATAAAAACAAAAGCAGCATAGATTATGGAAATGCTTCAGCGTACGGATCGGGTACCCAGGACGTCAGGACAATAGAAGGACAACCCGCTTATGTTCAGATTGGTGAAGAGATCCCGGTAACCCGCAGTAATGGCTGGAGCAGCAATACTGGCTATAAAACAGTGGTTCGTGGATTTTATGTCACCGTCCATATCAATGGAGAGCACGCTAATGTCTCAATTAGCAGTCAAAATGATCAGGTTAACCAGCACCGCTACGGGCAACAGAATTTGCGCGACAACTCCCCACAAGTTGAAGTCAATACTGAATACACCGACATCGTTATAAATGGCCGAAAGCATCGGGTAAAGCCCATTGCGTCTCGACAAATCAGCACTCAGGGCACCTCTACCAGGGTACGTATAAAGCTCGGTGAGTGGGTCAGGATTGGTGGAATAGATGAATCACGTCAAGGTAACAATAATCAGCTTAATAGCTATAGTCGTGGTGGTAAAAATCAGAGCAGCGGAATATTCATCAGAATAGATCCTATCTAACACCCCACAGAAAAGTCTGCATAAGAAAACCACCTGACTTCCAACTGCTTCCCTAACCGCCTCTTTAATCAGAATCTCTTCAGCTATCCAAACCGGAATCATGCATAGGATTCCCGCTTACGCTGACGGAATATGATCAGTGCAAACGCAGGAACATTCATCAGTATCCCGTAAAGCAATGGAGTCAGGGCCAGATCAGGTCGCTGCAGCAGCACTGCCGCGACAAAAATTGCCGTACCGGCATTTTGAATACCAACCTCAACCGCAAACGTAGCAGCCATTGTGTCAATCTCGCCCCAAAACCGACTGACAATATATCCCAGCAGCATTCCGCTTAAACATAACGTCATAGACGCAACTGCAGCAATAGACCACAACTGGGCAACCACCTGCATATTAGCCAGCACTATAACAACAACAGTGATCAACAACGCCGCAAAAGAGGAGCGCTGCAATCGCAAGACCCAACGCTCACTCCACGCCAGAGACGCTTTACTCCTGGCCACCATACCTAATGCCACTGGAAGAATGGTAACCATACATAATTTCATCACGGTTATTTCATACGGTAAGCTCACAGCAGAGTCAGCCATTATAATGGGCAACATCAGAGGCAAGGTCAGCGGTATAAGTAAACTGCTAAACGCGGTCAACGAGATAGAGAGGGCTGCATCTCCCCCACTCATTTGACTGATCGCATTTGAAGTGGCTCCGCCTGGAGATAACGACAACAGCCAGAGACCAATGGCGATAGTGCTTGGTAACTCAAGAAAATAGATAATACACAGGGCAAGTAACGGTAACCCAAGCATCTGTAGAACAAGACCGGTAACAACCGCAGCAGGTGCAACCAGTACGCGCCTGAAATCCTTCAACGAAAGCGTCAATCCTACGCAAAACATAATCCACGCCAGAGCAAGCGGAAGCACAACGGTCATTACAGCCTGTGACAAAGTAAAACTCCTTTTTCAACACACGATCATGCAGAACAACTGAAATTCTATCGGCAGCTAAACGTTAAACAAAGGTCACCAGGCTGGGAAATCATGTTTAGCTGATCTGCATCACGCTTTATTTTCAACAAAGTGGGACTTGTAAAACCGATCACAGAGTTGCTCAATATTTTGTTCAGGATCCAATACAAAATCGATAAACGCACGCGCGATCGGACTTAGCTGCTTGTTTTTATGATGAACCAGGTGCCAACCGACAAAAAGGGGAAACCCTTTTACCGGTATCTCAACCAGTGAGCCCGTCGCGAGCTCAAGGGTCACACTGTGCCTTGAAACAGCCGATAGCCCAAGATCGGCCATTACAGCCTGTTTAATTGTTTCACTACCCCCTAATACCATGCTGGGTTTAATCCTCAGCCCTTCAGCAAGGAATACTGATTCAACCGCCTTGCGCGTGCCAGAGCCTTGCTCACGAACAATGAAATCGTGTTGCACAAGCTCTTGCATTGATACCTGAGTGCTAGCCGCCAGGGGATGCGAAGGGTTAGCGATAACGACTACTGGTACATCCACTACCGGGTGGCAAGACAACGGCATCTCTTCAGGTACTTGTCCCATAATGACCAGATCATCCTTATTGTCTTTGATCCGTTCGATAATCTGTTCGCGATTCACTATCTCCAGCCTGAAACTTACTTTTGGAAAATACTTATGGAAAGCCCCTAACAGGTGAGGGGTAAAGTACATTGCACTGGTTACTGCGGCTATACGAAATTCCCCTTCAAGTTCACCCTTCATTGCGCTAAGCGTCATGTCAATATCGCTAAAACGCTCGAATAAATCAGTACAAAACCTGAACAATTCCTCCCCCGGTCTGGTTAAAAAAAAATTTTCCCAAGCTTCTCAACCAGGTGTATTTCCAGATTCTCCTCCAGTTGTTTTAACTGGATACTTACCGCCGGTTGAGTCATGCCAAGCTCATTACCAGCAGCAGTATAACTACACAGCGTTGCTACTTTATGAAATACCTTCAACTGGTGGAATGTGGCTCTCATCAACTCACCTCTCTACTCATTAATAGTTGATCAATAAACATCCATAAGTATATCTTAATGGTAATCATTATTTATATTAATTTTTATATATATAACGCCTTCTATACAATACCAATAACGAAACAAAGCAATGAAAAACTTTTCCTTCCGGTCTTTCAAAATAAAGGTATTGAGCATGACAATAGAAAATTATGACGCTCTGCTGGTTGGCTCTGGAACCATGAGTACAACGCTAGCCATGCTGTTAAAGCAGCTGGATCCAACGTTGAAAATTGCCATGATTGAGCAACTCGATGACGTGGCTCAGGAAAGTAGCGCCGGTTGGAATAACGCGGGTACAGGACATGCGGCTTATTGCGAGCTCAACTACACCCCGGAAGACAGCCAGGGTGACATCGACATCAGTAAAGCGATCAGCATAAATGCAGCTTTTGAATTATCCCTGCAGTTCTGGAGCCACCTTGTTCAAAGTGGCGAATTGCCCTCGCCTAAGCAATATATCAACTCTACTCCACATTACAGTTTCGTGTGGGGTGAACAAAACGTCGATTTCCTAAGCAAGCGCTATCAAAAATTAAGTGCGCATCACCTTTTCAAGGGCATGGAGTACAGCGAAGATCCACGCGTTATAGAGCAATGGATGCCTCTGGTAATGGATGGGCGTGATCCTTCTGACCCCGTGGCCGCGACTAAAATGAAATCAGGTACCGACGTTGACTTTGGTTCACTGAGCAACGCCATGGTAAGGCACCTTGAAAATCAGGAAAACTTCAACCTGAAACTTCAAACACGGGTTGACGCCCTGTCACAGCAAGAAAATAACCAGTGGAATATCGATATACAGAATACTGCTACTGGAGAAAAATCCACTCTGAGCAGTCGTTTTATATTCATTGGAGCAGGTGGAGGCACACTCCCTCTGCTACAAAAATCAGGTATTGAAGAGGCCCGGGGTTATGCTGGTTTTCCCGTCAGCGGACAATGGTTAGTGTGCAGCGACCCGGATACCATCAACGCCCACAGTGCAAAAGTTTATGGTAAAGCCGCAATAGGTGCCCCGCCCATGTCCGTACCTCATCTGGACACACGCGTGATAAATGGCAAAAAAGCCTTACTGTTTGGCCCATTCGCAGGTTTTACCACTAAGTTTTTAAAGCAAGGCTCCTTGTACGATATGCCCGTATCAATCCGTAAGAATAATTTATTTCCGCTGATGGATGTAGGCATCAACAACCTCGACCTTACGCATTACCTTATCAAGGAATCCCTGCAGTCTAATCAATCACGCATGAAAGCTTTAAGAGAATATTTGCCTTTAGCTAAAGATAAAGACTGGTCACTCACTTCGGCGGGTGTGCGCGTCCAGGTCATCAATAAAGAGAGCAATGGTAAAGGTGTATTAAAGTTCGGAACCGAAACGGTTGTATCGAAGGATGGCAGCCTCGCCGCCCTGATGGGCGCTTCACCCGGTGCATCCATTGCGGTACAAGCGATGCTGGAAGTCATTGAACAATGTTTTGCTGAAAAACTGAAACATAGCGACTGGTCAAACAAACTGCAAAACATGATCCCATCGTATGGTGTAGCGCTGGCTGACGATGCAGCTCACATCGAAACAATAAGACCAATCACCCAGCAAACACTGGGCCTGTGCCGGTCAACAAAAGGTGCCGACAATCAAACAGCATCAGCCAAATTGATCGATATCGTTCCACTGAATGATTTAACTGGAAAGCAGGCGTTTTCGTCTTTCTCCACCGATCACCAGGAAAGTGATACCAGGCAATCACATACGGTGTTTTCTACAAGGCATCACCTGAAAACAAGCCGCACTGCCACCGACGGTGCCGAGGCATAACCAAGAAAGGGGCCGGAGGTATAAACCAAACACCTCGATCCGTAATAAGTAAGTTTTACTGGATACTTGATAGAAAGTATAAAAATCTTATAGAAAACATAAAAAAACGGCTCAAAAGCCGTTTTTTGTTTCAAGGTTTACGGATAAATTAAACCGCTGCGCCTTTAGCTTCCCGACGGTAAGCATGCAACAGTGGTTCGGTATAACCACTTGGTTGCGTCTTACCCTTGAACACAAGGTCACAAGCGGCACGGAAAGCCACACCACTATAAGCAGGAGCCATCGGCTTGTATTCTGAATCAGACTTATTCTGTTCATCTACAATGACCGCCATACGCTTCATGCTTTCCTTAACCTGCTCTTCAGTACAGATACCGTGATGCAGCCAGTTAGCCATATGTTGACTGGATATACGTAAAGTTGCACGATCTTCCATTAAACCAACATTATTGATGTCTGGGACTTTAGAGCATCCGACACCTTGATCGATCCAACGGACAACATACCCAAGAATGCCCTGAGAGTTATTATCCAGTTCGTTCTGAATCTCTTCAGCAGTTAAACTGGAGGCATCCTCCATCACGGGAATGGTCAAAATATCATCGAGACTAGCACGCGCCCTGCTCGCCAACTCTTGCTGACGGTTGACAACACTGACCTTATGGTAATGAGTACTGTGCAAGGTAGCACCATTAGGTGATGGGACCCATGCAGTATTGGCTCCAGACAATGGGTGGCTGATTTTTTGCTCCAGCATGGCAGCCATTTCATCAGGCATCGCCCACATTCCTTTACCGATCTGAGCTTTACCAGAAAGACCACAGGCCAAACCATTATCAACGTTCCAGTCTTCATAAGCGGTGATCCAGGGCTGCTGCTTCATAGCCGCCTTACGAATCATTGGGCCAGCAAGCATACTGGTATGAATTTCATCACCAGTACGATCCAGGAACCCTGTATTAATGAATGCTACGCGTTCTTTAGCGACTCTTATGCACTCTTTAAGGTTTACAGTGGTGCGGCGCTCCTCATCCATTATCCCTACTTTCAATGTGTTACGAGGAAGTCCTAATGCTTTTTCTATACGCGCAAACAACTCACACGTAAATGCAACCTCTTCTGGCCCATGCATTTTAGGTTTAACGATATAAACGGACCCAGTACGGCTATTACCCTTCTCCGAGCTTCCCTTTAGATCATGCATTGCACCCAGGACGGTAACCATACCATCCAGAATACCTTCCGGTACTTCATTGCCTTGTGCATCCAATACCGCATCAATGGTCATAAGGTGACCAACATTACGGATAAACAGCAGACTGCGACCATGCAACGATAAATCAGAACCATCAGCTGCGGTATATTCACGATCGGAATTAAGCGTACGAACCAGGGTCTTACCACCCTTAACAAACTCATCCTGCAAACTGCCTTTCATCAGGCCTAGCCAGTTACTGTAAACCTCAACCTTATCCTCAGCATCAACCGCTGCTATAGAGTCTTCACAGTCCATAATGGTGGTTACCGCGGCTTCTACCAACAGGTCGGTGACGTTAGCCACATCGTCCTTACCAACCGGGGTAGAACCATCAATCTGAATTTCAATATGCAGGCCGTTATTTTTCAACAATACCGCTGAAGGCGCTGCCGCTTCACCCCGGTATCCAACAAACTTTTCCGGCTCAGCAAGTGCTGCAGTACTGCCATCGATCAGGCTAATCACAAGCTGGCCATTTTCAACCGTATAGGATGATGAATCTTTATGACTTAAACCACCTGCTAATGGTGCAGCCACATCAAGATGATTGCGGGCAAACTCAATGACTTTGGCTCCACGAGCCGGATTGTAGCCAGAACCCTTTTCAGCGCCACCCTCTTCAGAGATAGCATCCGTTCCGTACAGAGCATCATAAAGACTGCCCCAACGTGCATTAGCAGCATTCAGAGCGAAACGCGCATTTTTAACCGGTACAACGAGTTGAGGGCCCGCTTGAGTTGCAATTTCAGTGTCTACGTTCTCAGTAACGATGTTGAAATCATCACCCTCAGGTAGCAAATAACCGATATCAGTCAGGAAAGATTGATACGCAGCAGCATCATGAGGCTGACCGGCACGTTCGGTGTGCCAGGTATCGATTAAACTCTGGATCTCTTCTCGTTTGAGTAGAAGCTTCTTATTAACAGGAGCAAGATCATTCAGAATGGCTTCAAACTCAGACCAAAATACTTCGGGATCTACACCCGTTCCCGGAGCAATTTCATTATTTACCAGGTTATACAGTGCTTCGGCAATCTGCAGACCGCCTTTATTAATTCGTTTTGTCATTTTCACCAATGCCTTGATACGCGGAGTTAAGCCCAGCCAGTGACAGGGATATTTGGCGAGCCATTTTAGAGAGAAAAATGTATTTCCGCTAATTTAAAGACCTTATATTCGGTATTCCATCCATGAATGCTACACACAAATACTAGCGGATGCTTTATTGTTTTAAATCAAATAAATCCACTGGCGCATATGGCAAGGTGACGCAGAATTCAAACGCAATATCTGCTGCAGAAAATTATTATAACATGCTAATTAGTAGCCAAATAACGGACGTTTTTCAGTAAATACTGCATTTTAACTACCACATTTGTAATCCCTGTTTTGATTTTCTTAATACACGCGCATGAGGAACCCAGTGGGCATTCTGAAAAATCAAACATCTGCCCACAGAAAAACCCTTGAACCAGGTGAGCTTATTCGCCCAATGAATAACAGGAATAGACGCTATTTATTTCAACAATGAACTGATAATCACTAAGATGGCCGCCGTACCCCAAAGACACCAGAACCACTGGTCAGTTTCCAACCTACTTTAAGGATCGAACATGTCACAATATTCTACAGACATCGACAACACTGATACCCTTATCCGCTCAGAAGGCAGTGCCTGGGATGCGATTAGCGCAGAATCCGTAGCCCGCATGCGCGCTCAGAACAAATTCAAAACCGGTCTGGACATTGCCCGGTACACCGCTGACGTTATGCGCGCCGACATGGCCGCCTTCGATGCTGATAAAACCAAGTACACTCAGTCTTTAGGTTGCTGGCACGGTTTTGTGGGTCAGCAGAAACTGATCTCTATTAAGAAGCATTTCGGTACTACTGCGCGTAAGTACCTATACCTTTCAGGCTGGATGGTTGCAGCCCTGCGCTCTGAGTTTGGTCCTCTTCCTGACCAGTCTATGCACGAAAAGACAACGGTTGCCTCTTTAGTAAAAGAGCTTTACACATTCCTACGTCAGGCAGACGCTCGTGAGCTAGGTGGTTTATTCCGCGCACTAGACGCTGCTAACGAAGCAGGCGATTCAGCTGAAGCCGCTAAAATCCTGTCTGAAATCGATAATCACCAGACACACGTTGTGCCAATAATTGCCGATATCGATGCTGGATTTGGTAACGCTGAAGCGACTTACCTAATGGCTAAGCAAATGATCGAAGCGGGTGCTTGTGCACTTCAGATCGAAAACCAGGTTGCTGATGAAAAACAATGTGGTCACCAGGACGGTAAAGTAACCGTTCCTCACGCTGACTTCCATTCCAAGATTCGCGCATTACGTTATGCTTTCCTGGAGCTAGGTGTCGACAACGGTATTATCGTTGCGCGTACTGACTCTGAAGGTGCTGGCCTTACTAAAGAAATAGCGGTTGTTAAAGAGCCTGGCGATCAAGGTGACCAATACAACTCTTTCCTGGACGTTGAACAAATTGACGTATCTGAAATGGCTGAAGGTGACGTATGCTTCAACCGTAACGGTAAGCTTGTTCGTCCTAAGCGTTTACCTTCTGGTCTATACCAATTCCGTCAAGGTACTGGTGAAGAGCGTTGTGTATTCGATTCTATCGAAGCTATTAAAGCCGGTGCTGACCTTCTTTGGATCGAAACTGCGACTCCAAACGTTGCTGACATCGCAGCGATGATGAACGAAGTACGTAAAGAGATTCCTGATGCGAAGCTTGTTTACAACAACAGCCCATCGTTCAACTGGACTCTAAACTTCCGCCAGCAGACGTTTGACGCTATGGTTGAAGCTGGTCAAGACGTATCTGCTTACGATCGCGCTGATCTGATGAATGCTAAGTATGACGAAACTGAATTGTCTACTGCTGCTGATGCTCGCATCCAGTCTTTCCAGGCCGATACTGCTCGTGAAGCAAATATCTTCCACCACCTGATCACTCTTCCAACGTATCACACAACTGCATTGTCTGTTGATAACCTGGCTAAAGAGTACTTCGGTGAAGCTGGTATGCTAGGTTATGTTGCTGGCGTTCAGCGTAAAGAGATCCGTCAGGGTATCGCATGTGTTAAGCATCAGAACATGTCAGGTTCTGACATGGGTGATGATCACAAAGAATACTTTGCTGGTGAAAACGCGCTTAAAGCAGGCGGCGCTAAGAATACTTCTAACCAGTTCGGCTAAGTTGAACTCGGTGCTTAAGCTTCGACTTAATAAGCCTTGGCTTAATAAGGCTTGAGCTGAAGTGTTTGAAAAGGCGACCTCTTGAAAAAGAGTGTCGCCTTTTCTTTAGACTTAATGCAAGACTATAGAGTGAGATTGATTATGACGAATGTCCCAAACAACCTACAAGATGCGAAAGATTTACTAACTAAAGATGGCTTTAAGGTTGGGAGTACTTGGTATCACGGTACATCGTCTACATTGGTTGCATCAATAAAAGAACATGGTTTAAAGCGTTCGGGTGATGAGGCATTAAAACAAACGGCTAAACAAATTATGTCTACGATTGGGAATAGTTATACTGAAACAATTGAGCCTGTTTTTCTAACCCAAAGCAAACAGCTAGCTCACTATTGGGCAATGCAGACTGCTAATAAGCGTGTTGTTCATACCGGTTTTGAAGAGACACCTGTGGTATTAGCGATTAATCTCCCGGAAGATATAAATAAAACAGTGAAGCCTGATGTAGGGGCTGCGAGCCTTTTACTTGTTGAAGGTAATGATTTTTTACAGCATCTAGGAAGCATATATAAAGAGCATGGTTTTAAAGCGCCTGTGATGGACCCTTCTAAATCAGATCGATTAGATTATTTAAATAAGTTAGGCATGGCGTATATAAACGCTGACATTGATGTTAAATACTTAGAAGTATTGGTATAAAATTTATGGGACTATTTAGTCGTAATGTTAGTCATAATGTCGTCGTAATGATTATTTATTTTTCGGCTGATAAGTAAATTAAAGATCGCTGTAACTCACGAGTCTGCAGATCCGGGCGACCAGTACAACTCTTCCCTCGACGTTGAAGAAGTTTCTGCTGCCGATCCGGGCAACAGCGACGTTGTTATCAAACAAAGCGACAAGCTGTCACGTCCTAAGCGTCTGCCAAGCAACCTGTTCCAGTTCCGCAAGGGAAACGGTGAAGCTCG
>JAUXFT010000138.1 GCA_030622755.1 Aestuariirhabdus sp. | reverse complement strand
GGGTCTCTCTTTCGTAGTCGGCTATCTTCTCGTCGTCCAGAATCACCTCCTCACGAAACCACCAAGGATTGTGCTGCTGCAGAAGCTGTAGGTTTATTTCCATATCACCCTTGATATGTATTTGGTAGATACATAAATAGCAATAAATGCTGTACCTGATAAATACAATATCTGCATACAAAAGTAAAGATGTAATTTTCGGTCTTTGTTGAACTCGCACAAAATGGAAGGGATAAGACCTTGCTTTTTTTAGAGCCGAAAATATGCGAAGAGTGCTTTTTAAATTTAAACTATAACCCTATTCACCGGAATCGGGGGACCATCCCTGCTCTGCAGGACCATACTTACAATCAAAATCCCAAAAATCGACACCGGCTGGTAGCTTCTTATTACGCTCACGTTTCAGGTATTTTTTCACATCATGCTTAACCGCCTCGACCAGTCGGGCGACTTTAGTTTTTGGGTGAATGAGTGAGAATGTTTTTTTCATATTAATCCTAAGAACTAAAGACTGAAACATAATCGAGTTTATTGTCCTTCCCCTGTTTGAAAACCCAAACAGGGCAATACAACTGCTTTCACATCATGTTTCAAAAAAAATGTTGGTACCGACTTCAGGATAGCAGTGCCTTTTGGGTAACGCGTTCCAGCAACAATGCCTCAAGCAAGCTGATATCAAGCAACCCTTAAGGCGTGCTCCAGGCTCGCCAGATATTCATCGTAGGTGCCCTGGAAATCCACGACATTGTGATCTTTAATCTCGACTACACGAGTCGCTATTGACGACACAAATTCGCGGTCGTGGCTAACGAATATCAGAGTACCGTCCCAAGCATTGAGCGCCTTGTTTAAGGCTTCGATCGCTTCCATATCCATGTGGTTGGTGGGCTCATCCATGATCAGTACGTTGATATCCATCATCATCAATTTGCCAAACAGCAACCGGTTCTTCTCACCACCAGAGCAAACACGAGCCTTCTTGTTCAAATCATCCGCAGTAAATAGCAAACGACCCAATAAGCCTCGCACCATCAAATCATCGTGCTTGGCGGTACGCCACTGGGACATCCAGTCAAAGACCGTCATATCGCCAGCAAAGTCTTCGGTACTGTCCTGAGGACAGTAACCAATCCGGGCGTTTTCAGACCATTTAATAACGCCCTGATTGGCTTGGATTTCACTCATCAGGCAACGCAAAAACGTTGTTTTACCCACACCGTTTGCGCCAATAACCGCGAGTTTGGCACCCGCTTCCAGAATTAAGTCACCGCCACTAAACAGGGCTTTGTCATCATACCCATGGGATAACTCTTCCAACACCAACGCCTGGCGGTGAAGTTTTTTATCTTGCTTGAAGCTGATAGAGGGCGTCATACGACTAGAAGACTTGACTTCATCCAGTTTAATTTTATCCATCTTTTTTGCGCGAGAGCTGGCCTGTTTGGCTTTCGAAGCATTGGCACCAAAACGATTAACGAAGGCTTGCAGCTCGTCAATTTCGGCACTCTTTTTAGCATTCTCAGATAACAGCTGTTCCTGTATCAATGACGATGCCGCCGTAAAGGCTTCATAATTACCTGGATAAATTCGCAGCTCGCCATAATCGATATCGGCCATATGCGTGCAGACCGAATTAAGAAAATGTCGATCGTGAGAGATAATGATCATGGTGCACTTACGCTGGTTAAGCACCGTTGCCAGCCAATTGATGGTATGGATATCCAGGTTGTTGGTCGGTTCATCCAATAACAAAATATCAGGGTTTGCGAACAACGCCTGAGCAAGTAATACCCGCACCTTCCAACCCGGAGCTACCTGCGCCATCGAACCAAAATGATATTTCTCGGCGATACCTGCTTCCAGTAAAATATCACCGGCACGGCTTTCCGCGCTGTAGCCATCCATCTCGGCGAATTCGGTTTCAAGGTGAGCCACTTTCATGCCATCCTCTTCGCTCATTTCAGCCAGCGAGTAGATACGCTCACGCTCCCGCTTAACCTCCCACAAATGGGTATCGCCCATAATCACAGTATCCACCACGCTGTACTGCTCAAACGCAAACTGATCCTGACTTAAAGTACCAACCGTGTTCCCGGGGGTAATCGACAGGTTTCCCGACGTGGGCGCCAGCTCACCACTGAGGATTTTCATAAAGGTGGATTTGCCACAACCATTGGCACCAATCAGGCCATAGCGATTGCCGTTGCCAAATTTTGCGGAGATATTTTCAAACAGTGGCTCAGCGCCAAACTGCATGGTGATGTTTGCTGTGGAGATCAAAGTATTATTCCCGGGGTATGCACAAATGGAGGTTATCTAGGGGGAGATAAGCCATTAAAAACAGATCAGACACACTCCAAGGGAGGCGCACTGTAAAGAGTTGCGCGCGTGATGTCGAGTGGTAGTTATACGGTTAATACGCAGAAAAATAACCAGATAGAAAACCAAAGCACGCCTAACGCTCATTTCATTCACGATAAAAGTCAATAATACATAACGAAAATAACGAGTTACTGCAGCAGCGCCATACACGGCTGTATTTCAACTAAAACGTTAACTTCAGCTATCCGCTGATAGCACTATCAGGATAGATTCCCTTCAAACAGCTCTGCCAGCTCCTCTCCGGGCTCGTCGGCGCGCATAAAGACCTCGCCAACCAGAAAACCATAAACACGATGATTTATCATATCGACAACATTCTCACGACTGTGAATACCACTTTCGGTAATCACGATTCGATCATCACCAATCTGCTCTAACAACCGATAAGTGTTATCAAGACTGACATCAAAGCTGTGTAAATCGCGATTATTAATCCCGATCAATTTATTACCCAGCGGCAGGGCTCGCTTGAGCTCTTGCTCGTTGTGCACCTCTACAAGCACATCGAGCCCCTGCTCCCAAGCGGTTTCATTCAACTGGTTTAGTTGGCGGTCATCGAGCGCCGCAACAATCAGTAAAATACAATCTGCACCCAGCGCCCTGGCCTCAACGATCTGGTAAGGGTCAATCATAAAATCCTTACGGATGACTGGCAGGTCACAGGCTGCACGCGCCTGTTGCAGATAACTGTCAGCGCCCTGAAAAAAATCTATATCGGTTAACACCGACAAACACGCTGCCCCGCCTTTCTCATAACTGCGTGCAATCTGTGCGGGTTGAAAATCTTCTCGAATGACACCTTTGCTCGGGGAAGCCTTCTTGATTTCAGCTATCACCGCCGCTTGCCCCAAGGCAACCCGGCGTTCCAGAGCGGCGATAAAACCGCGTACCGGATCAGCCGTGGATGCGGCCTCTTGAACCTGGGCGATACTGACACGGGAACTGCGCTCAGCTACTTCTTCTGCTTTTCGCGCCAGTATATTTTTCAGGATAGTTGGTGCTTCATGTAACGTACTTGTTGTCGTAGCCACGGTTTATTCCTCGTTCTGGGTGGCATACTGACTGAAGCTGGCAAGCTCGGATATTTTCGCGCGTGCAAGACCACTGGCAATCGCATCACGTGCCAAATCGACACCTTCACGCAGATCATCCGCCAAACCGGCAACATAGATCGCCGCACCAGCATTCAGGGCAATAATGTCAGCCGCTTTTTCGCCATTTTTACCCGGATTTTTAGACAACGCTTCTTCAATCAGCGCTAGACTCTCTTCCGCAGTACTGACTTCAAGACCAATCAGGCTTTTACTCTCGACCCCCAGATCTTCCGGCTTAATGCTGTATTCAGTGATTTCGCCATTTTTAAGTTCAGCAACAAAAGTAGCGGTTGCCAGACTGATCTCGTCTAGCCCATCTTCGGCGTGCACCACCATGATGTGTTCACTGCCGAGCTGCTTCAGCACTTCGGCCATCGGGCGACACAGCTTTTTACTGAACACACCAATCAGCTGGCGAGTAACACCGGCAGGATTAGTCATCGGGCCGAGAATATTAAAAATAGTGCGCAAACCCAGTTCACGACGCGGGCCAATTGCGTGCTTCATGGCACCGTGATGGGCTGGAGCGAACATGAAACCAACACCAATCTCCTCAATAGCCCTTCCAACCTGATCAGGAGCCATGCCGAGGTCTATGCCAGCAGCTTCCAGTACATCCGCACTGCCCGAGCTACTGGAGACCGCCCGATTACCATGCTTGGCTACATGCGCACCCGACGCAGCCACGACAAACGACGCCGCGGTCGATACATTAAACAGGTTGGCGCCATCGCCACCGGTACCAACAATATCGACCAGAGGTTGGGCAGAAACGTTTACCGGGGTTGCCAGCTCACGCATCACCCTGGCCGCACCGGTAATTTCATCAATGGATTCCGACTTCATGCGAAGAGCAATCAGAAAGGCAGCGATCTGCGCATCGGTGCATTGACCGGTCATGATCTGAGTCATCACCGTTTCCATCTCTTTAAGAGACAGGTCAATATTTTCGGCAACAGTGCTTATGGCTAGTTTAATATCCATCATCTGTGATTCCTGCTTAATTTTCCTGCTTACAAAGCTGCTTTAATAGCTGTGCGTTACGTTGTGCGATGCATCCATTTATTAACTAAACCCCAACCAACATCATAGCTCTGACCCGACCATAAAAAATCAGGCGCAGATAAACGACTAGATACTTTCCTTCAGAAAGTTAGCCAGCAGTTCATGCCCCTGCTCCGTGAGAATCGACTCAGGATGAAACTGCACCCCTTCGATCGGCAGCTCACGATGGCGCACCCCCATAATCTCATCCATGGAACCATCTTCGTGCTGGGTCCAGGCGGTTATCTCCAGGCATTCCGGTAAAGTGTCACGATCAATTACCAATGAGTGATAACGGGTCGCGGTCAACGGATTATTGAGCCCCTTGAAAACGCCAGTATAAGAATGATAAATCGGTGAGACCTTGCCATGCATAACAGCGCGAGCCCGCACTATCTGACCACCGAACACCTGTCCAATACTCTGGTGCCCCAAACAAATACCCAGTAGAGGTAGTTTTCCCGCGAAGTGACTAATCACGGCCATGGATATACCCGCCTCATTGGGGGTACAGGGTCCAGGAGAGATAACGATGCGCTCCGGCTGTAAGGCCTCGATCTGTTCGATGGTTATCTCATCGTTGCGGTGCACCTGTACGTTGGCCCCGAGTTCACCCAGGTACTGCACCACATTGAAGGTGAAGGAGTCATAGTTGTCGATCATCAATATCATAACTTTTTACTCCCGGGTGATCAGTGTTCCAAAGCGTTCTGGACCATGGCAACAGCGCTAAAAATAGCCCGCCCCTTGTTCATGGTCTCTTCCCATTCCATGCGAGGTATTGAGTCAGCAACAACGCCAGCCCCCGCCTGAATGTAGAGTCGCTTGTCCTTGATCACCGCGGTACGAATGGCGATGGCGGTATCCATATTACCGTTCCACGAAATATATCCGACGGCCCCTCCATAGACGCCGCGCTTAACCGGTTCCAGTTCGTCAATAATTTCCATGGCGCGGATTTTTGGAGCTCCACTGAGAGTTCCCGCAGGTAACGTCGCCCGCAGCACATCGATAGGCCCGAGACCTGGTTTCAGAGTACCCTGTACATTCGACACGATGTGCATCACATGCGAATACCGCTCGATCATCATTTTATCGGTCAGTTTGACACTGCCAATATCCGATACGCGACCAGCATCATTACGTCCCAGGTCAATCAACATAAGGTGCTCGGCGATCTCTTTCGGATCAGCGAGCAGTTCAGCCTCCAACTCAAGATCCTGGGCTTCATTCTGGCCACGCTTACGCGTGCCGGCAATGGGTCGCACGGTAACCTGACCATCTTCAAGATGCGCCAGAATTTCCGGCGATGAACCAACGATATGAAAACCATCGAGGTTCAGGTAATACATATAGGGAGAGGGATTAAGGCAGCGTAATGCCCGATACAAATTCAATGGCGGCGCATCAAAAGGCACTGTCATTCGCTGCGACACCACCACCTGCATAGCATCACCTGCGAGAATATATTCCTTGATACGATCTACAGCCTGCTCGAAACCTTCCTGACCGAAGGCTGATTCAAAATCGCCCTCGGCCAAACGCTGATCTTCGGTCACCCTGAGATCCGCAATTTTTCCAGTATGCAACTGCTCAACCAACACATCGAGTCGTTGCTGGGTATTATTAAAGGCATCGTCTACGGCCGGGTCGACATGACAGATAAAGATAATCTTGCCGCTGAGATTATCGAACACCAGAACCTCATCGGACACCATCAATAAGATATCCGGATTACCTATATCATCATGAGGTACGGACGGTTCCAGGCGAGGCTCAATGAAACGCACTGTGTCATAGCCGAAATATCCAACCAGCCCACCATTAAAACGTGGTACCTGCGCCGGTTCCGCGACCTTATAGCGTTTCTGGAATTGCTCAATAAAATCCAGTGGGTCATCGCACTGATGCTGCTCTACTACGTCACCATCCGTCTCGATAGTCACTGTATGGCCATCAACCTTGAGGACCGTGCGACAAGGCAAACCGATCATCGAATAACGCCCCCACTTCTCTCCGCCCTGAACGGATTCAAGCAGATAAGAGTATGGGCCGTCGGCCAGTTTAAGATAAGCGCTTAAGGGGGTGTCCAGATCAGCCAGTACTTCTCGCATCACCGGGATTCGGTTATAACCCGCTGCGGCCAGCTGGGCAAATTGTTCAGGTGTCATTGCTATGTCCTTGTAAAACCAGAATCAGGAGGAACGTTTAAAATGTTAGCGCGAGGCAGTGTGTTGCCATCGCCAGCGCAATCTCCAGTTCAAGTTTTTCAAGATCAACCCTTTCATCTGACTCTCTTCAATTAGTTGTTCGATTTGTTGTTCAATAATAATGCTATCTACAGTCTTGATTTTCCAGCTTAAACGCCTGCTTCACGGTATCAAGAATGTTAATCAACACACTGTGCAGACAAGCAAGGCCCAGCCAGAAAAATTAGACGCCTGAAAACGCTTACCCTATAGCAGCTTTGTCAGCGAATCAACCAGTAGATCAGGCTCGTAGCACGCGATATCTTCACCATGGTTATAGCCATAGGATACACAGGCCACCGGCATTCCTGCCGCACGCGCTGCCAACAGATCATTTTTTGAATCGCCCACCATCAGGCAGCAATCCACTGGCACCCCGAAATGCTCAGCAGCCGCTATCAGAGGAGCTGGATGTGGCTTCTTCTGCGGCAAGCTATCACCACCAAGAACCAGCGAAAAAAATGAGCCAATATCCAATGAAGCAAGCAGTTCAGGGGTGAACTGAATCGGCTTATTGGTCACCAATGCCATGGGCACCTCCGCCAACTCTAACGCTTGCAGGGTCTCCAGCACTCCATCATACAGCATTGAAAACCGGCCATTGATCTGCTCATAGGATTCAAAAAAACGTTGCAGCGCCGGCTGCATCAACGCCTCTACCGAACCTCCTTCTGATTCACTTGTATCACTTGTAAAAGATGCCTGCAATGCACGCTCTACCAGCTTGGCGGCACCATTACCTACCCAGTTCCTGACATCCTCCTCGGACGAAGGCGGCAGCTGAAGAGCGCGCTGGGTTACTACAATCGCGTGATGCAGATCCGGCACGCTATCGATCAAAGTGCCATCAAGATCAAAAATCACCAGTTCGGGCAAATCACCAGAAAACAATTTACGCATCAACAGTGAACGCATCATAAACCCTTCACCGGGAGCCGGATTTCGCACGTCAAATTCACGCCCTGACTCACCACTTAGCCACTGCCCGTTTACATAGGCACGAGTTTTCACCAACCCACTATCATGTAATTTAACATTTACCGGTTTCTTTGAATATTATTATTTACACTTTGTGCAAAATTTAAAACAACAAGAGTACCTTATCAAATAACCAATAAACAAGGTCAATAATCAGGGAAAATAATCAGGACGAATGAACAGTATGTTAGCATCTGTACAGACTCATTTCAGATTGTACATTCCCACTTGATCTATTCTCCCGCCCACAAGCCGACATCACAAACCGGCCAGCTCCTTGCGCATGGTCGCGATAGTCGCTGCATAATCATCTGTGCCAAAAATGGCCGACCCGGCAACGAACGTATCGGCTCCGGCTTCTGCAATTTCACCAATATTGTGCGGAGTAACCCCGCCATCAACTTCGAGACGAATATCCAGGCCACTGGCATCGATCAGTTGCCGTGCCTGGCGTAACTTATTAAACGTATGAGGAATAAATTTCTGACCACCGAAACCGGGATTCACCGACATCAGAAGAACCATATCCAGTTTATTCATCACATGCTCAAGACAATCAAGGCGTGTCGCAGGGTTAATCACCAGGCCCGCTTTACAGCCGCCGTCGCGAATCAACTGCAAGGAACGATCGATATGTTCTGACGCTTCAGGGTGGAAGGTGATGTAACTGGCACCGGCATTAATAAAATCGGTGATCATACGATCTACTGGTTTTACCATGAGGTGCACATCGATTGGCGCTGTAACACCATGCTTGCGAAGCGCGGCACACACCATCGGCCCAATCGTTAAGTTGGGCACATAATGATTATCCATCACATCGAAGTGCACTATATCCGCACCGGCTGCAAGCACTGTATCAACCTCTTCACCAAGACGGGCAAAGTCGGCAGAAAGAATACTGGGAGCAAGAAGAAAGGGTTTCATGGGCGAGAATCTCATTCACGTGAAGTACGAAAACAATCATTGTAACCCAAACTTGTGTCGTCGATAGCAGGATGAATCAAACAGGATGGTTTTCGCCACATTGTTTCTACCTATTAATAACTGCAGATGCAGCCAAACGAACAATGACTGATCAACCTCTGTAGTTTTGGGGAAAATTACCTCTTCAAACATCTTAATTTACTGGCGTCTAACCTGACCGATACATCCACTACAGAACGACTAGCCCTGAACGGGCCTCGTTCTAATAGCTGCCTGACCCCAAACAGCGACCTGCCGGCCTTCGACAGGGTTTAACTACAAAAAAAACCAACCGCTACTTGCCCGCTTTACGATGAGATTTCAGGGT
>JAUXFT010000181.1 GCA_030622755.1 Aestuariirhabdus sp. | reverse complement strand
TGAAGAGAAGCCTGATTTCCCTGCAACTGGTGAAGTCTACGGTGAAAATGCTGTAGTGACCGGTACGGTTTACGATGGATCCGTTTCTGTGCTATCCATTTCTGTAGTATCCATTTCTGTAGTATCCATTTCTGTATGTTCGGTGCATGTATGTTTTTTATGGCGTAAAATTATAAGTTCTTTCCTTTTTGATTGTTGACGCTATTTCAGATTCAACGCAAAACTATTCGCTTGAACTGTTTGTTTGTTAATTCCTTGGTGCTTGTTTCCGTTATCAAATTTCAATTAATTTAACGGCTGAGTACGGTTCTGAATAGTCTCGTATTGTGGCTCGCGTGTTGGGGTTAAAATATTCTTTGGATATTTATTTATCTGTTTAGTCACTGTGAATCAGACAGGCTCAAGAGATACTGGCTGATCTTAGAGAGGTACCTTAGCTGCTGATAGTGTAATTCGTTTGGTTTTGCGGCTATTCAATCAGTCGTTGCTAAAATAGATCAACAGGGTTGTTTGGACAATCTACTATAATGAAGTGCGGATGAGAGTTATCAGAATTGTTGTTTGAGTTTTAATGACAGCAGAAACGGGGTGCATTGCAGGGCAGTCCAGAGGCCTATCGGATTAAGAAGATTTATTTTCTTGCAGGTTATTTAAAGGGAATTTAGATGAACAGCACTTTCGACCTGAATGATCGTCCGGATTATGATCAGGTAATTCAGGATATTGCAGATTATGTGATGAATTATACGGTCACATCTGATGATGCCCTTGATACCGCCCGTAACTGTTTGATGGATACCCTGGGTTGTGGTCTGTTGGCGTTACGTTTTCCTGAATGTACCAAGCATCTTGGGCCAATTGTTGAGGGAACTATTGTGCCTAATGGGTCCCGCGTTCCTGGTACCCAGCTGCGCTTGGATCCTGTTAAAGCGGCCTGGGATATTGGCTGCATCGTGCGCTGGTTGGATTATAACGATACCTGGCTGGCAGCCGAGTGGGGACATCCCTCTGATAATATGGGAGCTATTCTGGCAGTCGCCGATTATATGTCGCAGCAGCATGTGGCTGATGGCTATGAGCCTTTAACTATGCGGTACGTTCTGGAAAGCATGATCATGGCTTATGAAATCCAGGGAGTGCTGTCTCTGGAAAATAGTTTTAATCGTGTTGGTTTGTGTCATGTGTTGTTAGTCAGGGTAGCGTCTACAGCCGTGGTAACACGTATGATGGGAGGCGATCGTGATGCCATAATGGCAGCGATAAGTCAGGCGTGGGTTGATGGCAGTGCACTACGTACCTATCGCCATGCACCGAATGCCGGGTCACGTAAGTCATGGGCTGCAGGCGATGCAACGTCCAGAGCTGTTCGCCTGGCTGATATGACGATGCGCGGTGAAATGGGTGTGCCTGGCGCGCTAACTGCTCCTCAGTGGGGTTTTTATGATGTTTCTTTTAATAAGACAAATGCAGATCAAAGGATCAAGTCGACAGAGGATCGGGAGTTTAAGTTCCAGCGAGAGTACGGTTGTTATGTGATGGAAAATATACTTTTCAAAATTTCTTTTCCTGCAGAATTTCATGCTCAGACAGCTGTTGAGGCTGCAATAAAGCTGTATCCAGAAGTTAAATACCGACTAAATGATATTGAAAGGATTGTCCTAACCACACACGAATCAGCTATTCGTATTATTTCAAAAGTTGGGCCTCTAGCTAATGCTGCCGATCGTGATCATTGCCTGCAGTATATGGTGGCTGTACCGCTTATTTTTGGTAATTTGCAAGCAGAGTTTTATGAAGACGCGTTCCATTTGGGAAACCCTTTGATCGATGAGTTACGTCAAAAAATGGAAATAGTTGAAAGTGAACGTTATTCGGCTGAGTATAATGAGCCTGATAAACGCTCCATTGCTAATGCTATCCAGATTTTTTTCTCGGATGGAACCAGTACTGAGGAGGTTGCTGTTGAATACCCACTGGGTCATCGGAGCCGTCGGGAAGAGGGAATTCCTTTGCTCGAGAAGAAATTCCATAATAATCTTGCTACACGGTTTCCAATAAAGCGTTGCCAGGTGATTTTTGATTTATGCAAAGATCAGGAAGCTCTTGAAGAGACGCCTGTCCATGAGTTTATGGATATGTTTGTAATCTGAGCTTCGGTTTGAAGTCATTCACACTCTATTTTTACTTCCTGTAAATCTCTTTCCACATAGTCGCGTTAATTATGGTGGCTATTTTCGACGGTTTTTGTGTGCCCGTTTTTCGGTAGGGTGGTGATGGCAAGTTGGGTATACTCGGTTGGAATTATAAAAAACTATATATTTTTCGCCTCAAAGCAATCTACCTGCAATTTAGGTAGTAAGGCAGAGGTGCCGGAGTGCTCATGAAGCCATATTTGATGCTCAAGAGTTGGCAGAGTCCTGCGGGCCTTTTGATTCTTATGTCGATGGCTATGCCTTTAGCGTTTGCCAGCTGGCAAACCCTTTTGAATAACTTCGTGATAGATCAGGCCGGATTTAATGGTGCTGAGATTGGCGTGCTGCAAAGTTTACGAGAGGTTCCAGGATTTCTGGCATTTACGGCAGTTTTTGTCTTGCTAATTGTCCGAGAGCAGCGATTTGCACTGGTGTCTTTGGCGTTGCTGGGGATTGGTGTCTCAATTACGGGTGTGTTTCCTGGTGTGCTGGGTATCTATTGCACAACAGTGCTTATGTCGATTGGTTTTCACTACTTTGAAACGGTGAAAACATCATTGTCTTTGCAATGGCTAGGTCAGGATGAAGCGCCAAGAGTTTTGGGGCAGTTGATTGCGGTAGGTTCTTTAAGCTCTTTATTTGTGTACTGCCTGATTTGGCTGATGAGTGAGATACTCGGTTTTAGTTATCTATCTATGTATATGGTGGGAGGAGGCTTAGCGTTATTGATCGTTGCCTTCTGTGCTATGGCTTTTCCTCTATACAAACAACCCCATATACAGCATAAGCACCTTGTGTTCAGAAAACGTTATTGGCTCTATTATGCTTTGACGTTTATGAGTGGCGCGCGCCGTCAGATCTTTGTGGTTTTTGCTGGTTTCATGATGGTCGAACGTTTTGGTTATGGTGTCGGTGAAATAGCCCTGTTGTTTATTATTAACCATCTGTTTAATCTGTTTTTTGCCGCACGTATAGGCTCTCTGATTGGTCGTATTGGAGAAAAGCGAGCGTTAACGGTTGAATATATTGGATTGATTGGTGTCTTTGTCGGATATGCCTTCGTTGAGGTTGCCTGGTTAGCCGGGACACTGTATGTCATTGATCATCTGTTTTTTGCAATGGCGATTGCTATCAAAACCTATTTTCAGAAAATTGCAGATCCTGCTGATATTGCTTCTACCGCTGGAGTTGCGTTCACGATCAATCATATCGCAGCCGTGATAATTCCTGCGGTGTTTGGTGTGCTTTGGTTGAGTTCACCTTCCGCAGTTTTTCTGGTGGGGGCCGTAATGGCGTGTATCTCCCTATTGTTAGCGATTAATGTACCTCGAATGCCGTCGCGTTCTTGTGTTGCTCGCTTGGGAAATTCCTACGCGAATGGCTAGTGAGTGTCAGACTGAGGGGTGGGATAACTGTTATTCTCTGTAACAATGCCGCGGAGGGTACCTTTAATCTATAAAGTGTACTCACCCAACGGAGTGCGTGTTACCTCTTAACCAGTTTTCGGGTATTGCACATAAACTGTTCAATAATTTTCTCATGTATTGCTCGATTTTCACGCATTTTTGGTTTTTTCTATCTGTTTTCGCTTATATATAATCATTTTGTGGCTTTCTCCTTGTCAGGTAAAAAATTAAATCCAAGAGTTCAAACCACTGTTTTAATCAAAGAATAGCGGTATGATCATATTAATGTTGTCAAAATAATAAACCAGTAATCCTGTTTTCGAGTCAAAATCAATAACGAATATTATAATTTAATGGTACTAACGTACTATTATTTGCTGTGTTCATTTAGTGAGAAATATCACTGGGAAGACATTGGGTGCGGAGCCACCAAGCTGTAATCAGGTTAGTGGGCTCAGTCAGAGGTGCAGTGCCTGATGCTGTTTGGGGTGTGCCAATCAAACTCGCGTATCTTGCTACTGATCCAATAAGAAAAAGAAGTACACATCCCAATACGGAGTAGCTAATGGACAATAAGAGCAGCCATCCACTGTTTCTACGTCTTGCGCCCGCAAAAGCAGGTTTCGCCCTGGCTGGTCTCATGGCAGCACTACCGGTTCAGGCAATTGAATTTGAATTCGCCGATGGCGAAGTTTACGGCTCCCTCGATACTACCTAGTCTTACGGGGCAATGTGGCGGGTTCAGAACCGTGAAACCAATATTGATAACGGTGGTGTAAATAACAACGACGGTAACCGTAACTTTGATACCGCATCGTTTCTAATATCTATCGTGCTAATACTGAATTGGAAGTGAAGTATGATGATTATGGCGCGTTCGTACGTGCTCGTGGATATTACGACACCAAAATAAAGGACCATCATAACGACAGTGCCAGCTTGCCTTATCAGCCAAGTGGTTGTGGTCGTGATTTCAGTGATAAGACAGAAGATTATGCTGGCTGCTAGCTGCTAATTGAAGCCATCATCCGTTAAGATGGTTTTTTTAGGGTTTGTTCGTATAGGCTAATGCTTCACTCTAAGGTATGATTTTGATTGTGTGCGTTCATTAATCAACAATGCAGTGAGATTGTTGATAATTATCTGGTTATAATGTTACCGCGATTTTAACGCTGGTTTAGGGTCGCTCTAAAATGCAAAAAATAATAGGAGAGTTATTTTATGCGAGATGCCAACAGGCAATCCGCTTACTCAAGCAATTTTTACAATCATCAATCTACGGATTATGTAAAAACTGTTTTGGTAAATCTGAGGCGTATACTGCTCGTCGCTTTAATTATGGTCGGTTTTAATCCAGCAGTTGCGGATGATTCGCGAGAATCTGTAATGTCTGATAAGGCAGTTACCTCCCTGTTGCTTGATATTACCTATGCGGGTGATCGTTTGGTCGCTGTGGGTGATCGTGGACATGTTCTTTACTCAGATGATGATGGGAAGAGCTGGACACAGGGTAAAGTCCCCACCACTAAAATGTTGGTAGCAGTCAGCTTTGTCGATGATAAAAACGGCTGGGCAGTGGGTCATGATGCTTTGATTTTGAACACCACTGATAGCGGAGAAACATGGACTCAGCAGTATTCTGATCCTGACGCTGAAGTCCCACTGCTTGATGTGTGGTTTCGAAATGCACGCGAAGGTTATGTTGTTGGTCCCTACGGCTATTTTATGAAGACCAGCGATGGCGGTAAAACCTGGGATGACTGGAAAGACAGCATCAACAATGAAGAAGAGCTCCATTTTAACTCGATCACATCTTTAAAAAATGGAACCCTGTTTATTTCGGGTGAAGCTGGCATGTTGTACCGTTCACTGGATGGTGGTGATACTTTCGAAATGATCGAAAGCCCATACGATGGATCGTTCTTTGGGGTGATTCCTACCCAGCATCCAGACACTGCTCTGGTGTATGGTTTACGGGGACATCTTTTCCGCACTGTTGATAACGGTGTGACATGGGAGGAGATCAAAACCGGTACGGATTATGGCTTGTTCGGTGGTGCGCTATTAAGTGATGGAACCATGGCTGTCGTTGGCGATAATGGCTCTATCGTGCGAAGTACTGATAACGGCTCGACTGTCAGTTTGAAAAGCCGCAGCAACCGTATGTATATCAGTTCGGTCATTCAGGCCAGCAATGGTAATCTTATTCTGGTAGGGCAGGGTGGTATTCACACTGTTGGTTCCGACGGTGCTGAGTTAGCACCTCAAGCTCAATAATTTCCGGGGATATTATATGTCGACTCATAAACATGGAGAAGCAGCCCCGTTGCTAGAACGGCTGTTTTTCAATAATCGTATAATCGTACTGGTTTTTTTCTTCCTGGCTACGATTTTTCTAGGCTATAAAATGTTGGATGTTCGTCCAGACGCCAGCTTCATGAAGCTGCTGCCTTTGGAACATCCGTTTATGCAGAACATGATTGAAAAAAGTGATGATCTGGAAAATCTCGGTAACTCTATTCGTATCTCGGTAGAGGCTGAAGAGGGAACCATATTTACTCCAGAGTATATGCAAACCCTGCAAGAGATAAACGATGAGGTATTTTATCTTCCCGGGGTTGATCGTAACGGGCTAAAATCGTTATGGACGGCGAATGTTCGCTGGATTGCTGTAACGGAAGAGGGCTTCGTGGGTGGTCCCGTTATTCCTGATGATGACGATTTCAGTAACCCTGCCAATATTGAAGATTTACGCAATAACGTAATGCGCTCTGGTCAGATTGGGCGTTTGGTTGCGAATAACTTTAAGTCATCAATAATTTTTGTTCCTCTCATGGAGACGAATCCGGAAACGGGCGAGCGACTGGATTATCAGCAATTCTCACATGAGCTCGAAGAAAAGGTTCGCCAGAAATTTCAGGATCAGGGTGTAAGCATCAAGGTTATCGGTTTTGCCAAGAAAATCGGCGACCTCATTGACGGTATCGGTGCAATCGCGTATTTCTTTGCGATGGCTATCGGTATTACGCTGGTACTCCTGTATCTCTATTCGCACTGTATCAAGAGTACTGTGGTACCACTGGTTTGTTCCTTGATTGCTGTAGTTTGGCAGTTGGGTTTGCTGGGCACTTTAGGTTATGGCCTGGATCCCTACTCTGTATTGGTTCCATTCCTTGTGTTTGCCATCGGCGTAAGTCACGGTGTACAGATTATCAATGCCCTCGGTATTGAGAGC
>JAUXFT010000116.1 GCA_030622755.1 Aestuariirhabdus sp. | reverse complement strand
TCAAGTTACGCGTAGGGGCTACCGCATCCGTACTGATAAAAAGCAAAGCGGCGGAAGCAAGAGCGAATCAATGAAAGGAGCCAGTAATTATCAACACGAGAAGCCATACGATATTACCTTAATCGGATATTCCTCAGATCATTGGCGAGCGCACATAATGATCCGCATTTATCAGCATTTCAAACCGATGAGAACGGCTGTTCTATTCATATTGAGCACTTTTTTGATCAATGCCTGCACCACCGTCGGACCTGACTATCAAGATCCAGCAGAAACCGTAGAGAGTGAATGGATAGAAACAAACAACCCGTTGGTAGAAAGCGCTCAACCGGTTAACATAAAATGGTGGCGTAGTGCCTTTCAGGACCCGGATCTGGATGCCCTGGTAGATGCGGCCTTGCAACAAAACCTGAGCCTGAGATCCGCAGGCTTGCGTGTGCTGCAATCACAGCAACAACTCTCCATTGCACTGAGTAGCAAGTTTCCCCAAGAGCAGCAAATAACCGGATCGTCTGCCCGGGAGAAAGAAAATAACGTTATAGGTAACGATTACAATGCCGGATTTAATCTCAGTTGGGAGATAGATTTCTGGGGGCGCTTTAGCCGGCAAATTGAATCAGCTTCGGCCCAACTCGATGCCAGTGTCGCCAACTACGATACCGCGATACTCTCTCTTGTTTCCCAGGTAGCCCAAAATTATCTGTTGATTCGCACTTACCAACAACGCATCGATGTTACCCGGGAAAACGTCAGATTACAGGAAGAAGCCGTACGGATATCACAACGTAAAGTTGAAGTGGGTGAAGTTAGCGAACTCGATTTTGATCAAGCCGAAAGTATCCTCTACAACACCCTCGCCAGCATTTATTCACTGGAAACGTCTCTTCAACAATTTAAAAACTCATTGGCTGTACTGCTGGGTACCCCACCCCAACACCAAAACACCCTGCTGATGACTAAAAAACCGATTCCAAATGTACCCGCCACCATCGCTCTGGGCATGCCTCAGGATATTATTCGCCGTCGTCCTGATATTCGCGTTGCAGAAAGGCAGCTTGCCTCGCAAAGTGCGCAAATCGGTTTTGCCGTCAGTGAACTTTACCCTCATTTTTCCATCGGCGGATCAATAGGTTCAAGCGCCGAACACGGTAATAAAATGTTCAGAAGCACCAGCGAGAGCTGGGATGTTTTCGGTATGTTTGAGTGGAACGTGTTCAACTACGGACGTCTCAAAAGTAACATCAGACTTCAGGACGCGTTGTTCCAACAACTACTGGTGGATTATCAGGATACCGTGTTACAGGCACAGGGCGATATCGAAAATGCTATTGTCGCGTATCTTAAATCTCATGAACTGCTTACCGCTTATACCCAGGCTGCAGAGGCATCTCAACGTGCTGTGAATATTTCGCTAGTGCAGTACCGGGCAGGTGAAATTAACTTTAATACGGTACTGACAACACTGGGATCCAATGTCCAACAGCAAGACCTTGTATCCTCAGCACAGGGCAGCGTGGCTACTAATCTGGTGCAAGTCTATAAGGCTCTCGGTGGTGGCTGGGAAATTCGGGAAAACCGTAATCCGGTAGAACTACTTCCAGCCTCCATGAAATCCGATATGCGAACACGCACCGATGAGTGGCAAGGGGTTTTACAATAATCATTTACACATTAGCTTTCTTTAGAAAACAACTTCAGTAACCTGTACTGATGGCCGATTACAAAAATCTGCTTTAACAAACCAGCAACAAAAAACATAAGCAAAAAACTGCAAACGCGACGACAATATTTACAATCCCCGGACCGCGTTTAAAATTTTTCCAAACACTTCATTCGTTACAACGGACATTAAATCCCACCCTGGCGCCAAAACGGCTTGTCCAGTTCTTGCTGGCGTTGCGATTCATCAATCCCGATATCACTCAATAGATGACGAGGCATCTGGGCCAAATAGCGACGCGTCCTGGCACGTTGCTTCCAGCAAGCCAACAGCTCACCCATTTTTGTCAGGAGGCTATTTCTTATAACACCGCTGTTTACAACACCTCCTGTGGACATCTCAATTTGCGCGTTTAATCCACAAGTTTTGTTAATGCATAGTCCGTCGTTCATAACTTCTCTCCTTCGCCTTTAGCCAGCTTAACCGCTTGGCATGGCAGACAAAGTATCGAATATGGTGCCTTTCAACAAACGATTAATTCTAATCATAGGATAAGCTATACTTATCCGATAAGGAGATCATACATGGCCAACCGTCTACCATCCCTGAATAGCTTTCGAGTGTTTGAAGCCGCCGCCCGGCAGCTGAGTTTTACCCGCGCAGCGGAGGAGCTGTTCGTCAGCCAGGCGGCGGTCAGCCAGCAAATTCGGCAACTGGAAGAACAGTTAGGATACCCGCTATTTCGCCGCCTTAATCGTCGGCTACTGCTTACTGATGAGGGGCAACGCCTGCTACCCTATACCAGCGACGCGCTCAGCACCCTGCGCGAAGGCATCAACGAAGTATCCCGTCAGCAACAACAGCAACCGCTCAATATTTCGGTCATCCCCTCCTTCGCCTACCGTTGGCTGGTACCTCGCCTGATGCGCTATGCCACCCTGCAACCGCAACAAGAGGTACGATTATCGGCATCCATCACACTGGTTGATTTCAATAACAGTGACGCGGACATGGCGATACGTTTCGGCGCAGGTGACTACCCCGGTTTGCGCTCGGAGTTTTTGATGGCCGATGAAGCTTTCCCGGTCTGTTGCCCTTCGGTGCTGCAAGAGGGTGGCGGCGTTCAACAGCCGCAAGATCTGCTCAACTACCGATTGATTCATGACATGGGCCCCGGAGACCTGAACTGGGAACACTGGTTTGAACTCGCAGGCGCCAGTTACCAACCCACTCACAAAAGCTACACCATAGGCGATTCCAGCCTGGCGCTGGAAGCCGTCTCGGCCGGACAGGGCATTGCACTGGCACGCGCATCGCTGGTTGAGCAGGATCTGGCCAATGGCCGCCTGGTAAGACCTTTTCCTGACAGTCTCAGCATGAAATCCGATTATTCCTATTATCTGGTGATGCCGGAAAGCAAGCGTCACCTGGAACGGGTACAGATGTTCTGTGACTGGATCCAGTCCGTTGCCTGATTCGCCCGTCCATAAATTGGCACAATTGCCTACACAACACCCGGACTTTATCCGTCACTTTATCCATTAAGAAAGTTCAGCCCCTTCAACAGGTCGTGATAATATGAGCGACTTTTCCGTTGGACTCACCGTCATGAGCAAGAAGAAACCTGACATCCCCCGCTTTGGTCTTCCCATCATAGAGACCCATTGCCACCTCGATTATCTCGAAGAGGAAGAGATTGAGCCGCTTTTGGAGAAAACATCAGAGCTCTCCATCGAGCGTATCGTCACTATTGCGGTGTCGGCTGACAATCTCGACAAAGTCCTCCAACTGAGCCGCATCGATGAGCGAATATGGGGCACCCAGGGTATTCACCCCCACGATGCCGAAGGCTACAACACCGACGTTGAAGCACAGATCATCGAGCAACTGGATGACGAACGCATGCTGGCAGTGGGAGAAATCGGCCTTGATTATTACTATGATCATGCCGATCGCCGGGTTCAACGCGACGTATTTGAACGTCAGCTACAAATAGCCGTAGACAAACAACTTCCCGTGGTAATTCATACCCGCGAAGCAGATGAAGATACCCGGGCCATCCTCGCAAACTTTGAAAGCAGCCTGTCACGTACCGGCGTAATCCACAGCTTCACCTCAGGCATGGATCTGGCCCAGTACTGTATCGGTCAGGGTTTCAAACTCGGTTTCAATGG
Source organism: Aestuariirhabdus sp. (assembly GCA_030622755.1). GTDB lineage: Bacteria > Pseudomonadota > Gammaproteobacteria > Pseudomonadales > Aestuariirhabdaceae > Aestuariirhabdus. Next base: position 6,497 of record JAUXFT010000116.1, on the reverse strand, counting down.
CATTGCTACTTTTAATAAAGCAGAAAATGTACGTGAGGTCATTCGCGCTACACCGATCGAACAGATCGTGCTGGAAACCGATTCCCCCTATCTTGCGCCCGTGCCTTATCGCGGCCGACCCAATAGTCCTATCTACCTGCCCTTCATTGCCCAGCGGGTTGCCGATGAACTGGAAGTTGATATCGAGACACTGCTCAAACAGGCGTATCACAACAGTCTGGAGCTGTTTTTCCCGGACGAACTCAACCCAGCATCCGCATGACACAGATCGTTTTCGTCTATGGTTCGGCTAAGGCGTGGTGGGCATAACCCCCATCAACAGCCTCAAGTGCGCCCTTAAGTCATATGCCCAAACCCGGCGACTCAAAACAGTATCGCCCAAGCAGCGTGTATCCAGAATTCTTATGCCAGTTCCTGCCTTGAGATAGGAAGTAATTTAAATAAATATATCTACCCTGCGATCACTTCTGGCCTAAGATATCAAAAGATTCTAATAAGTTTCATGGAGATACCCTTATGTCAGACCCTGTACGCGCTGGCGACAGCCCAATCGCTGTTGAGGTTAGCCGGGGGAAACGTTACTTCTGGTGCGCCTGCGGACAAAGTAGTAAACAACCATTTTGTGATGGTTCTCATAAAGGCACCGGCATATCTCCGCTAGTGTATGAAGCACAGGAAGATAAAAAACTGTTTTTTTGCGTCTGCAAACAGACAGGCAACGCTCCTCTATGTGATGGTAGCCACTCGAGGTAATCGATTCTCAATGCAAAAAAAAATCCATGACTGTTTTTACCATAGATAATTTTTACATGGGTATTTTTTCCATGGTTTTTAAAGAGGCGATTAAAAACGGCAGACTGCCATAACCATGAAAGTGGTTCGGTAATTATTGTGTACGTGTGTCTACAAATTCTTAATTTATAGGCACACATATAATGTGAGGGAGTTTTGCGTCAATGACTGATCAAAAAAAATCACCCTCCCCTCAAGGCTCTCTCTCTGAATCTCTCTCTGAATCTCTCTCTGAACCTTTCCATGAACAAATAGCCATCTCCGAAAACTTCTCTATCAGTCGAGATACACTGACTGAAATCTGTATCTCGTTAGCGAAACAGGTTCCATGCAACATAAGCATTATGACTGACAATGGTGTAATCGCAGCATCTTCAATTACTGGCCGCACCGGCCATATTCATGAAGGAGCAGCAAAAATACTTAGCGGTGAAATTGTACAGCTTAATGTCACTGCTGAAATGGCTGCAAATTCTAAACATATGCTCGAAGGCTGCAATCTACCCATCTACCTAAGTAACAAGCCTGTTCTCAACGTGGGTGTCAGCGCTCCGCTTGAAGAAGCTATCCACTACGCGAACATTGTGAAAACCTGTATTGAAACGATGCTACGCGAATACCAGATGATATGGCATGAACAGCAGCTTCTTGAAGATAAACTCAGCGACCGCACTTTAAGTTTACGATCAGAAACACTCAAACGGACAAAGGCGGAAACCCTGATTCGCAACAATAGCGAACGCCTCCTTGATATCACCGAATTCATGCTGCATTCGATCTGGGAAACCGATGAAAATCTGAAATTTACTTACGTTTCCGAGCATATATTACAAAAACTCAACATTGATCCCAGCAGCATTTTAGGCAAAACCCGATGGGAGTACTTTTCACCCTTTATCCCTGAACAGGAAAAAAAAGAGTGGGAGGAACATAAAAAAGCATTAGAATCTCATCTTGATTTTCATGATTTTCAATACAGTCTCAACCACAACGACCAAATAACCTATTACCGTGTCAGTGGTAAAGCACGATTTGATAATCATGGATATTTTCTCGGTTATCGAGGTGCAGGCAGGGATATCACCACGCAAGTACACCTTGAACAACAACTGAAAAACAGCGCAGAACGGTTCAAAAATATCACCGAATCCACCTCGGACTGGATTTGGGAGATGGATGAAGAACTTCGCTTCAGCTATCTGTCCGATCGTTTTTATGAAGTAATGGGCTTCAAGCCGGAAGATATACTGGGTAAAAATCGCGAAGAGTTTTCAGCGTTTACGAAAACTCACGTTGATTCAACACAATGGCAAGAGCACCAAAAAATCATCAAAACCAGGCAAGCGTTTAAAGAGTTCGAGTACAGTGGGGTAAAACCCGATGGCGAACCATTCTGGATCAAAAGTAGCGGCTGCCCCTTTTATCACCCTGACGGAGAATTTGCAGGATATCAGGGTGTGGGAAGAGATGTTTCCCAACTGAAGCAGGCCCAGCAAAAGCTCTTAAGTGCGGAAAAACTCTCCGCTCTTGGCGGGATGGTGGCCGGCATTGCCCACGAAATAAACACACCTGTCGGTATTGGCGTAACGGCAGCCTCCTACCTCAAAGAAAAAACCCGGTCCTTGAAAACCAAATTAACCAACGGTGAGATGACTCGAAAAGATCTGGAATCCTATCTCGGAGCAGCGCTTGAGGGAACCGAAATTCTGGAAAAAAACCTGAAGCGAGCAGCTGAACTTACCCATAGTTTCAAGCAGATATCGGTTGACCAGGACAGCAGCCAAATTCGTGAAATCCGGTTAGCCAATTATATCCATGAGATGTTAACCAGCTTACGTCCGCTGCTAAAACAGACCCGGCATAACATATCAATACACTGTGATGATGAGATCAGCATGACCACCAATGCAGGTGCTCTTTACCAGGTGATTAGCAACCTGGTCATTAACAGCTTACAACACGCATTTCCTGATATAGACAATGGTGAAATAACCATTCATTGCAACAGGTTTGGTAACGAATTAGAGCTTGTTTATAGCGACAATGGAGCGGGTATGGAGCACGAACAAAGACAACATATTTTCGAACCCTTCTTTACTACCCGAAGATCACAGGGCAATACCGGACTGGGAATGAACATCGTCTACAATCTGGTAACCGACTCTCTGGGTGGCACAATTGAGGTGTTTAGTCGTCCGGGTAGCGGCGCCCGCTTCACCCTGCGACTGCCCATAGTACTTGATATTTTCCCTTGAGATTTTCCCTTGGATTTATCTCTTACCCTTTTTCCCGAGTCTTTCTTCTTGACCCTGATTCCTGTCCCTTCCCCACAAAACAATAACTTCCCTATCTACTTCAAAATACCAATTCCATACCAGCAACCCTTGCGGTGAGTTACAAATATAAAAAACATTTGTCAGGAAAGTGTATGGAGGATATTTAAGTAATACTTTTAATTAATACATTATACTCTGAAATCCTGATCGAGTTCGATAGCTCTATCGAGCTCTTCCAAAATGCCCGCTCGTGCTTTCAGTTTGGTTTCATGATGTGCTTTCATGTTCAGCTGAGTAAGGGCCAGAGCAGCCTGTTGGGCAACTTCAAGCACCTGTTCAGCAGGAACAACCTTATCCAGGAAACCCGCTACTTTAGCTTCTTGCGGATTAAACAATTCCGCTAACACAACAGAACGTTCAAAATACGCAGGTAGCAAGCGACCACGCGCAAGAGCGATACCAGCATTGTGCATGGTCATGCCAATAAGCACTTCATTCAGGCCAATTTTGAAGTTCCCTTCCGCACCAATTCGCAGGTCAGTCGCCAACATCAGAAACGCACCCTTGGCAATCGCATGACCACCACAGGCAGTAACCACTGGTGTAGGGAATGCCAACAAGCGACGGGTGAACTTCGATCCTGTTGACACCAGGGCAACGGCTGATTCAACACCGCTACCCATCACTTTTAAATCATATCCGCCAGATAATACTCCGACAGAGCCGGTTAAAACGACGATTGCCTGATCGGCTTCGGCCTGATCCAACGCAGCGTTCAACTGTGTGAATACTTCCGGTGACAATGCATTAACTTTGCCGTTATCTATAGTGATCGTTGCAACTTTTCCATCCAATTGGTATCGCACCAATTCGCTCATACTTATCTCCAGTATTTGATTTCGCTTTTTTTTCATAAAAAGTTCCATAAAAAGTTTCATAAAAAATTTCATAAAATAATCATTAATATTTCATAAAACTTTTTACAAATCTTTTCACAAAAAGCTCGTTAAATATTTCGTCTGATATTAATCAGACCGATTATCGATCAAGCAATTCGATCCAGTGCTGCACGGGCTGTTCAGATCTACTCTGAAGGTGCAGCTGGCAACCTATATTGGCTGTAACAATCACCTCGGGTGCATCGACCGTCAGGGCCTTCAGTTTATTCGTCAACAGTTTCTGACTCAACTCAGGCTGAAGAATAGAATACGTACCTGCAGAACCACAGCAAAGATGATTATCCCGGGTTCGCGTCAATTCAAAGCCCGCTGCAGTTAAAATATTCTGTACCGTATCACTCTGTTTCAAAGCATGCTGGAGGGTACAGGGACAATGAACCGCAATGCGCTGGGCATTACCATCAAGCCCCAACACGCTGATATCTTCATTGGCCAGCACTTCACTGATATCCCGAAACAGCTCGCTGACACGTGCTGCCTTATCAGCATATTGCGGATCATCACGTAATAGCTGACCATACTCCTGAACCATTGCACCACAGCCACTGGCCGTAACTACCACGGCCTCAGCACCGGCTTCAATCGCAGGCCACCAGGCATCGATATTTTTGCGCATAAAATCGAGTCCTTCGTCATGCGCTGCCAGATGGTAACTTACTGCTCCGCAGCAACCAGACTCTGGCGCTGTTAACAGGCTAATCCCCAAACGATCCAGCACTCTTGCCGTTGCCGCCAGAGTGTTCGGTGTAGCCGCCGGTTGCGCACAGCCTTGTAAGGCAATCATTTTGCGAGGATGACTGGCGGCAGGCCATGGAGACGATGCTTGCTGAGCAGGTATCTTATTGCCTAGCGCTGCAGGAAGTATCGGTTTGACCCATTGCCCCACTTTCAACAACGGCGCGAATCGATTAGAGTGCGGCAACACCTGCCGAAGCCCCCAGCGCACCAGTTGTTGCCGCTTACTACGAGGTAGCTTTTTCTCCAACACGCCCCGGCCGATATCAACCAGTCGCCCATACTGGACACCGGAAGGACAGGTCGTTTCACAGCTACGACAAGTCAAACATCGATCAAGATGAGTACGCGTTTTCTCAGTGACTTCATCCCCTTCCAGCAGCTGTTTGATCAGGTAAATACGTCCGCGGGGACCATCACGCTCATCACACAACTCCTGATAGGTCGGGCAGGTTGCCGTACAGAATCCACAATGCACACAAGAGCGCAGAATCGCTTCCGCTTCCTGCCCCTGTGCGGTAACACTGAACTCTTTACTTATTTGAGTTTTCATTCTGTTAGTAACTCACTTAATTACATCCAGCTGTACAGCCGACCTGGATTAAAAATACCTAACGGATCGACCGCATGCTTGATTCGCAAATGCAGTTTCTGAATGGCTTCCGGTAGTGTATGTGCTATCTCACCACGGCGTTCGCCACCACGATAGAGACTCACATGACCTCCTTGCTGACTCGCCCACTGTTCCAGTTGCTGTTGATCATGATCGCCCCGCAGCCATCGTTGGCTACCGCCCCAATCGATCAACATTTCATTTCCCGCGCTATCTTGCCCGGATATTGCCAGACTGGGCACTTCCACACTGGGCATTTCCACACTGGGTATTTTCACGTTAGGCACTTTCACGTTAGGCATAGGTGCAGCTGTTGAATTTATTGAGAAACGCCATAAGGGTTGGTCCCCGGCAAAGAAATCCAGCTGCTGTTCACGCAGTTGCTGCCAAAAATCGTCCTCTGGTGAGACTTGCTCACCTTCCCACTGCTGACAGGTGCCTTCAACTGCGCTTTGCGCCCCCTCCAAACGAAGGTAAAGCGAACCATTACACCAGGTGGCAGCCGTTAAGGGTTTAGGTGTGCCGGCTAGTCGGTTCATGGTGGTGACCGCCTGCTGTGCATCGCATTCAAGCTTGAGGGTTCGAGTACAGGCAGGTTTTGGTAATACCTTAAGACTCACTTCCGTGATAGCACCCAGGGTGCCTAATGCTCCAGCCTGGAATCTTGACAGATCATAGCCCGCTACGTTTTTCATGACCTGGCCACCAAAGCGTAATTCTTCGGCATCACCATTAATCAAACGTACCCCAAGCACCATATCGCGCACTGAACCCAGCCATGGCCTGCCCGGGCCTGACTGATTGGTTGCCAAGGTGCCACCAATAGTTGCCTTGCCGTCGAACAGCGCGGGTTCAAAACAGAGGCGCTGGTTATGCTCATCCAGAGCCGCGCTAATTTCTGCCAACGAGGTGCCCGCTCTTGCCGTCAAAACCAACTCAACCGGATGGTATTGAACAATTCCTCTGTGACCACTTACTTCCAGCACTTTATCGTCATGGCTTTGTGCGCTGCTTTTCTGGTCCCGACTCGTATCCCGCCCCATAAAGGCTTTACTATCTCCACCCTGAATGCGCAATGAATACCCATCGGCTTTAGCCGCCCGAACCTGCTCCAGTAACGAG
>JAUXFT010000196.1 GCA_030622755.1 Aestuariirhabdus sp. | reverse complement strand
GCCTCTATCCTATGTTGCAAGAAAATAATTAAAAGCGAAATGATATGAATAGATGCGGGATGCGGGATATGAGGTATGAGATGCGAGATACGAGATACGAAAAGAAGATTCACCACAGAGGGCACGGAGTACCACAGAGGTTTTATATTGGTTTTTTTGTATTTCTCGGTGAGCTCTGTGATCTCTGTGGTTATACATCTGCTTTTAAGGAGTATTGAGTAGATGCTGATGCAGCTGCATAAAGTTATCGAACTCATGATCAGCGTATTCACTCCAGCTAAAGCTGCCCCGGAAATCGATGTGCACGGTGGTCACACCAGCAGCACGACCCGCCGCCAGATCATGCAAAAAGTCCCCCGTCATCACGGTATCCTGTGGAGTCACACAGAAGCGCTTCATCAACTTCACAATACCATCGGGATCCGGTTTGGGTAACGCTTCATCGCGCCCAAGAACAGAGCCTTCGGAGAACAAACTTCTCAGACCGATTGCCTCCAGTGAGAGCAAGGCATTAGCTCGAGTGTTGCGCGTCAAAACAGCAAAACGGGTTTTATCCGCTAACCAGCGCAAACAATCTTGCACCCCTGCAGCCACTTCACTGGCACAGGCAAGTTCCAGTTCAATACGTGCAAGCTTCAGGTGCCGTTGGTATGCATCATCTGCCGGCAATGAATCCAGGTAAGCGAGAATATCGGCCTCCTGCGGGATACCCAGCTGCCTTCGTATTTCGGTAAAATCATGCACTGGTCGCGTTAACGTGCCATCAAGATCAAAGATCCACAGGCTTTTTTCAGAAATATTTTCCCTGATCAATCCATTACCTCGCATCACTTTTTACCCATCTTTTTCTGAAAGCTTACGCCACCGGTTGTTCGGTGAAGTAATATTCATTCAAATTACCTAAAACAACTTATCAGTAGATAGGCGAGTAAGGAGATAGGGGTTTTCTGCTCATTAAAAAAACCAACCACTTAGAGAGAGACCATCCCCCTGAAATACCCAGCGATTATTTCAATGAAAACCACAAAATTGTTTTTTTTGCCTCAAAGATTACGATTACGAATAAGCCCTTCCTGAATAGTGGATGCCACCAACTCGCCTTGCTGGTTATAAAACTGACCCCGTACCAAACCGCGAGCTCCGGTAGCACTCGGACTATCAATCACATACAGCAACCAATCATCAAACCGGAAGGGGCGGTGAAACCACATCGCATGATCGATAGTGGCTACTTGCATATAGGGTTTCCAGAAACTCTCCGCATGAGGATTCAGGGACACCGGTAAAAAATCAAAATCAGAAGCGTAAGCCAATAAATATTTATGGATTCGCAAATCATCTGGCAGCTTGTCGACGGTACGGCACCACACCGCACTCTTCGCCTCCATAACATGAGGGTTAACCATGTTTTGGGGGTTCACTGGACGAATTTCAATCGGTTTTTCACAGGTCATTTTATCCCGAATAAGCTCCGGAATAAGTTGCTGATATTCCTTATAGGCACTGGTCTTGGTTTTAAAGTTCTCCGGCCCGGTAATCTCCGGCATATCGTCCTGATGCTCAAAACCCGGTTCTTCGATCTGGAAAGAAGCAGACATGTTGAATATGGGTACGCCATTCTGAATAGCCACGACATGTCTCGTCGTGAAGCTTTTCCCGTCACGAATGCAATCGACGTCGTAGACTATCGGTTTGTTCGTATTACCGGGTCTTAAAAAATAGCTATGAAAAGAGTGAACGCCGCGACTTTCATCCACCGTCTGTTTGGCCGCCGATAATGCCTGCCCCATCACCTGCCCACCAAAAACATTACCAAAACCAAGGTCCTGACTCTGGCCGCGGTAAAGATTCTCTTCGATTTTTTCCAGCTTCAACAGTTCCAGTAATTCATTCAGTATCTGATTCATTCTTACTCCAATAGCTTAAATATCGTAACGCTAAGGTGACTTGAAGGTTTTGCTGCCTCCCATTTCAATCTTTTATTCATCATCTATCATCAACGTATTGCTACCCTGATCCTTCGTTGATCCCTGATACTGATTTAAACCCTGATGTCGATTTGATTTTGTGTCCTGCAGAGATAATTCATTGCGCACAGAGGCGTACCACTGGGAGGCTGACAGTATCGACCCCTCATCATCCAGTTCGGGATAACTGACGGAATTAGCATCACACCATTGCGCCACCTTTGGCTGCGCCCAGCGAAACAAAATGCGCTGGTATTCATCTGGCATCACTCGACGCTGGTCGTACAAACCTTTTTGCTGCCGCTGCCGGCGCACTTCGGTCAACACAATCGCGGCCGCAACCGACACATTATACGACTCGACCATGCCTTGCATCGGGATAACAATATGCTGATCGGCATAGGACGCTGCTTCGGTACTGACACCATTCTTCTCCGCACCCAGCAATATTGCGCAAGGACCGGTATAGTCGACATCACAGAAATCAACGGCCTCATCGCTCAAGGTAGCAGCAAACACCGTCATCCCTTGCTGCTTCAGTAACTGCATTCCATCCAGCACATTATCGTGCAGAACGGTTTCTACCCAGCGGGTACTTCCCATCGCGGTACCCTTACAGGTTGAGTAACCATCCTTCGGCTCAGTAATATGAATACGTCCGATGCCCACTGCATCGCAGGTTCTTACGATCGCTGCCAGATTACGCGCTTTGTGAATCTGGTCAGTAATTACCGTCAGATCAGGCTGGCGACGATCAAGAGTCTGCTGAAATCGTTGCAATCGTTGGTGTGTCATGGGCAGATGCGAAAAAGCGTAATGGCGAGAAAGGTCTTTGCATTGTACGTTTTAGCTCTGTTTTTTCCAATATCGGCTTTGGTTACTCTCCAGGTACACGTTATGATCCATCAGGTGCTTGGTACAGGTACGCGGCACACTCTATTTATGGCTATGGAATTTTCCGGATAGTGATTTTTACCTCATGACCTACGCATACCACCTTTGATGACAAGGAAACTGATTTGTCAATTCGCGCCCTGTTCCACTCCCTGATACTTCTTTTCGGTATTAGCCTTGCTATTGCATCACAGGCTCAAGCCAAAAGCCTTATTATCGGCACCACTGACAACTACCCACCTTTTAGTTTTAAAAAAAATGGTGAGATGCATGGATTAGAACCCGAGCTCGCAACTTTATTAGGTAAACATCTGGGCAGAGCTATTGAATTCAGAAGCATGCCGATTGATCAACGTATTCCCGCCCTCCTTAATGGCAGTATCGACGTCATCATGGCAGGTATGAGCATCACTCCAGATCGCGCTCAACAGGTTAATTTCACCCTGCCGATTACCAGCACAGGTCAGATGGCCATTATCCACCAGCGTAATATCGGCACCCTTGGAGAATTAAACCAGATATCCCGAAGTGGCCGCCGCATTGGCGTCAAAAAAAATACTAGCGGGGAAAAACTGGTTAACGAAAAATACCCTGCAGCCCTGGTATTCAGGTTCGATACTATTGATATAGCCTTGGGTGCATTGGCGGGAGACGAACTCGACTACGTTATTCATGACGCTCAAACCAGTTGGCTGATCAATCAAAATCGAGAGTTTAATGACCTGATCAGTCTCAACCAGCTGATTAATAATGAACAGATCGCCTGGGCTGTTAGTCCGCGTCAGGTCGCCCTGCAACAGGAGCTAAACCAGTTTATCGCCGAGATCAAACACAATGGTGTACTCGACAACCTGTTACGCAAATGGATTCCACTTAAAGTGAGTACCAACCACTAGGCTTACTTGACAAGCACTATTTTAGAAAATATATCGATCATTCACTATCCATTAATCGCAAACAAAGGCTCTATCCCGATCATGATCACCGCCGAGACCTAACTCCGGCCCTATAGGCACAATCCGGGTAGGATTAATCTTCCCGTGACTGTAGTAATAATGACGCTTGATATGTTCCATATTCACCGTTGCTGCGACGCCGGGCCATTGATAGAGCTCTCGCAGATAATTACTGAGCTGCGGATAGTCGCTGATTCTTCTCAGATTGCACTTGAAGTGGCCAACATATACCGCATCAAAACGTACCAGGGTAGTAAACAGGCGCCAATCCGCTTCGGTCACCTGACTGCCCGCCAGATATCGACGCTGTGACAACAGCTGCTCAAGTTCATCAAGCGTGGTGAACAACCCCGTGACAGCAGTTTGGTAAGCCTCCTGAGTCGTAGCAAAGCCAACGCGATAGACACCGTTATTGATACCGCCGTAAACCACCTCATTGAGGCGATCGATCTCCTGCCGCAGTGCTTGTGGATAGTAGTCATCCATCACACCGGTTAATTCATCAAACGCGCTGTTAAACATACGAATAATTTCGGAAGATTCATTACTCACAATGCACTGTTGCTGCTTGTCCCACAGTACCGGCACCGTCACCCGACCGCTATAGTCAGGGACATTTTTGGTGTAGATCTGATGCATAAAATCAAAACCGTACAACTGGTCAGCCGTAAGGCCATCACTGGATGCCTTGAACTCCCAGCCGTTTTCCAACATATCAGGATGCACTACGCTAACCGAGACAATCTGTTCAAGCCCTTTAAGCTGGCGAAAGATTAACGTTCGGTGCGCCCAGGGACACGCCAAAGACACGTACAGATGGTAACGATCCACTTCAGCCTTGAAACCAGCCTTTCCACCATGGCCTGCTTGACCATCGACTGTTATCCAGTTGCGAAACCGGGCACCTTCACGCACAAAGGCACCGCCGGATTTGGAGGTTTCATACCACTGGTCGTGCCACACACCATCAACTAGCAAACCCATAACTCTTCTCCGCTTTTCCTGTAAAGAAAGCTGTAAAGCAAACCGTGAAACAAACTATAGCGAATCGAACGGAAAAGTTTTAACGGAAGAATTTGAGCAAACTGTTCAGGATTTTTGATCCTCGACACCACTCACCCGGGCCGATATCAAGCGGTCAAAGAGGTGTGGGAAAAACCGATAAATCAATCGAGAACATCGGCCCACGTTGGATAGCACCAGGAGACGTTTACGCTTGAGGGCACCCTGAAAGATATCTTCCGCCACATCAACCGCTGAGGCGACATTTCCAAACCAGGGGAAAACCTCATTACGAATAGAACCATCCGCTCGCAAGGCATTTTTTTGGATATCAGTGGCCGTAAAGCCCGGGCAAACCATCATTACATGCACACCGGAATCCGCCAGTTCAACGCGCAAGCAATCAAACAGCCCATGCATTGCATGCTTGCTTGCACTATAACCACTGCGATGCCAGAGCGGGGCAAAACCCGACATACTACTCATCGCTATGATCTGCCCTTTTCGTTCCAGTAATGAGGTTAACGCAGCCTTAGTGCAATATAGAGCGCCAAAATAATTGACTTCCATCACCCGGCGAAACACTTCCAGCTCGGTATCTACAAAACTGCTGCGATGAACGATTCCGGCGTTATTAACCAGTACATCGATACCGCCGAACTGATCCAGAATATGGTCGAATGCCCGTCCTACCGCATCCTGATCACTAACATCACAGACCATTCCCAAGGCCTTGGTGTTGTGCTTCACGGATAATTGGTTCACCAATGCATCGAGTGGCGCCTGCTCCAGATCCAGCGCGACAATCCAGGCCCCGGCCTGGGCAAATCGCAAGCAAACCTGCCGACCGATACCAGCGCCGCCACCGGTCACCACAACCACTCGATTCCTGAAGCGTGTTTTCATCGATTTTCCAACCTGTTGTTATCCTTCAAGTATTACCCACTCACCCGGCGCTTGCCAACCTGCTGCCATAAACCTAGAAACCTCAGTTGGATCACGCAAGTCCACGCAAGCTCTTGGTGCACCTGGCAAAACAGAAAAACTTCTCATC
>JAUXFT010000077.1 GCA_030622755.1 Aestuariirhabdus sp. | reverse complement strand
TGGAGCCAACCGCACAGATCATACATGACACCTATGACAAGAACGATAACCCTACCGAGCTGTGCCCTCGTAACCTGTTGAAAAAAGTCCTTGGTCTTTACCAGGCGAAAGGCTGGAAGCCGGTTGTAGCGCCTGAGCTGGAATTTTACCTGACCAAGCCATGTAATGACCCGGATCTTCCGCTTGAGCCGCCGATCGGACGTTCCGGTCGACAAGAGAGCGGGCGCCAGTCGTTCAGCATTGATGCCGCGAACGAATACGATCCGTTATTTGAGGACGTTTACAATTATTGCGAAGCGATGGGGCTCGACATTGATACCCTTATTCACGAAGAGGGTACCGCGCAAATGGAGATTAATTTCCTGCATGGCGATGCTTTGAATCTTGCTGATCAGGTATTTTTGTTCAAGCGCGTTGTGCGAGAGGCGGCTCTCAAACACGATGTTCGAGCGACCTTTATGGCGAAACCTGTAGAGGATGAGCCCGGAAGTTCAATGCACGTCCATCAAAGCCTTTTGGATAGCAAGACGGGCGAAAATATTTTTAGTAATGAAGATGGCTCGATGTCAGACCGCTTCCTTAACTATATCGCGGGCCTACAGAAATATATTCCCTACACCATGCCGCTGTTTGCGCCGAACGTGAACTCCTATCGACGTTTTCTTCCTGATACATCTGCTCCGGTGAATGTTGAGTGGGGAGAAGATAACCGTACCGTTGCGTTACGAGTGCCTGATTCTGACCCGAAAGACCGACGTATCGAAAACCGTCTGGCGGGCGCGGATGCCAACCCGTATCTGGCGTTTGCAGCAACTTTGTTATGCGGCTACATGGGCATGGAAGAAGCACTCAAGCCCAGTGAGCCAGTAAAAGGCAGCGCCTATCATTTGCGCGATCGTGCGGTTCCGGTAAACCTGGAGCATGCGCTGGAAAAAATGGAAAGCTGCCAGGAGATGAAGGGCATGATCGGTGAGAAATTCATCAGCGCTTATGTGGCAGTAAAACGCGCTGAATATGAGAATTTCAAACGCGTGATCAGTTCGTGGGAGCGAGAGTACTTGCTGCTCAGCGTTTAATAACAATCAATGCATTACAGTCTTTTCAGGTGAGTTATGACAACTGACATTAAATCTTTGGACACCGCACAACTACAGGCGCTGGATCGTGATCATCATCTGCACCCATTTACCGATGCGCTTCTTTTAGGTCAGGAAGGTGCGCGGGTTATCAGTCGTGCGGAAGGGGTTTATCTCTGGGATACCGATGGCAATAAAATGCTGGATGCCATGGCGGGGCTTTGGTGCGTCAATGTCGGCTATGGCCGAAAAGAGCTGGCTGAAGTTGCTTTCAAGCAGATGCAGGAACTGCCGTATTACAATGCATTTTTCAAAACGACACATGCCCCCGTGGTCGATCTAGCGCGCTTGATTGCGCAGGTTTCTCCGGCGCATATGAATCATGTGTTCTTTTGTGGTTCCGGTTCAGAGGCTAACGATACCGTATTGCGTATGGTGCGCCATTTTTGGGACGTCAAGGGGAAGCCTGCCAAGAAAACCATCATCAGCCGGGTTAATGCTTATCACGGTTCCACCGTTGCGGGTGCGAGTCTGGGTGGTATGACCTGGATGCATGAGCAGGGTGATCTACCGATTCCCGGCATCGTACATATTGACCAGCCCTACTGGTACAAAGAGGGTGGCGACCTGACGCCGGAAGCGTTTGGCGTTAAGGCGGCACAGGCGCTGGAAACTAAAATCCTGGAACTGGGTGAAGACAACGTCGCTGCCTTTATAGCAGAACCAATTCAAGGTGCCGGGGGCGTTATTGTACCGCCGTCTACCTATTGGCCCGAGATTAAACGTATTCTGGATAAGTACGATATTCTGCTGGTGGTTGATGAGGTGATTTGTGGTTTCGGTCGCACGGGAGAGTGGTTCGGTAGTGATTTCTATGATCTGAAACCTGATCTGATGTCCATCGCTAAAGGCCTGTCTTCCGGTTACTTGCCTATCGGCGGCGTTGTTGTTGGTGATCGCGTAGCGCAAACCCTGGTAGATGAAGGTGGTGAATTTAACCACGGTTACACCTATTCCGGTCACCCGGTGGATGCTGCTGTTGCCGCCGCAAATATCCGTATTCTTCTTGATGAGGGTATTGTGGAAAGAGTCCGTGATGAAACCGGACCATACTTGCAAAAGCGCTGGCGTGAACTGGCAGATCATCCGCTTGTGGGTGAAGTGCGTGGTGTTGGTCTGGTAGGTGCGCTGGAATTAACCAATGATAAGGGCGCCAGAACCTGCTTCGACGACAAGGGATCTACCGGGACAATGTGTCGCGATTTCTGTAATAAGGCAGGTTTGGTTATGCGTGCCACGGGAGATACCATGATTATCTCGCCACCATTGGTTATCACTCATGAAGAGATTGACGAACTTTTGATGAAAGCCCGACAGGCACTGGACTTAACAGCAAAAGAGTTGGGTATTATGTAAGATCAGTTGTATGTTTGTGAGCATTGCTTATATAAAAGCTTGGTGGAGGGTTCCTAAAACGCCGGTATAGAATTTCTATATAAGGGTAATCATGAGCAAACTAAATAAAGGAATAGTTTGATAACAGTCTTTTAGAAGAGCAGGGAGTTAGCACTACCATTGAAGAATTGTCGAGTTTATTAATAACAGGAAGGCCGCTATTGACTCCATGATGGAGTGTTCGTAATAGTAAGCCTGCTAATAATTATAATGAAAACAGGATCTATCAATGAAAAAATCTATACAACATAGCCTATTAACCTTAACTGCTGCCTGTGCCATTGCGGCAAGTGGCCAAACACTGGCAGAAGACAAAGTACTGCACGTCTACAACTGGTCTGATTACATTGCCGAAGATACCGTCGCGAAATTTGAAGAGCGTACTGGCATCAAGGTGACCTACGATGTTTTCGATTCCAACGAAGTGTTGGAAGCAAAACTACTTTCAGGTGGTACAGGTTTCGATATCGTCGTGCCTTCATCGTCTTTTATGGCTCGGCAGATTCAGGCTGGAGCCTATATGGAACTGGATCGCAGCAAGCTGAGTAATTGGGGCAATCTTAATATGCCCATGATGAAAAGCCTCGAAGTCTATGATCCAGGTAACAAACATTCAATCCCCTACATGTGGGGTACTACCGGTATCGGTTACAATCCGGAAAAAGTGAAAGCGGCACTGGGAGACAATGCGCCGGTAGATAGCTGGGACCTGATCTTCAAACCCGAAAATCTTGAGAAGCTGACTGCCTGTGGTGTTGCGGTACTGGACGCGCCGACAGAGATGTATCCTGCGGCGCTGAAGTATCTGAATCTCGATCCTAACAGCCTCAATAAGGATGATTACAAGGCGGCGACAGAGCTGTTGCTGACCATCCGTCCTCATATCACCTATTTTCATTCATCCAAGTATATTTCTGATTTAGCGAATGGGGATCTCTGTGTGGCTGTGGGCTGGTCGGGTGATGTACTGCAAGCTGCGGACCGTGCAGAAGAAGCGGGTAACGGTGTAGTGGTGGAGTACGTGATTCCTAAAGAGGGTGCTGGCATGTGGTTCGATATGCTGGCAATTCCTGCTGATGCGAAGAACGTAGATGAAGCGCATGCCTTCCTGAACTACCTGATGGAGCCAGAGGTCATTGCTGAAATCTCCAACTATGTTGCCTATGCCAACGGTAATAGCGCTTCTACTCCGTTGATTGATGAAGAGGTTACTTCCAATCCTGGTATCTATCCTACAGCGGAAGCGGAGAAGAACCTTTATCCCTTCAAGGTGCTACCTAAGGAGATCGATCGTATGACCACTCGTGGCTGGACCAAAGTTAAGTCTGGCATGTAGTCTGTGTGCGCAGCAGCAGGGTGTTACCTGCTGCTGTTTTTAAAGTCTTAAGTATGTATGTTGGAGATTCCGCACCATGTCAGTTATATCGGAATTACAAGCTTCCGGAAATCCACCTGAAACTGTAAGCGGTAATGGCAACGGTTCCGGGAATAAATCTGAACAAAAAATCCTTCTCTCGATAGAAAAATTAACCAAGAAATTTGATGACGACGTTGCTGTCGATGACGTCTCTCTAACCATTCGTGAAGGTGAGCTTTTTGCACTTTTAGGTGGTTCGGGTTCTGGTAAGTCCACGCTGTTAAGAATGTTGGCTGGATTCGAAAAGCCGACAGAAGGTCGTGTTTATCTGGATGGCGAAGATATTACAGATTTGCCGCCCTATGAGCGACCTATCAATATGATGTTTCAGTCTTACGCCTTGTTTCCTCACATGACGGTCGCGGATAATGTTGCCTTTGGTCTTAAGCAGGACAAGGTGCCAAAAGCCAAGATTAATGAACGCGTAGAAGAATTGCTTGGACTGGTGCATATGTCTGAGTATGCACGTCGAAAGCCTCACCAGCTATCGGGCGGTCAACGGCAACGTGTAGCCTTGGCTCGCAGCCTGGCTAAACGGCCCAAGTTGTTACTACTTGATGAGCCAATGGGTGCGCTGGACAAAAAATTGCGTACAGAAATGCAGCTGGAAGTGGTGAAGATTCTGGACGAGGTTGGCGTAACCTGCGTGATGGTAACTCACGATCAGGAAGAGGCTATGACGATGTCAGATCGAATCGGCATTATGGATCAGGGCTGGATCGTACAGATAGGGTCTCCCGTTGATATTTATGAAACCCCCAACTCGAAAATGACGGCCGAGTTTATTGGTTCGGTGAATCTGTTCGAGGGCAATATCACCGAAGATGAACCCGGCTATATAATGGTTGAAGCGAAAGATATGGATCAATCCATCTATATCAATCACGGGGTAACCACTCCGGAAGATGACACCCTGGTCTCGGTAGCGATTCGCCCGGAAAAAATCGAAATCACGCGAGAGAAACCTACCCAGGAGCATAACTGGGCTGAGGGAGTGGTGAGTGAAATTGCCTATTTGGGTGGGCATTCTGTGTATTACATAAAGCTTGCTTCAGGAAAAGTTGTGCAATCAACCTTTTCCAATGTTGAACGCAAAATGGGGCGACCCACCTGGGACGATAAAGTCTACATCAGCTGGGAATCAGAAAGTGGTGTGGTGCTGACTTCATGAATCTCAAAAAATTTATTCCCAGCGGTCGTACGCTGGTAATAGGTATACCCTATACATGGTTGGCACTGTTCTTTATGGCGCCATTCGCGCTGGTTTTGAAAATCAGTTTTTCAGAAGCCGAAATAGCAATACCTCCTTACACGGATGTATTCAGATACGTCGACGACACCTTGTCGGTCGTACTCAATATTGGCAATTATATCTTTCTTACCGAAGATGACCTCTATATAGCGGCCTATTGGGGATCGGTAAAAATTGCCTTTTTTTCCACACTGTTTTGTCTGCTGTTGGGATACCCCATGGCATACGCGATGGCGCGTGCCGATGAAAAAACCAGAAATATTTTATTATTACTGGTGCTTTTACCATCCTGGACCAGCTTTCTTATTCGTATCTACGCCTGGATAGGAATTCTGAAAAATAACGGCTTGATTAATAACTTGCTAATGGGCATGGGCATCATTGATCAGCCTATTATCATGCTGAATACCAACTTCGCGGTGTATATCGGTATTGTGTATGCGTACCTGCCATTCATGGTCTTACCGCTGTACGCAAACCTGATAAAGATGGATATCAGCCTTGTTGAAGCAGCGTCAGATCTCGGTGCACCTCCGTGGAAAACCTTCCTGAAAATCACCTTACCTCTCTCTAAGGGGGGCGTAATTGCCGGTTCGATGTTGGTCTTTATTCCGGTAGTGGGTGAGTTCGTAATACCTGATTTGTTAGGTGGACCAGAAACATTGATGATCGGTAAGGTGTTGTGGCAAGAGTTCTTTAACAACCGTGACTGGCCAATCGCATCGGCACTGGCAATCGTCATGCTGGCACTACTGAGCATTCCTATTGCATGGTTCCATCGTTATCAGGCGAAAGAGATGGAGGGTGAATCATGAAAAAGAGATCATTCTCTAATGTAATGCTCTGGGTTGGATTGATATTCCTGTATCTGCCGATGTTGATTCTGGTTATTTATTCATTCAACGAATCACGACTGGTGACGGTTTGGGCCGGGTTCAGCACCAAATGGTACGCAGAACTGTTTCGTGATGACCAGATAATGTCGGCAGTGTGGATGAGTTTGCGAATTGCTTTTGCAACCTCCTGTATGGCGGTCGCGTTGGGAACTATCGCATCGTTTGTTATGGTGAGGTTTCATCGCTTTCCCGGTAAAACAGCATTTTCCAGTATGATGACAGCGCCTCTGGTTATGCCAGATGTAATTACGGGTCTGTCGCTATTATTGCTGTTTGTGGCCATGGCACAGATGATTGGTTTCCCGGCGGAGCGAGGATTTCTCACTATCTGGATAGCGCATGTGACGTTCTGTACCGCCTATGTCGCGGTAGTGGTTTCATCACGTTTACGCGAAATGGACAGTTCAATTGAAGAAGCCGCGATGGATCTGGGTGCAACGCCGCTAAAGACGTTCTTTCTGATCACCTTGCCGGTAATTGCACCGTCTTTGATTGCAGGATGGTTGCTGTCATTTACCCTGTCTCTTGATGATCTGGTTATTGCCAGCTTCGTCTCAGGACCAGGTTCTACAACATTACCCATGGTGGTGTATTCTTCGGTACGTCTTGGTGTGACACCCAAAATTAACGCCTTGGCGACATTGATTATTCTTACGGTATCAATAGCTGCGTTTTTGGCCTGGTATATGGCGTATCGCAAAGAACAGCGATTACGTGAGGAAGCAAGAGCGGAGATGTAAACAGGGTAGCGCTGTAATGTGGATATTAACCAATAAAAAACGGACCTGATGGTCCGTTTTTTATTGGTTAGTTTATTCTGAATGGTGACTTAGCTAGCATCCGGCTTCTTGGCATGAAACTTTACGCCGGAAGGTTTTTTCTTCTTGGCAGGGCGAGGCTTTCTCGCTCCCTTTTGATCGGCTGCGGATCGAGATTCATTACCTTCAGAGGCGTCGTTATTGTCGAGGCGTCTGATATTCAACTTCTGTTGGCAGACCCAGGTTTTGCGAAGGGCTTCAAGCGTCTCTTTCGGCATGCCGCCGGGGAGATCGATGGTGCTGTAGTCATCGTGAATTTCGATCTGACCAATGTACTGGCTATCGATTTCGGCTTCGTTGGCAATGGCGCCGACCAGATTACCCGGCTTGACGTCGTCGTTATAGCCCACATCCACCTTGTAACGCTGCATGATGACTTCCGGATGACCCTTCAATGGTAACGGTTTGTCAGAAGGTGCATGCTTTTTACGTTCACTGCGAGCCGGGCGCTCACTTCGTTCGCCTCTGGGGGCTCTTTCTCCTCTTTCACCTCTTGGGCTTCGCTCACGTTCGGGTCTTGGCGCACGTGGTTTCGGCTCTTTTTCGTTGAGCAGGAAAGGCTTTCCATTTTGAGTTATTTGCGCCAGAGCAGCGGCGATATTGATCGGATCGAGATCTTTCTCTTCTTTCAGTTCGTTGACCATACGAATGAACAGATCAAGATTTTCATTATCGATTGCATCAGAAATCTGTTGTTTGAAACGGGTGATACGGTGTTGGTTGATATCGATGGCACTCGGAATTTCCATGGTCTCGATAGGCTGGCGAGTAACTCGCTCAATGGTCTTGAGCATGCGGCGCTCACGGGGCGCAACGAACAGAATCGCGTCACCGGTGCGTCCGGCGCGACCAGTACGTCCAATGCGGTGCACATAAGATTCAGCATCGTATGGAATGTCGTAGTTGCAAACGTGGCTGATACGTTCAACGTCAAGTCCACGAGCCGCTACGTCGGTAGCCACCAGGATATCGAGTTTGCCACGTTTGAGGCGCTCTACCGTCCTTTCTCGCTGAGCCTGGGGGATGTCGCCGTTCAAGGCATCACAGGCATAACCGCGGGCAGAAAGTTTTTCGGCAAGATCAACTGTTGAAGTTTTGGTGCGCACGAATACCAGCATGGCCTCGAATTCCTCGACTTCCAGAATACGAGTCAGGGCATCGAGTTTGTGCATACCACTGACTTGCCAATAACGCTGACGAATGGTGGGAGCGGTCGCCGTTTTATTGGCGATTTTAACTTCTTTGGGATTACGCAGATGGCGCCGGGCAACCTTGCGAATAACCTCTGGCATGGTGGCCGAGAAGAGGGCGGTTTGTCGGGTATCGGGGGTGTGTTGCAATATCCACTCGATATCATCGATAAAGCCCATGCGCAGCATCTCATCGGCTTCATCCAATACCAGCATCTTTAAAGAACCAAGCTTTAAGGTGCCGCGGCGGATATGGTCCATAACGCGTCCGGGCGTTCCAACGATGACTTGTACGCCACGCTTCAGTTGTCTGAGCTGAAGGTCGTAACCCTGACCACCGTAGATAGGCAGAACGTGGAAATCTTTGAGGCAACGAGCGTATGTTTGAAAAGCCTCAGCCACCTGAATAGCCAATTCGCGAGTGGGTGCCAACACCAGCAGTTGGGGGTGGCGTAGACTGACATCTATGCGTGAAAGTAGGGGTAGGGCAAAGGCAGCGGTTTTTCCGGTGCCGGTTTGTGCTTGTCCTAACAGGTCTTCACCTTCCAGCAAGTAAGGGATGCTTTTCGCCTGAATCGGTGAGGGCGTCTCGTAACCAACCTGCTGAACGGCCTGCAGGACTTCTGGTGAGAGGCCGAGTTCGTCGAAGGTGAGCGTTGAATCTTGGGACATATCGATAATACCAATACGAGGGGCGGGGAAGAGGGCTATAGGCAGCCAGACCAGGCCTAGTGAAAAAGGGCGCGATTATACCGGATGCTGTGCTAGAAAGCTTGCAGTGAATCGAACGAATTTTGAGCAAAGTATAGCCGCTGTCCGAGCTTGTGGGTGGGATGTTAATTATTGGGTCCAATACAGGGCGAAAAGCAGAGCGACAAATTACATCTTTGCGTGCAAATAAAATAAAGGGAGCTATTTCAAACGATGATTACAAGGTTATTGATACGGTGATCTTTAATGTAAAAAAGTGGGCAATTATAAGAAGAACCGGTGCAAACGGAGTACAGTATCCTGCTTATTTGGTAGAGGTACTCATTCGTAATGAAGACGTAATATGCCATAGAGTTGAGGCTATGGAAGATAACCTGAGGAGGGATAAATCAGGATTAGCCGATGGCGTGTTTGCTATCGAATCACTATGATGGAGATATAAATTCCAGGGAGATATATATGATTACGTGGGGAAGGACACTGCTTTTGTTGGTCGGCGTATGGGGGCTGGCGGGATGCGAAATGTTCCATGTGGAGGAGGAGTACCTGTCCTGCCCAGAGGAAAGGTCGGTATTTCAGGCCTGCTCGATGGACTATAACCCGGTTTGCGGTATTCGTAAGGATGGTTCTTCACAGACCTACAGTAATCCCTGTGGCGCCTGTGGTGATGAAGAGGTTGACGATTATCGCGTAGGGGAATGCGATACTTGATAGATTGTGTGAATAGGACCCTATTTCCATAACCCCATGCCCTCTCGCATACGTAAGCATTACAATGCGCGTAATTAGTTTATGTGAGCGGGAGAGCAGTATGGATTTTAAGTTTGATGATAAGACACAACATTTGCAGGCTAAATTGCAGGTGTTCATGGATGATCATGTAGTACCTCGAATCGGGCAGTGGCAAAAAGAGGTTGAAGAGCAAGGCGTCTATCCGCCTTCCTTTATGGAAGACCTCAAGGAACTTGCACGCAGTGAAGGTTTGTGGAATCTGTTTTTGCCCCATTTGAAGGATGGGGAGCCGGGTACCCGCCTGACGAATCTGGAATATGCGCCGCTAGCAGAGATCATGGGCCGAGTTGCCTGGTCCTCCGAGATTTTTAATTGCAGTGCGCCTGATACCGGAAATATGGAGCTGCTCCATATGTTTGCCAGCGAAGAGCAACGTGAGCAATGGCTGAAGCCATTGATGGAAGGCAAAATTCGCTCCGCGTTTGCCATGACTGAACCGGATGTTGCTTCTTCCGATGCGACTAACATTCAGACTCTGATTGAGCGTGATGGTGACGAATACGTTATCAATGGTCGCAAATGGTTTATTACGGGCGCTGCCCACCCTAATTGCAAGTTGCTGGTAGTGATGGGGCAAACTAACCCTGACGCAGACGTGCATCAGCGTCAAAGCATGGTATTGGTCCCTATTGATACGGCA
The DNA here is from genome assembly GCA_030622755.1 of Aestuariirhabdus sp. Taxonomy (GTDB): domain Bacteria; phylum Pseudomonadota; class Gammaproteobacteria; order Pseudomonadales; family Aestuariirhabdaceae; genus Aestuariirhabdus. Next base: position 3,703 of record JAUXFT010000077.1, on the reverse strand, counting down.
GGTATTGATATCGAGCGCAATATTACAGTGATGAACCATCACTCCCATGAAGGCCACTGCGAGATCGTGTTCCGTAATGTTCGTGTGCCCGTGAATAATTTATTGGGAGCAGAAGGTAGTGGCTTTGCGTTGGCGCAGGCACGTCTTGGCCCTGGTCGTATTCACCATTGTATGCGTAGCATTGGTATGGCTGAGGTAGCATTAGAGCTGATGGTCGATCGAGTACAGGAGCGTAAGACCTTCGGCCGTTATCTACATGAACATGGTACGGTTGCTGAGTGGATTGCGTTGTCTCGTCTTGAAATTGATCAGACCCGCTTGCTGGTGCTGCGCGCTGCCTGGATGATGGATAATGTGGGTGCGAAAGTTGCTCGTAAAGAGATCGGTATGATCAAAGTTGCGGCAGGACGTATGTTGACTTCGGTGGCCAATCGGGCGATGCAATCATTTGGTGCAATGGGTCTTAGTCCGGATACCCCATTGGCCAATATATGGTCCGGCGGTCGTATGCTGCAGTTTGCTGATGGGCCGGATGAGGTACATTTACGCAGCCTGGCCAAGATGGAAATTAAATCGCGTTCCGAAAAGCGTGGTGATTCTGTTCGTTATTTGACTGTTCCAGAACGTAAGTAAGCGTTAGGAATGCATCTCGTCGAAGAGATTGCGTGGACTTGCGTGATCCAACTGAGGTTTCTAGGTTCATATACGATGCGATGTAAAACCATGGAGAGTCGGCATAGCTGCCGACTCTTTTTCGTTTTGGTAAGCTGAAACCGTTATTTTAACGGATATCCTAATGCCTGAACTTCCAGAAGTAGAAACTACCCGCCGCGGTATAGAGCCTTATTTATCGGGTAAATGCCTTGTTGAATTTAAGGTTCGTGAGCCACGATTACGTTGGCCGATTGAAACCGGTATAGCGCAGCGCATTGAAGGCCAAAGGGTGGAAGGGGTCGGTCGCCGGGGTAAGTATTTGCTGGTTGAGTTTTTAGAGGGTGCTTTACTGATTCATCTTGGTATGTCAGGAAGTATCAGGGTACTTCCGGAGTTCCAGGATCCTGGCAAGCACGATCATGTAGATCTAGTCATGGAGGATGGCACGATACTTCGCTACTGCGATCCCCGTCGGTTCGGTGCCATGGTCTGGAGTGGCTACCCACTCGAAAACCATAAGCTGCTAGCCTCCTTAGGCCCCGAGCCTCTTGATAGCCGGTTTAACGTTGAATACCTGTATCAACGAACGCGAAAACGCCAGGTTCCCATTAAAACCCTGATAATGGACAGCAAGGTTGTGGTCGGAGTGGGCAATATTTACGCCAATGAATCACTGTTTTTGGCAGGCATTGACCCTCGCAGACACTCAGGACGTATTTCAAGAAAGCGCATGGATCGTCTCGTTGAAAACATAAAGCAGGTATTGGATGCAGCGATTAAACAGGGAGGCACAACCCTGAAAGACTTTGTGGGGGGTGATGGTCGGCCTGGGTATTTTAAGCAGCAGCTCCGTGTATATGGCCGCAGTGGCGAGCCCTGTACTGCATGCAAATCTCCCTTACAAGAAATTAAGATTGGACAGCGCAGCACGGTGTTTTGTACTCGTTGCCAACGCTAGGGAGGGTCAATCTTACTCGAGAGTGTGTTTAGGGGCGCCTCTCTCTATAGATCATTTCCCGTCTGGCTGGCCACGAAAAAGAAAGCAAGGTGTTTTTTAGTTGGGCAATTATTCGTTGTACTTTGAATGCCATGAAAGGAATTCGTTATCTGTTTTGCGATGTTGAAACCGAGGTATTGAGAATGCTTGATTTTTGCTACAGCAATACAGTTTAGGCTGTGGCGATCTCACAAAAATCAATAAGTAATTACCGACAAACGTGAATAGCTGAGGATATTTGTTATAGTTAAAGCCTAACTTTTATAAAAATGGACTTAGAGGTATTGGGTATGAAAGGTTTCAGATCAAGAGTCGTAACTCTTATCTCAGTACTGTTGACACTGGCCATGTTCAGTTTTCCGGCAACCGCTGAGGAGGCCACACGTCATACGCGTGTTGAAGATCCGAGTATCACTCGGATGGCTGCTGAGCTTTTTGTAAGGCCAGTGATGCTGGTGGGAACTGTGGTGAGCACGGCGTTATTCGTGGTTACCCTGCCCTTTACAGTGTTAAGCGACGATGTAGGAACAGCAGCGGATACGTTGGTAACGGGCCCCTTTAAAACTACATTTATGCGCTGCCTTGGCTGCACCTATGTTGAAGGTGTGAACAATCAATAGCCGTTAAAGGTTTTCCAGGCACATAGTAAGAAGAGTGTTTGCGGGTTAGCTGCAGGGTGCGCTAACCCTGCATTATTTTATGCGTTACTGGTCAGAATTGCGTATTTTTCTTCCAGTTCAGCTTGTGTTTCCTCGTGATCCGGATCTTTAGGGATGCAATCTACAGGGCATACCAGTACGCATTGAGGCTCATCGTAGTGCCCGACGCATTCGGTACAGAGGTTTGGATCAATTTCGTAGATCTCTTCACCCGGTGAAATCGCGCTGTTAGGACATTCTGGTTCGCAGACATCACAGTTAATACATTCGTCGGTAATTAATAAAGCCATACTGGGTTCTCTTTACGTTACATACTTGTGTTTCATATACCTGCTCATTTAAATCAGAGCATTATCACGTTTCAACATAGCCTATTTGAAGCGTTCTTTAAGTGCCCGTTCCACGATAGGGTGGACGAATTTGGAAACATCCCCATTCAATGATGCGATCTCCCGTACCAGAGTCGAGGATATGTAGGAGTATTGTTCTGCAGGCGTAAGGAACAGGCTTTCTATGTTTGGCGCTAAGACGCGATTCATGTTTGCCAGCTGGAATTCGTACTCGAAATCTGATACCGCACGCAATCCTCGCAAAATAATGTTGGCATTTTGCTTTTGCACAAACTCGGCCAGCAAAATGCTGAAGCCTAAAACTTCTACATTATCGAGGTGGTCAGTAACCGCTTCGGCCATAGAAATACGCTGCTGTAAATCAAATAACGGTTGCTTTTTGGGGTTGTCAGCAACCGCGATAACAACTTTGTCGAACAGGCGTGCAGCGCGGTTAACCAAGTCCCCATGGCCAAGGGTAATGGGGTCGAATGTGCCTGGGTAGATCGCGATATTCATGGTATTAAATCATCCCTTTTGTGGGGCGAAAGTGCTGTTATCGTTCAAGGGTGGGGATGGTAGCCGAAACATCGGTAAGGTACAAATATCGATCACCCTGCAAAGAGCTGGACTGTACCTTGAGTCAAGCGGTGACAATGCCTCCGAGGTGTTCGACCAGCCCGTTTGCCTGTTTGCAGGCCAACCCGTAGATAGAAAGTTGCGGGTTTGCGCCAATACTTGTGGGGAACACAGAACCGTCAATGATACTGAGATTTTCAAGCTGGTGGTATTGCCCCTGACTGTCGATGACGGCGTGCTTTTCATCATCTCCCATCATGCAACCCCCCATAACATGGGCGCTGCCAAGCACCCCGGTGCGCAGAACCTGCCGGCAATTAAGGTTGGTTTCGAGGCCATCTCCAAGGTGCCTGGACATAGATCAGCACTAACGAATGAATAGCTTGTAGACCATTTTGTGAATCCATTTGTTATAGGGGGGGAACATCATGCGGGCCCCGTTGAATTTTTGTTTGGTAAATATACCTTTCGCCTTGGAGAGGGTT
>JAUXFT010000169.1 GCA_030622755.1 Aestuariirhabdus sp. | reverse complement strand
TTCGTTGAGGGCGCATCTCTTAATTGCTTACAACGCTGGCTTCCAGGCCGGTTCGCAATCAAGGCGCCATTTTGAGCCATACTGGTGGTCTGGCGAAAAATTGCAACGCCGAGTGCGGGCCGGCCTGAAAGCCCCGAAGGGCGTAGCATGAAGCATGCATCTACTGCGTTCTAACCCTTGGAAAGGCAACCAGCCTTCCCTGTGGATTACGCCTTGTATCTGCACGCTTCAGGTCACGCAGAGGCCGCAAGAAATTAATAGAGGCGCCCTTAAAGGATTATCGATGAGATTTCTTCTGCTGTTAGCATTGTTGATACTACTGCCCGTTCATCTCCAGGCGGCTGAGGAAAAAAGGAGCCCTCCGGGAATTTCACTTGATGTACAAGAATTGGCTCCCGGCTGGTGGCATCAAATGGAGACGCTACCCTATCAACAACAAGTTCAATTCCTGGACACGATTGCAGCAACCCTACAGGACAGCTTTGGGAACTCTGAAGATGAGATTATCAGCAAAAACCTGAAAATCATTTTACAGCTGATAAAAAGATTCAAAGAAACAGCCGATCAACCGCTGGATTCAACAAAACTGGAAGACCCCAGAAAAGACTACAGCGTTCAACAATGGCTGGAACTATTTCGTCTTAAAACCTAGCTCGATACCGAATTATTACTCTACAGCGACGACGCCAAGCGATTAAAAGGCTTTGATTCAGCGCAGCAGAAAAACATTTCTGAACAGCTCATAAGCTACCGAAAGCTACCGCCTTCATCACATGAACGACTATTGTCATCATCAGAAATTCTGAGACAGCGATTCGAACAAATAATGGCTGGCATGCAACGCTCGCGCATAAACAACGTATCAAAAATAATAACCGACAAACTCAATACCCTTGAAGAAACCATAGATTTTGCCATCGAGCACCTGAAGCCAGCGCCAAAAAGAATAACCTCATTAGACAAAGCGCTGAAAAAAATAAACCTTCGCATTCAACGCGCCAACACTGAAGCGTACAAACTAAAAATCAAACACATAGCTTCAAACACTCACACCACAACGAACCTACAAGCACTGCTTGAACGCTCCGAACTGTTCAAAAATCACATCAAATTATTATCCTTGCAACATCAAAGTATCGCGGCCGAACTGGAAAAACAACTCGAAGAAAGCACTACAGGGGCCAAGCTGGAAATACCATCCCGGCAAGAAATCGCCTGAGAAGAACTCAAACCTCAATTAAAAAAACTTCTCGAAACGCTTCCCAAATTATTCAATTTAATTGAAGTTTCTTCAGAGTTTCAGGATGCATCCAGGCAGGATAAAGCCTGGAATCGACTGAAAGAACTTCGCCGTGACCTGAAAAACCTGGAAAACCAGGAACAGGAGATAGGCTTTCTGGTATCCGGTTACCTGAAAATCGCCGCCCAGCAACACAGCTGGTGGGAACTTAACTGGATAGAAGTTCGTGGCTTGTTTGAAGAGTCATTCACGACATTAGATGAATTATGGAACTACCCGCTTTTTCTGATCAACGAATCACCGATCACCATCAACAGTCTTATCTGGTTTGTGGTCATTATGATGGTGGGGATTTTTATATCTCGCCTGCTGCGCAAAGGGCTTGCCAGAATTGCCGATGCCAAGAGAAGCATATCTGAATCAGCCTTATTTACGATTGGCCGAATGCTGCACTACCTGATCATTTCTGTGGCATTACTGATCTCTTTCTCGATGCTGGGAATCGATTTTTCCAATCTGGCGATTGTGGTTGGTGCGCTTGGTGTCGGTATCGGTTTTGGTCTGCAATCGATTTTCAATAATTTTATTTCCGGACTGATATTGCTGTTCGAACGACCACTCAAAGTCGGCGATCTGGTAGAGCTTGAATCCGGTGTGCGTGGCCGCATAAAATCGATAAATGTTCGCAGCACCCAGATAAGCACCTGGGACAATATCGACATTCTTGTGCCTAACTCCGAATTTATCAGTGGGCGAGTTACCAATTACACCTATACCAATGACCTGCGCCGGATACATGTACCCTTTGGGGTCGCCTACGGAAGCGATAAAACCCTGGTGCAAAGTGCCGCCATCGAAGCCGCCCTTAACGTCTCTTTCACCTTGAACGATAAAGAGCATGCCCCGGATGTTTGGCTGGTCAACTTTGGCGATAACAGCCTGGATTTCGAACTGGTGGTCTGGATCCAGGGTAACAAGCTACCCAGAAGAGGCAGCCCTGTCGCACTGTACCTTTGGGAGCTGGAAACGACGCTTGGCCAGCGCGGTATCGAAATCCCCTTCCCGCAGCGAGATCTTCACTTACGCTCGGTTAGCGAAGAGATACATTCTGGCCTTAACATTTCCGCCAAAAATACGGATGGTAAAGAAGCTACCTGACCAACCAGAATCTGCAACGAAAAAGAGCGACACATGTCCGCTCTTTTTTTTCAAAATAATCAGTCGATAACCATATCAAGTAATCAGGCAGCACAAACCTGCTGCGCTGCTGGCGACCGATTCAATGCGCTGAGAATAGCGCTAAGTGAAGCATTAACAATGTCTTCGCTAATACCGACACCACAGACTCGCGCGCCATCCACGGTTAACTGCACGTAGGCAATGGCCTGTGCATCTTCGCCTTGCCCCAGTGCATGCTCGGAATATTCCACAACGCCAATATTTTGTGGAGTATGGGGCTGCAGCGCCTGAACAAAAGCATCGACGACACCGCCGCCCAGGGATGAGATAGTGACCTCTTCTGTTCCTATAAGCACTTCTGCAACCAGACTGTCCTGATCGTCACGGCGAGTCACCTGGTAACCGTTCAAACGATAGGGAACCGATGATTCAACATAGTTTTGCTGAAACAACTCCCTGATCGACTGCGGTGATACTTCCGTTGCTTGTGATTCCGCATGTTGCTGAACGAGTTGGCTGAAATCTATCTGCATCCAACGTGGCAATTGCAGTCCGTACTCACGCTCCAGCACGTAAGCTACACCCCCTTTACCCGACTGGCTGTTGATACGGATAACTTCCTGATAGGAACGCCCCAAGTCTGCCGGGTCAATCGGCAGGTAGGCAACTTGCCAGTAATCGCCAGGTTCATAACCAGATAAACATTTGTTGATGGCATCCTGATGACTGCCGGAAAACGCGGTAAACACCAATTCACCGACGTAGGGATGACGGGGATGAATCGGCAACCGGGTACACTCTTTGTACGTGCGTGCAATACGATCCATATCGGCAAGATTTAGCTGTGGATCAACACCCTGACTATAAAGATTCATCGCCATAATGATGATATCCATATTGCCGGTACGCTCACCATTACCCAACAACGTACCCTCAATGCGATCAGCACCGGCCATAACAGCAAGTTCAGCGGCAGCCACACCACAACCACGGTCATTGTGAGTGTGCACGCTAATGTGCATCGCCTCGCGTCGCTTGACATGAGTCGCAAACCATTCAATCTGGTCGGCGTACACATTGGGAGTGGACATTTCCACTGTTGCCGGAAGATTAATAATAACCGGATGCTCAGCGGTTGGCTGCCATACCTCGGTTACGGCATCCACAACTTCAACCGCATACTCCAGCTCAGTGCCGGTAAAGCTTTCTGGTGAATACTGAAAGGTCCAGTGAGTTTCAGGATGCTGCTGAGCGTAGCGCTTGAGTAATTTAGCGCCGTTGACCGCTATGTCCTTGATGCCCTGGGTGTCCAGACGGAACACCTGCTCACGTTGCACAGTAGAGGTAGAGTTGTACATATGCACGATGGCACTTTTAACCCCCGCCAATGATTCAAAGGTACGGGCGATCAATGCTTCTCGAGCCTGGGTTAGTACCTGCACGGTGACATCATCAGGAATCAGGCTTTCATCCACCAGCAATCGCAAGAAATCAAAGTCCAGCTGAGACGCTGCGGGAAAGCCCACTTCAATCTCTTTAAAACCCAGCTCCACCAGCAATAAAAACAGGCGTTTTTTCTGAGCAACATTCATCGGCTCCATCAACGCCTGATTGCCGTCTCGCAGATCAACACTGCACCACAACGGTGCCTTGTCGATAACCTGGTCAGGCCACTGACGGTTAGGCAATTTGATGGGAGGAAAGGCCTGGTATTTACGATGATCGAATGCCGACATGGCGGGAACTCTCTGGATTCATATAATTATTAAACCGGACCGACGACCGGAGAATCGATCCAGGTTAAAGAAAGCACTTGTGGCACTTCTCATTTATCATCTGCTCGCCGGGTAGGCTCGCGACAAACCGCTTTACCCTTGATCGACACACCGGGCACACAGAACCGGATCTTTGCTGCCGTGACGCTATTATATAGGGAGTTAATGCACCAAACATTGCAAAATTGCACGCCAAAGACGTAAATTACGCAATAATTAACCCGTTTTATTCCATTTATAACAATAAATAGCCAGCACTCGCAAATACGCTTATCTATCGCAAAAAATTCACGTCACTTACCTCACAATGAACGCGCACTTTTTACCACCAAACAAACTGTGCTACGGTAGCTTCCACGACAATTTTCTATAACATTCCCTTACAACACCTCTAATACAACAATAAAACAGCAACGGATGTACCTTTATATGACCACCTTTAAGAAGACCCTGTTCTCCCTCGCTTCCAGCGCGGTACTCGCGCTGAGCGCCGCCACCTTGCAAGCCAAGGAAGTTCACGTTGCGATTACCCAGATCGTCGAACACCCCGCTCTTGACGCAGTACGTAACGGCGTTAAGGATGAACTCGCCAAAAAAGGTTTTACCGTAGGCGATAACCTCAAGTGGAGCTATGAGAGTGCTCAGGGTAGTCCGACTACTGCTGCACAGATCGCCAAGAAATTTGCTGGCGAATCTCCGGACGTCATCGTCGCGATCGCCACACCATCAGCGCAAGCGGCCGCAGCATCAGCGCGTGGCATTCCACTGGTGTTCACCGCAGTAACCGATCCTGTCGGTGCCAAGCTTGTTAGCGCACTTGATAAGCCAAGCGAATTTATTACCGGTATGACCGATATGTCGCCGATTAATAAACATCTCGAGCTTGTAAAAAAAGTCGTCCCGAACGCTACCCGCCTGGGCGTCATCTACAACCCAGGTGAAGCCAATTCAGTGTCACTGGTGAATCTGGTTAACGAAGAAGCCCCCAAGCTGGGCATGAGTGTGGTCGAGGCTGCCGCTACTAAATCATCAGATGTACAAACCGCTGCGCGTTCATTGATCGGCAAGGTAGACGCCATCTACCTGCCTACCGACAACACCGTGATCTCCGCCCTCGAGCCGATCATCAAAGTCGCTGAACGCAACAAGATCCCGGTCATCACCGGCGATACTGACTCCGTAGCGCGTGGTGCGATCGCTGCACAAGGCTTTAATTACTACGACCTTGGCCGCCAGACCGGCGTGATTGTTGCCCGCATTTTAAATGGCGAAAGCCCGGCCAGCATTCCTGTTGAAGGCGTCGAGCGTATTGAACTGTTCATCAACCTTGGTGCAGCTGCACGCATGGGTGTTGAACTCGATGCCAGCCTGATCGATAGCGCCAAGACCGTTATCAAATAAAAGTGAGGTTGGTGTGACATTAATTGCCTTTATGGGCGCCATAGAGACCGGACTTCTGTTCGGTCTCGTTGCTATGGGCGTCTACATTTCGTTTCGAATTCTCGACTTCCCCGACCTGACTGTAGATGGAAGCTTTCCACTCGGAGCGGCCATCAGTGCTACTGCTATCGTCTCAGGCATCAATCCCTGGCTGGCAACCGGCATGGCCCTGATTGGAGGTGCCATGGCCGGCTCCTTAACTGCCTGGCTGAATGTTCGTTTAAAGATTTTACACCTGCTGGCATCCATCCTGGTGATGATCGCACTCTACTCGATCAACTTACGTATCATGGGCAAACCCAACGTTGCGCTGCTCGGTGAAAACACCGTACTCACTCCCGTTGAAGCCTGGCCGATGATCTATTACCTGAGCATCCCACTCGCCTTCGCCGGTATCGTCGCCGTTGTTATGGGATTATTGATCCTGTTCCTTAAGTCCGATATTGGACTGTCGATGCGAGCCACTGGCGCCAATGCCCGCATGGCTCGATCACATGGCGTCGCCACCGGCTGGATCACCATCCTCGGCATGGCCGTCGCCAACGCACTGGTTGCACTCGCTGGCTCACTGTTTGCCCAGAGCCAGGGCAGTGCCGACGTTACCATGGGTGTCGGTGTCATCGTGATTGGCCTCGCGGCCGTCATCGGCGGTGAAGCGATCATGTCGACCCGCACCGTAGTACTGGCCATTATCGCCTGCGTACTCGGCGCTATTCTCTATCGCCTGGCCATCGCTTTCGCGCTCAACGCCGATTTTATTGGCCTCAAAGCGCAAGACCTGAACCTGATTACAGCGGTACTGGTAACCATAGCTATCGTACTCCCGGGCATGAAGACAAACTGGCAAGCAAAACGCCGGGGAGCCCGCTTATGATCGACGTTAATGACATCAGGATTACCTTTAATGCGGGCACGCCATTAGAAAATCCGGCGCTTCGCGGGCTCAGTTTGAAAATCCCCGAAGGCCAGTTTGTCACAGTGATTGGCAGCAACGGTGCAGGAAAATCGACGCTACTCAATGCATTGAGCGGTGAAATTTCTATCGATTCCGGCGAGGTACATATCGCTGATCGTGACGTCACTCGCCTCTCTACCGAAAAGCGCGCCGGAGATGTTGCCCGGGTTTTCCAGGACCCTATGGCAGGTACCTGCGAAACCTTAACCATCGAAGAAAATCTGGCATTGGCGATGCGCCGTGGAAAAACACGCGGCCTGCATCTGGCTAACCGCCGGGAATATACGGAAATATTTCGTGAACGCCTGGCAACGTTAGGGCTAGGCCTTGAAAACCGCCTTAATGATCACATGGGCTTACTTTCCGGGGGACAACGCCAGGCCGTTAGCTTGCTGATGGCTACCCTGCAACCAATGAAAATATTGCTACTCGATGAACACACCGCGGCGCTGGACCCCAAAACCGCAGACTTTGTACTCGGGCTTACCAAAGACATCATTGAATCCCAAAACCTGACGGCGATGATGGTCACCCACAGCATGCGCCAGGCGCTGGATGTCGGCGACCGAACCATCATGCTGCACGAAGGACAGGTTGCGTTCGACATCGCCGGAACTGAACGAGACGGGCTGGACGTTGCTGATCTTCTGGAACTGTTTGCTCGCAACAAAGGTGAGCAACTCTCGGA
>JAUXFT010000090.1 GCA_030622755.1 Aestuariirhabdus sp. | reverse complement strand
ATGGTGATAGCAGGAGGCAATAATGTTTGTGGCCAAATTCTCAGAAAGCGACGTGCTTCTTTATAAACGATGGTATAAAACGCTGTTAGCAGGTCTGTATTTTTCATAGCAACCCCTCCTGCTTTTCCACAAGCGATACAAACAACTCTTCCAATCGATTCGAACGATTTCTCATACTGCTTACTTGAACGCCCTGCTGCTGCAAAGCAACAAATAACTCATTGATGTTTTGTGTCTTATCAACTTCGACTTGTAAGGTATTTTCATCCAGCACTTTATTACCATAGCCTTCCAGCTCAAGATTCTCCGGTACTCCAGCAGGAATATCCAACAGAAAGGTTTCTACATGAAGCGTGTTAAGCAACTTCTTCATCGAGGTATTCTCTACCAGCGACCCCTTATCAATAATCGCTATGTTCCGACACAGCTGTTCTGCTTCTTCCAGATAATGTGTCGTCAGTATGATGGTTACCCCACTACGGTTTATACCCTGTAAAAATTCCCACATACTTCTTCTGAGTTCGATATCAACACCTGCAGTAGGTTCATCCAGAATCAATAATTGGGGTTCATGAATAAGCGCACGAGCAATCATCAGACGCCTCTTCATTCCGCCTGACAACAGTCGCGACTGGTCATTTTTCTTGTCCCAGATACCCAGTTTTTTAAGATAAAATTCTGCCCTCTCAGTGGCAATTTTCCTGGGTATTCCATAATAACCAGCCTGGGTAACCAGAATATCAACCGGCTTCTCAAACTGATTGAAATTAAACTCTTGCGGTACTACCCCTAATGATTGCTTTGCTAGAGACAGCTCAACGTCCAGGTCATGCCCAAAAATGGAGACTTTTCCTGCAGTTTTGGTAACTAAAGAAGAAATAATACCGATGGTGGTCGATTTGCCTGCACCGTTAGGACCCAATAAAGCGAAGAAGTCCCCTTGCTTTACCCGAAAATCAATTCCTTTGAGCGCTTCAAAACCATTTCCATACGTTTTTCTAAGCCCGGATATAACCAGTGCATCAGCCATACAAGAGGATCTCTCGACATTATAAATCAAAGTTTTTAGCGACGCGGAGTATAACCTAAAACCTCTATGGTGGGTGCACTGCAGTCAGTCCTGACAATTGATTAATTGCTGTCTATAATGCACCTCACTTTTCACCTGACTATGTACCTGACTATGCACCTAACTATGGAATCCCTATGACCGATTTCTTCCCGGGCATCTATCGACTTGAATTGATGCGGAACCTGCAGCAACAATTACAAAAAATGATCGACTCGGAAAGCATGCCGGAGCTGGAGCAAAGTCCGCTACCAGAAAAGCTTGCGGAGTTAATTGCCGTAGCCGACGAAGAATCAGTCCTATTCGAAACCCAGCAACTAATCAGTAATTTTGTCGGTAATTTCCCCCAACTTACCCCGCTCATTAGCAGGGATCTGCTCTGGCTACTAGGGGGAGATTGTCTGCACTGGATGCCTGATGAGGAAGTAGAGCTTTACCAGCAACTTGATGAGCTTTACCACAACGCGCTGGAAAATGATGAATCCTTCAACTGGGTTGAAACCCGAAAAATGTTGAGTTTGAAGACACCTAACATTCATTAAAAATGGATTTTTGAGCTGCTTCGCTGTAATCGCTATATCCAGTCATCCCCATGAGGAGTGCTATGCCCTCATGGACATTGTTAATGCAGAACACGGTGAAAGGCTGAATTAAGAGGTGATTGGATTCATAAGGGCTTTACTGAGAAATCTTCCTGGAAAGGCTATAAACCTTTCGACAGGGCTCCTGAAAAAACTTCACACCCTTTTAAGAGCACCCCTTTAAGAGCACCCCTTTAAGAGCACCCCTTTAAGAGCACCCCTTTATTCAGGAAAAAACAGACAATCCTAATCTGGCAATAGCCTTTTCCACACGTTACTTACATTATTCTCAACTAAGTCATTCAGCGTTTTATCGATGCTTTTGATGGAAAATCAAAAGCATTCTTCGTCAATAATTTCTGGCAGGGACTTAGTTAGTTCTCTAATGAATGACGTATCGCACCCTCTATCTCAGGGTATCGAAATTCAAAACCCAGCTGACTGAATCGGGTCGGCATCACTGCCTGACCCTTAACCAAAAGATCAGCTCCCTCACCGAGCAACAAACGAAGCGCATAAGCTGGCACCGTTAACCAGCACGGGCGGCCTACTGCTTTTGCAATCTCCTCACTGTAGGCCTTATTAGTCACTGGAATGGGTGACGTCGCATTGAAAACCCCCTCCTGATCTGGTGAATGCAGCAAAAACATCATCATAGCTACCAGATCTTCCCTTTGGATCCAGGAAAACATCTGTTCTCCATTCGCTACTGGTCCGCCCAACCCCAGGCGAAACGGTAATAACATTTTCGCTAACGCCCCACTTTCCCCTGCAAGTACAACACCGATACGCAGGATACAAACCCGCACGCCAAACTCTTTTGCCTTTAACGCCTCAGATTCCCAGCGCTGACAGAGAGTAGCGGCGAAGTCTTGAGCCGATGGACAGCTCTCATCCAGCAGTACATTCTGCTCATGGAAGCCGTAATATCCCACCGCCGAGCCGCTAATAAGCACCTTGGGTTTTACCCGGCATTGCTCCATCCAACTCAACAATCGAGCAGTGAGATCAATTCTGCTATCCAACAGTTCCTGCTTACGCTTTTCACTCCAGCGGCGATCAAGAATACCTTCACCTGCCAGATTAATAACGCCATCAACTTCGGGGGCGTCATCAAAATTCCGGATATAGGTAATGTTCCCATTACAGGTATCGAATTTATCAGCAGACCGCCTGGTCAACACCCACAATGTATGTCCAGCTTCAACCAGCGTTGGAAGCAATTGATAGCCAATGCACCCGGTACCACCCGTCACTAACAACTTCATTTTTTACTTAGCTCCGTTTATAACGATTCCCTACACTAGGTCCTGTGATTTTCTAACAATTGCTACCTCTTCTCTCCCTTACAAACGCTTCAGAACCAACAAATCTCTATTAAACTATAGTAAGCATGATGGATAACATAGCGTTAGATTTCAGCAAGGACTGCACGTGGAAAACACCAAACCTGTCTACCGATATCCCATACAGATCCAGATCGCTACATTAATCACAGGTTTGCTTCTAATCCTTGGAAGTTCATTAGCCTGGTACAACTACCAAAAGTCCAGCGAGATTATATATTCCGCTTCTCATCGGTTGTTCGAACAGATACATGAACAATTAACCCAGAATCTGAAAATCACCTACGAACCTATACAACACTCATTGTCCCTGATGGCCTTTATCGATCAGGGGAACAATAAAATTGAAGAAATAAACCAGCAAAAGACAGATCCTTTCAGTGAACGGTTAAACTACCTTCCTCTTTTTCACAAAGCCCTGGAAGAACACCCGGCAATAGCCGGATTACAGATCGGCTATGATGATGGTGACTATTTCATTGTCAGGCGCCTTGATGCGAATCTGTCTGCCCGCTTTAATGCACCCTCTCCCGCGGTAATCATGGCAGACCATATAGACCAGAATGATTCTGAACCATCCAGATTTGAACGTGTATTCTTCAATAATAAACTAGAAGAAATCTCTCGACAAACCCTGCCTTCCAGCAACTATGACCCTCGTACTCGTCCCTGGTACCAGCAAGCAATCGTTGCAGATAAGAGAATAACTACCAACCCTTATCTGTTTTTCTTCATGCAAACCGTGGGCATAACTATTGCTCAGCCATTGAAGGGTAGTCAATCAGTGATCGCTGTCGACGTCACTCTGCAACAGCTCTCAGAAACAGTAGCAAAGCAACACATTAGCCCTTCGGCAGAAGTAATTATCGTAAATCCTTTTGGGGAAGTATTAGCGTATAAAGATCCAACGCAAAGCATACAGATGCTTGACGATAACAAAGTAACCATGTCTCATCTTTCACAACTGGAAAGCCCTGTTCTTGGTTGGTTTGAAGTCGGTGATCACATAGCACCTAAAGAACTCAACTTTTCTTACCTGGATAAGCGCTGGATAGGAGGAATACGTAAAGTAGGAAGCTCAACCGAACTGGGTTTACTGGCAATCATCATTGCACCCAGGGATGAACTGCTTGCCGAGGCGATAAGTATCCGATGGCAATCTGCAATAATTACGCTTCTAATACTGCTTTTTTCTCTACCATTAGCCTGGCTTGTCGCCAAACGGATATCGACGCCTTTAAAAACCCTGGCAGCTCACGCGGGAGCAATAAAACAACTTAACTTCAATAGTCCGCTGCACATTAAATCCGTAATCAAAGAGGTCGACGAACTTGCCGAATCCATGCGTGAAATGGCACAAACAATCTCCCGCTTCCTCAATCTTACTGATTCCCTTGCCAGGGAAAAAAACTTCGACGATTTGCAAACCCGCGTCCTGATTGAAACCCGGGAGATATGCCATGCCGACGCAGCCTTGCTCTACCTTATTGACGAAAAAGAAGCGCACCTGGTACCCTCACAAGCCTACGGTAAGAATGGACGAATATCATGCAAACTTCCTCTTATAGATATCAATAACCACAACGAGCCTCTCATCAAAGCATTGCAGGAAGTTAAATCTACAAATCATCATATTACAGGCAGCGTGTCGCATCCCCTTGCATCGGTAGTTGCAAGCCTGAATGTGGATGAAGTATCCCTGGTTTCGATTCCTCTGCGGGATCGCCAACAGCAAAGCTTCGGATTACTCTGTCTAATTTTCACCGCTGCAGATACTGCCCTGGATACCAACAAACTGGCATTTGTTAATGCCCTATCGGGTTTTGCTGCCGTCTCGCTCGAGAGCAAGCAATTAGCACTCATGCAAAAACGCCTGTTAGACGCTTTCATTAAATTAATTGCGGGTGCTATTGATGCCAAATCTCCCTATACCGGAGGTCACTGCCAACGCGTCCCCGAATTAACCAGGATGTTATGTCGTGCAGCACACGATAGTAATAGTGCCCCCTATACCGACTTTCATCTGTCCGATGATGAATGGGAAGCCCTTGATATTGCATCCTGGCTTCATGATTGCGGTAAGGTTACGACACCCGAATTTGTCGTCGATAAAGCAACAAAGCTTGAGACGCTTTACGACCGAATTCACGAGATCCGCATGCGGTTTGAAGTTCTTAAGCGCGACGCACAACTCGATTACTGGATAGCTCTGCACGCTGGAGGAGATGAAACTGAGCTGGCTAAAGCAAGAAATACCACCCTGGCACGTCTTGATGAAGAGTTTGTGTTTATTGCTAAATGCAACGAAGGTGGCGAATTCATGTCAGAGCAAAAAATGCTACGCCTGGAAAAAGTTGCCCGGCAAACATGGCTAAGAACCCTGGATGATTCCATAGGTATATCATGGGAAGAAAGCCAGCGAAAAAAGGCCTCACCTCCGGTTACCTTGCCAGTACAAGAGCCATTACTGGCCAATAAACAGGATCATATTATTAAGCGACCTGAAGGTGAGCAAATTACCGACAACAATCCCTATGGATTTAAAATCGATACGCCAGAATATAAATACAATCGAGGTGAACTCTATAACCTGACGATAGCCAAAGGCACCCTGAATAATGAAGAACGATATATGATCAATGATCATATAGTGCAAACCATCATCATGCTTGAAAAGCTACCCTACCCTCGGCACTTGAGAGAAGTTCCATCGATTGCAGGGGGGCATCATGAAAAAATGGATGGTAGCGGCTACCCCAAGCGATTAGTAAAGCAAGATTTATCCATAAGTGCGCGAATAATGGCCATTGCAGATATATTTGAAGCTTTAACCGCTTCTGACAGACCCTATAAAACGCCAAAATCACTCAGCGAATCACTGAAAATCATGAACTTCATGGCTCAGGATCAACACATTGATCCTGAGCTATACAAGTTATTTCTCAGCAGTGGGGTTTACCAGCAATACGCACAAAAGTACCTTGCGCAAGAGCAGATTGACGAGGTTGATATCAACCAATACCTGGAGCAGTAATTATTTACTCAGGTATTTCATACCATCTTCCAGGCCTTTAACGGTGAGGGGATACATCTGGTGTTCAACGAGTTGTTTAATCATCTGGGTTGAATGCGTATATTCCCAGCTATCTGGCAGGTGCGGATTTAGCCAGATGACTTTATTAAACTTCTCGGTAATCCGTTGTATCCACTGTGAACCAGGCTCCTCATTCCAGTGCTCGACACTACCACCCACATGGCTAATTTCATAAGGTGCCATTGAGGCATCCCCGATAAATATCACCTTGTAGTCCGATCCATAGGTATTCAGTAGATCCCAGGTAGGAGTACGATCATTCATGCGGCGCACATTATCCTGCCAAACACTTTCATAAAGACAGTTGTGAAAGTAATAGAATTCCAGGTGTTTAAATTCAGTACGACACGCGGAAAAAAGCTCCTCACACACTTTTACGTGCGCGTCCATAGTTCCGCCAATATCAAAAAACAGCAAGACCTTCACGGCGTTATGACGTTCAGGAACCATTTTAATATCGAGCCAACCACCATTTCGCGCCGTCGAATTAATCGTATCCTCTATGTCTAAATTTTCAGCAGCGCCCTGACGGGCAAATTTTCGCAATCGCCTGAGTGCCATTTTAATATTGCGCGTACCCAGCTCGACATCTTCATCCAGATTTCGGAAAGCCCGCTGGTCCCAGACCTTCACGGCACGTTGATTACGACCACCCTCCTGGCCTATGCGTATACCTTCAGGATTGTAACCATAGGCACCAAATGGAGAAGTCCCCCCCGTACCTATCCAGCGATTTCCGCCCTGATGCCTTTTCTCCTGTTCTTCGAGACGCTTTTTAAACTCTTCCAGGAGCTTATCAAGACCACCGAGGGATTCGATTTTGGCTTTTTCCTCGTCAGACAGAAACTTCTCGAACTCCTTACGCAACCACTCTTCAGGAATCATCGCTTGCAGGGCATCATCCAGGTTTTTTAAACCTTCGAAATAGGCGCTAAAACCACGGTCAAATTTGTCAAAATGCCGTTCATCCTTCACCAGACAGGTACGCGCGAGAAAATAGAACTCATCTACGCTTGCAAACACTACCCTTTTATCAAGCGCTTCCATCAAATCAAGAAGCTCC
This sequence comes from Aestuariirhabdus sp., assembly GCA_030622755.1. Taxonomy (GTDB): domain Bacteria; phylum Pseudomonadota; class Gammaproteobacteria; order Pseudomonadales; family Aestuariirhabdaceae; genus Aestuariirhabdus. The sequence goes on along the minus strand of JAUXFT010000090.1, from coordinate 6,086 downwards.
CGTAAAGTAGCTGGCACTCGAGCAGCACGTAACTCAGCAAAAAAATCTAACAACATAGTATCAAAGCCCTAGCGGTTCTGACGGCGAGTCATAAATGCTAAACGTTCAAGAAGCTGTACATCTTGCTCATTTTTTACCAATGCTCCACATAATGGCGGAATAGCCTTGGTCGGGTCACGCTCTTGCAGCAACCGCGCACCGACATCATCTGCCAATAGCAATTTAATCCAGTCAATCAGTTCAGAAGTAGAGGGTTTTTTCTTCAAGCCCGGTACCTTGCGAACATCAAAGAAGACTTCAAGCGCCTCTTTCACCAGCTTCTCGGCAATGCCCTCATAATGCACATCAACAATCTTGTTCATTGTGTCGCGGTCAGGGAAATTGATGTAGTGGAAGAAGCAGCGACGCAGGAAAGCATCGGGCAGTTCTTTTTCATTGTTACTGGTGATGATAATAATCGGCCTTGTCTTCGCCTTTACCAGCTTCTGTAGTTCATACACAAAGAACTCCATTCGATCGAGTTCTTGCAACAGATCATTTGGAAACTCAATATCCGCTTTATCAATCTCATCGATCAGCAAGACCACCTGCTCGCCGGCCTCGAACGCTTCCCACAATTTCCCTTTAACAATGTAATTGGCAATATCGTGGACGCGGTCATCACCCAACTGGGAGTCGCGTAATCTTGACACCGCATCGTACTCATAGAGGCCTTGCTGGGCCTTGGTCGTCGACTTTACGTTCCAGGTGATCAATTTATAGCCCAAGGATTCAGCTACCTGCTCCGCCAACATTGTTTTACCGGTGCCAGGCTCGCCCTTCACCAACAATGGACGCTGCAAAGTAATCGCGGCATTCACTGCCATTTTGAGGTCATCGGTAGCTACGTACTGCTCAGTACTGTCGAATTTCATTTCAGGTAATCCTTGCTGATTGTGATTCAGGCAGATTTTGCCCTGCATCACCGGCAATCGGGGTTGGTGTAAGGAGTAATACATGCAATTAAGGTCGACACTCTAGCGAAGAGTAGTTGAGGTATCAACCAATTGATTACGCCTTAGATGATTCAGTTATTAAGCCACAATAAAATCTAATATCAGATTTCATGATCCTCATTTATAGTGGTTAACTAAACGTAAATTCACTGATTCAACCGGTACTCCTCAGATGAGCAAATTATACGAAGATAATTCCCTGACCATCGGTAACACTCCTTTGGTAAAGCTGAATAAACTAGCCCCAAATGCCAAACTCTACGCCAAAATTGAAAGCCGCAATCCAGCTGGCAGTGTCAAGTGCCGTATTGGTGCCAATATGATTTGGGAAGCCGAGAAGTCTGGCGACCTTAAAGAAGGAATGGAGATTATTGAACCCACCAGTGGCAATACCGGCATTGCCCTGTGCTTTGTTGCTGCATCACGTGGCTACAGAATCACTCTCACCATGCCCTCTTCCATGAGCCTGGAGCGCCGCCAACTGATGAAAGCTCTGGGCGCAACCATAGTCCTTACAGAACCGGCCAAAGGTATGAAAGGAGCCATTGCTGCTGCAGAAGAACTCGCCAGCAAACAACCCGATCATTACTTTATGCCCAGACAGTTTGAAAACCCGGCAAACCCGGCAGTCCACGAAAGCACGACCGGACCCGAAATCTGGAATGACACCGACGGAGAGATTGATGTATTGGTTTCCGGGGTGGGAACCGGTGGCACCATTACCGGGATCTCCCGTTACATCAAACTGACGCAAGGGAAAGAGATTATCAGCATTGCCGTTGAACCCGAAGACTCTCCAGTAATCAGCCAGACCTTTGCTGATGAAGAACTGACGCCGTCGCCTCACAAAATTCAGGGCATAGGTGCAGGCTTTATACCCGGCAACCTTGATCTGGATATGGTCGATGAAGTAGAACAAATTGGGAACGACGAAGCCATTGCTACCGCTAAACGCTTAATGCAAGAGGAAGGCATTCTCGCGGGTATTTCATCAGGCGCTGCGGTCGCTGCTGCGCTTAAAGCAATTGAACGAGAAGAGAATGCGGGGAAAACTTTCGTGGTAATCCTGCCTGATTCCAGTGAACGCTATCTTTCAAGCGTATTATTTGACGGTGTGTTTACCGATAACGAATCAGTTCAATAGCCCAGAGTTCAATAACCTGTCGTTCACAATAGTTCAGGCGTTATCCTGAGCCCTCTAATATAGAGGGCTTTTTATTGCCTGGAATACTGACGATTAATCGGTTGATTGGCTTTAAACGTAACAACAAATCGCTTAGGACAAAAACCTCATGCGAGTAACTTGCCCGCCTTAAACACTCGGAACTCCCCCACTTCCATCCGCTGCCAATATTCATTATCCGTTAAAGGCGCCGTTGCAATCACGCTCACAATATCATCGGGTGTGGTTTCTTTTTTAAAATCGACAGATAACTCAGCATCCTTGAGCACCGCTTCAGCAAAGGGTGCCTTACGGGTAATCCAGCACAGTTTTGTGCTACAAAAACAATAAAGATGTCTGGAATCGCTGAATAACATATTGAACACACCGTATCCGCTTAATTCACTAGACAACTGTTCAATAAGATTCCAGAGCGGTTTGAGATTCTGGGGAGATTTAGGAAAACGCTGCCGTATTTGATCAAGTATCCAGCAAAAAGCATATTCACTATCGCTGGTTCCCACAGGCCGATAGGTGCCCAGGGGTAGTTTTTTGACCCCTTTAAGTTGGCCATTGTGGGCGAAAGTCCATTGTCGTCCCCACAACTCACGCACAAAGGGATGTGTATTTTCCAGACATACCCTACCTGAGTTTGCCTGACGGATATGACTGATAACCGTTTGACTCTTGATCGGATACTGCTTCACCAGGGCGGCAATTTTAGAACGACATGCAGGCTGCCAGTCCCTGAACTCTCTGACTGCACCACCCTCATAAAACACAATACCCCAACCATCAGAATGAGGCCCGGTATTACCGCCTCGCTCCATCAAGCCAGTAAAACTGAAACAGATATCGGTCGGCACATTCGCGCTCATACCCAACAATTCACACATCAGCACTTAATCTCAACAAACGACAACACATTGCCTTATAAATCAAAAACTTAAACGAATCATCTAAACCATATAAAAAAAGGTTTAAACACTCTTTCAGATCAAACAGAAGCCGCTTGAGAATCATCTTCCGGTGTCTTTTCGGGGGAACGATTAAATATTAAATCAAACAGAATCAGCACTACCAATAACACCCACAACCCGGCCAAAATACGTCCGGTACGCATCATCTCATCGACACCATGGGTTAATCCGTCAAACAGCATGGTAAAAAAAGCTGGAGATAAGGAGATACTTTCCTCGGCTACAGGCCAGATAGTACAAAGGGCTATCCAGGCACTACCCCGAAGGAATACTTTCACAGCTCGGATGGATATTCCGCGCGTCATTCGATACCAGACGATTATGCACCCTAGTGCCGAAAGCCCGTAAATACCCAATGCCCACAAATAGTATTGTGCTTCCATATAATCCTACACTGTTAGTCTGCGAATCTGCCGCAGTATAATATGGAATTCATCGCAACAAGTCACCCAATCAAACCATGACAACCTCTCCCCCTATTGCTCCACGCAAACAAAACACAGACATTGCTTATGCTGAGTCAAACGATGACCAACACAGCGATCCATACCACTGGTTGCAGGATAAAGATGACCCTGAAGTCATTGCTTATCTGAAAGATGAAAACAACTATTGTCAGCAAGTCATGGAGCCTACCCTTGATGTACAGGAACAACTCTATCAGGAGTTGCTAGGGCGAATACGAGAGACCGATCTGTCTGTACCCTATCAATGGCAGGATTATGAATATTTCACGCGAACTATTCAGGGACAAGACTATGAGCAGCATTGGCGCCGCAACCTGGACACCGGGCAAGAGCAATTACTACTCGACGAAAACAGTCTGGCGGCCAATCATGATTTTTTCGAACTGGGCTGCCTTGAGGTTAGCCCAGACCAAAACCTGTTGGCCTATTGCGTTGATACTACTGGAGATGAAAGGTATCAGGTAAAGGTACTCGATCCTAATACAGAGCAACTTCTGAAAGACTCCTTGAATGATTGCAGCGGCAATCTTATCTGGAGCATGGACAGCAAGGGCTTCCACTACGGCGTTCTGAATGATCAGCAGCGCCCTTTTCAGCTGAGAACCCACCAACTAGGAACATCGCAAGAAGCAGACAGCGTGTTATTTGAAGAGCTGGACGAACGTTATTTCATCCATGGATATCGATCAAAATCTGACGCATACCTCATCGTTGAAAGCGGCAGTAAAACCTCCACCGAGGTGTGGTATGGCGCGATCGCGACCCTTGCCTGCGGATCGTTACACTGTTTCAGTCCCCGTCGTGACAATCACGAATACTACGTGGATCACAATGGTCAGGATTTTATCATCCGCAGCAATGCCTCAGGCATTAACTTCGCCCTGCATTCAACCGAACATAATCAGACGAATGAAGCCCGGTGGAACACCCTGCTACCTCACAGCGACAACACCACCGTCGAAGATATCGAAATACTGGCTGATTTTCTCGTAGTCGCTGAACGTATCGACGGACTTGCAAGACTTCGCGTTCTATCTCAGGAGCCCGCGGCGGTTGGAGCCGTGGTTAGAGCAGAAGATAAATACCTCGAATTTCCGGAAGCATGTTGCTCCTTAGACTGCGTCGATAACGTAGCGATATCGTCTAATGTTTTACGGGTTCGCTATGAATCCCTGGTCTCTCCCGCCAGCATTTGGGATATTGATCTCGTTAGCGGACGACACTTCAAACTAAAAGAGATCGAAGTCGTTGGAGGATACGATCCGGAACGCTTTAAAACTTTCAGAACTGAGTGTCCCAGCTTTGATAATATAAAAGTCCCGGTAACGCTGGTTGGACTAAAAAGCAGCTTTTCACAACCAGCACCAACCCTGCTCTATGGGTACGGCGCCTATGGAGAAAGCCTGGACCCCTGGTTTTCTCATGCCCGCCTGAATCTTCTCGAGCGAGGCTTCATCTTTGCAATAGCACACGTACGTGGCGGTGGCTGCCTGGGTGAAGCCTGGTATCATGAGGGTAAGCTGCTACAAAAGAAAAACAGCTTTGAAGATTTTATCGCCTGCAGCCGTTACTTGATCAGCCAGGGCTTTACCAGTCCGAGCAAACTTATTATCTCCGGTGGCAGTGCCGGTGGTTTACTTATTGGCGCCGTTCTAAATAAAGCTCCGGAGCTGTATCTCGCAGCAATAGCCGATGTGCCCTTTGTCGATGTACTGAACACCATGCTGGACCCGGACCTCCCTCTCACCCAGACAGAATACGATGAATGGGGCGATCCTTCACAGACAGAGGTATATGACTATATCGCCAGTTACTCACCTATCGATAACGTGAAAGCCCAAGAATACCCACACCTTCTGGTGACGTCCGGACTGGAAGATACTCGTGTACAATTTTGGGAACCTACGAAATGGATTGCACAACTCAGACACAAAAAAACCGACTCAAACCTGTTACTTCTAAAGACTTTAATGGATTCAGGCCATGGCGGCGTTTCCGGCCGATATGACAGCATGCGAGAAATTGCTTTTGAACAAGCCTTCATCCTTAAGACATTGGAGATCTAGTCAATGTAAGCTTCAACCCCCGGTTTAAACATCATGACAAACCGGGTGCATGTGTTTAACTCGATCGTATTTATTCACCAGAATGCTGGTTTTTCTAATGTTGGCAAATGTAGCTGGAGGCAAATACTGAACCTTACCGGATAAGATTTTACCCTCAATTTCCTCCCTGACGCTCTACATGTTCCGGAAAGGTTTTTAAGTTAAAAAATCAAAAATCATTTCCCCGGAGTTTTAACAGCTCACGAAACCAGAATACTGAACCGTTAACTTCCCAGCAATTGATCAGATATTGTTCAGACAACAATCAAACCTCAACGACACATTACTCAAAAGCATATAACCGTACTCTAGGTAGTGAACTCCAATATTTCTGTAGCCTGTAGCCTGTAGCCTGTAGCCTGTAGCCTGTAGCCTGT
>JAUXFT010000152.1 GCA_030622755.1 Aestuariirhabdus sp. | reverse complement strand
TTTAGGGTTTATGGGTTTTCCAGTTTATCCCCTACCAGCAATGGTTCCTGAGTTTCCAATATCAAGCCAAAGCTCACTTTCTCAAAAGTACGATAGACCATTAATATCCCGACCTTATGTTCTGGCAACGTTATTTTGTGCTTTTTCTCTGCATCCAATACCGTCAGGCTGCGGTTTATCGCTAAAATATTTCCCGACTCAATGCCATCCCGTTCGCCTCGGTTGATCAAAACGCTATCAAACTGGCCAATCTGACTGATACCCCCGGAGATAGCCAGAATCTCGCCATTAATCTGAGTATCGGGTGCGCTTGGGAAGAACGTTGAATCCAGACGACGCTCCTCGCTAGCCAACAAACGATCTCCTGCAAGGATTTCGCTTTCACTGCGCGTCAACGTAAGAGTAGCAACATCACCCTGAAGCTGTTTTACATCTGCTGCACCCAAATCAATAGCCATGACCCCCAGTACTTCACCGGTTTCGGGATCAACAATCAATTCTCCCCTACGATAAACGCCATACGCTGCAGTTGTAGCATCAAAGTCACCCCGTGCATATATTTGATCACCCAATCCACTGATAACCCTTTCCTGGGCGGCAGCAACAACATAGGGTGCCTTGGTCAAATCTTCAGGCTTGTCTACGACCCTGCTGCGCTTAAGTAATCCGTTTATCTTATCAAGGGGAATTGATGGAATAACCGAATCCATCGGAGTAGAGCGAACCTTCGGCCCAAGTTTTATGGTTCTACTGGCTTCACCACGGGATGACACAGTCAATCTCGGCTTACCATCGATATAAACAAGGCTTATCACATCACCAGGGTAAATCAGGTGAGGATTTTCAATTTGAGGGTTTGCATGCCAGATCTCTGGCCACAACCAGGGAGTATTCAGGAACGTATTGGAGATGTCCCATAAGGTGTCCCCCCTAACGACGGTATAGTCATCGGGGTGTCCGTTTTTCATCGGACTGTCGTCGGCGATCGCAAACCAACTCAGTAAGCAGAGCAGGGCGGCTCCCAGCAGCGATTTCCTCATGATTTACATTCCCTATGTGGTGTCACGCAAGTGTAACTTTAATTATTATGTAGTAGCCAAATATAGCCCAAACTACTCATTTTTACAGCGAACCAGTCGCGACCCAAGTCACAGACCAGAAGATTAAACCCATACTGTTCATAATCTTAGCAGCACATCTTACATAATTACTACAACAACCGATCCTTTCTCAGCCAATTGCTTTGCAACGATGTTAATTGTCAACAGCACCGCATGCCCTTAAAATTGTTCTCGGTTGCTGCACATGAAGCTATCTGGCCTAATGCGGCCTACCTTTTATAACTGGAAGTATTACTGGAAAATCCTGACCCGCCATGGCACTACTCGACATTCTTGAATTCCCCGATCCACGTCTGCGTACTGAAGCTAAACCCGTAGAAATTGTGGATGACTCACTACATAAGCTCACTGCCGATATGTTGGAGACCATGTACGATGCGCCCGGAATAGGCCTTGCTGCCACACAGATTAACGTCCACAAAAGGGTAGTGGTGATCGATATCACTGAAGATAAGAGTGCCCCTTTGGTGTTTATTAATCCCCGGATCACACAAATATCCGATACCATTGAAGAGAGTCAGGAAGGTTGCCTGTCAGTACCCGGGTTTTTTGAAATCGTTGAACGCCCTGAAAAAGTTCGTGTTGATGCCCTCAACAGGGACGGCAACCCCTTCACTATGGAGTGTGATGGTTTGCTTGCCGTCTGTATCCAGCATGAAGTTGATCATCTCAATGGTAAGCTTTTTGTCGATTATATATCTCCGTTAAAGCGCAATCGTATTCGCAAAAAACTTGATAAAATCCACCGTTCTAATGCCCGCTAAACCCTCCATACAGGATCTGTCATGACTCGCCCGCCACTACGGATACTGTTCGCAGGAACCCCTGACTTTGCTGCATATCAGTTGCAAACCCTGCTTGATAGTCAGCATCAAATCATTGGTGTGTACACACAACCCGACCGGCCTGCAGGGCGTGGTCGCAAGCTGACACCCAGCCCCGTAAAAGCTCTTGCAATGGAGCATGATATCAGTATCTTCCAACCTGTGAATTTTAAGGACGCTGCTGATCAACAACAATTGGCTGACCTGAAACCTGACTTAATGGTTGTTGTTGCTTACGGGTTACTGTTACCCCAAGTCATACTGGATACCCCACGTTTGGGTTGCATTAATATTCATGCATCACTGTTGCCCCGATGGCGTGGCGCCGCACCCATACAACGAGCCATTGCAGCGGGTGATGATCGTTCTGGCGTGACCATCATGCAGATGGACGCAGGTCTCGATACCGGAGATATGCTGGTCACCGTTGAATGTCCGATTTTACCGACTGATACAGCCAGTGAACTTCATGATCGCCTGCAAGAAATCGGTGGGGCAGCGCTCATAGAAGCCATAGATGAAATCGCCAATGGCACCAGTATTGGCGAACAGCAGGACGACAAGGAAGCCTGTTATGCACACAAGCTCCGCAAAAAGGAGGCCCACCTCGATTTCAGTCTTGATGCCTCTTCACTCGAACTCCAGGTACGTGCCTTTAATCCATGGCCTGTAAGTCATACCGAATTGGGTTCTGATCGTGTCCGTATTTGGGAAGCACTAGCGATTCCTGGTAGCTTCGAGGATAAACCCGGCACCATCATTCATAGTGATCCTGAAGGTATTGATGTGAGCTGCGGAAAGGGTGCTTTACGTCTACTCAGGTTGCAATTTCCCGGGGCAAAATCATTAAGCGCTAAAGACATTCTTAATAGCCGAAGCGAACAACTCAAACCCGGCCAAACATTTTCATGAGCCGTTCACTCAGAGCTCACGCAGCTGTCACCTTGCAACAAGTTATTTACCAGGGCCGCTCACTTTCTCAAGTGCTTCCAAAAGCCAATGAACGCGTAGAACCCCGGCAACAGGCATTGCTGAGCGAATTTTGCTACGGAGTTTGCCGTTGGTATTTCAGCTTGCGTTCTCTGAGTTCCATGTTGCTTGAAAAGCCCTTGCGGGATAAAGACACCGATGTAGAAGCGCTACTTTTACTGGGTCTCTATCAACTCCGCCACATGCATATCCCTTCACATGCCGCGATAAGTGAAACCGTCGCTGCCTGCCAGGATCTTAAGAAACCCTGGGCCAGTAAGCTTCTCAATGCAGTATTAAGGCGTTACCAGCGTGAATCAGAGACACTCGAACCCCAACTTCAAAACAGTGATGTACCTGCCACCGCCCATCCCAAATGGCTCATTAAGCAACTTCAAAGAGACTGGCCAGAGCAGTGGCGCGAAATAACCGACGCCAATAATGAACGCTCCCCCATGACGCTGCGAGTAAACCAGCAACAGGGTTCTCGAGTGCAATACTTGCAGCGCTGCCACGAGCAAAATTTTCCCGCTTCTGCCGGCCAATTCAGTACTGTATCCATTAACTTGCAGTCCCCCTGCGATCCTCACGAGCTGCCAGGTTTCGCCGCGGGTGATGTCAGCGTTCAGGATGAAGCGGCTCAACTTTCCTCAACCCTGTTGCGGCTCAAACCCGGGCAACGGGTACTGGATGCCTGCGCAGCTCCTGGTGGTAAAAGTTGTCACATTTTAGAACATCAGCCCGCCATTGATTCCCTTACTTGCCTCGAAATTGACCAGGCCCGGTCATCCCGCATTCATGAAAACCTGTCAAGATTAGGACTTACTGCCGAAGTTAAAGTCGCTGATGCCGGCAAACCTGACGATTGGTGGAATGGAGAACTGTTTGACCGAATACTCCTTGATGCTCCCTGCAGCGGCACCGGTGTAATCCGTCGACACCCCGACATAAAGCTACTGAGGCGGCGAGAAGACATTCCCCAGCTCGCCACCCTCCAACAGCAGCTGTTGCAAACATTATGGCCCTTACTTAAACCGGGAGGGTTGCTGTTGTACGCCACCTGCTCTGTGCTCCGCGCAGAAAACAGTGATCAGATTTCCAGTTTTCTTGAAGCGCAACCGGATGCAAATGAGGAGATCATTAACGCCTCTTGGGGGCAGAGTTGTAACGCCGGTCGGCAATTATTTCCGCAGCAGGGTGGCCATGATGGATTTTATTATGCCCTTCTAAGAAAGACAGCCGGATAAGTGAATTACACCCCCTGTTGCAACCCAGCGAGCAGTTGTTATGCTTTCGGCATCAGCTATAAAAAACACAGCAGAAAACAATAAATAATAGGGAACATCATGAAGATAATCATTCTCGGCGCAGGTCAGGTCGGGGGGACTTTAGCTGAAAACCTGGCTATTGAAGAGAATGACATCACCGTCGTCGATACTGACAGTGACCGCCTTCGCGAACTGCAGGATCGTCTTGATATCCGTACCATAGAAGGCAAGGCATCTTTCCCTTCAGTTTTACGCAGAGCCGGAATTGATGACGCAGACATGTTAGTCGCTGTCACCAATAGCGACGAAGTCAACATGATCGCCTGCCAGGTTGCCTGGACCTTATTCCGCTCACCCACCAAAATTGCCCGTATCCGCCAGCCCGATTATCTCAAGGATTCCAGGTTATTCGATGACGCCGCCTGCCCTGTTGATGTACTGATCAGCCCGGAGCAAGTAGTCACTCAATACATAAGACGCCTGATTGAGCAGCCCGGTGCGCTACAGGTTGTCGACTTCGCCGAAGGGCAAGTGCAGCTGGTAGCTGTTCGTGCGTTTTACGGCGGACCCTTAGTCGGCCAGGAGCTTCGCTTCCTTCGTGAGCATATGCCCTCGGTTGATACCCGGGTGGCCGCTATTTTCCGCCAGGGTTCATCAATAACCCCTGAAGGTGGCACCGTTATAGAGGCAGATGATGAAGTATTTTTCATCGCGGCTACAAAAGACATTCGTGATGTCATGAGCGAATTGCGCCGACTGGATAAGCCCTACTCCCGCATTATGATTGCCGGGGGTGGAAACATCGGTGAACGGCTGGCCCGAGGAATCGAAAACCGGTTCAACGTGAAAATTATCGAGCGTAACTTGCAGCGCTGTAACCAGCTATCCCAAACCCTTGATAAAACTTTGGTATTTCATGGCAGCGCTTCCGATAAAAAACTCCTCGAAGAAGAGAACATCGAAGAGATCGATGTGTTTTGTGCGTTGACCAACGACGATGAAGCCAACGTTATGTCGGCCATGTTGGCTAAACGACTCGGTGCCCGAAAAGTAATGGCGCTAATCAGTAATCCCGCGTATGTCGATCTTGTTCAGGGTGGAGATATCGATATAGCTATCTCTCCCCAGCAAGCCACCATCGGTAGCCTGCTTACTCACGTCAGGCGTGGCTCCGTTGAAAAGGTTCACTCTTTAAGACGGGGAGCCGCCGAGGCGATTGAAGTTATCGCTAAGGGTGACGAGACCTCTTCAAAAGTTGTTGGCAAAACAATTGAAGAGGTAAAACTGCCACCGGGCACAACAATCGGTGCCATTGTGCGTAATGATCAGGTGTTGATTGCCCATGACCACATCAAGATCGAATCAGAAGACCACATCATCCTGTTTCTGGTCGACAAGAAACGTATCCGGGAAGTCGAACAACTGTTTCAGGTTGGTTTAACGTTTTTCTGACAGGCGGTCACCATGCACTTTTCAGTTATCTTTCGCATTCTTGGTCTCCTGCTAATGCTGTTCAGCATTACTATGTTGCCTCCGCTATTAGTCGGTTGGATATATAACGATAATCACCTTGAAGCTTTCGGCTATTCGTTTGCGATTACCCTGATCACCGGTTTTTTTATCTGGGCGCCCGTCTATCGGGCTCGCCAGGATCTTAGAATCCGTGATGGTTTCCTGGTCACTGTATTGTTTTGGACAGTACTGGGTTGTTTCGGTGCGCTGCCATTTTTATTCCACGAAAACCCGGAGATTGGGGTTGTTGATGCGGTATTTGAATCACTTTCGGGGCTTACTACCACCGGCGCCACCATACTCACCCAGATCGATACACTACCCAAATCGATCCTTTTTTATCGACAACAACTGCAATGGCTTGGCGGGATGGGCATTATCGTCCTGGCCGTCGCTATACTACCGATGCTCGGTATCGGTGGTATGCAGTTGTATCGTGCTGAAACGCCTGGCCCTGTTAAAGATTCCAAGTTAACACCGCGCATCACCGAAACTGCTAAAGCCCTCTGGTATCTTTATCTCGGCTTAACGACCGCCTGCGCTCTTGCCTATTGGGTTGCGGGTATGGACCTGTTTGATGCCATTTCTCACAGCTTTTCGACCATCGCTATTGGCGGATTTTCAACCCATGACGCCAGTATTGGATTCTTCGATAGCCCATTGATCGATGCCGTAGCCGTCGTGTTCATGCTGATCGCGGGCATCAACTTTTCATTACATTACTTTGCCTGGCGCCATAAACGGCTTGGCAACTATTTTCGCGACCCTGAAGTTGTCGCCTATTTTGTGATTCTTGGCGGAGTTTCATTAATCGCGATTCTGGTACTGAGTGTAAGTCAAACTTTCGGTCTCTTGCAGTCTGTCCAATACGGCATCTTTGAAGCGGTATCCATTGCCACTACCACAGGGTTTAGTACCAGTGATTTCTCCTTATGGCCTACCTTCCTTGCTTACCTGTTATTCCTGACCAGCTTCGCCGGTGCCTGTGCCGGCTCGACGGGCGGTGGTATGAAAGTCATTCGTGTATTACTGATCTACCGTCAGGGTGTGCGTGAAATCACCCGAATGCTACACCCGAATGCGATCATTCCAATCAAACTGGGTCGTAAGCCCGTTCCTGACCGGGTAGGTGAGGCCGTATGGGGGTTTTTCTCGGCCTATGTGTTTATTTTTATCCTTTTATTCCTTGCGTTGATCGGTACTGGTCTTGATCTTCCTACGGCGTTTTCAACGGTTGCCTCCTGTATGAATAACCTGGGTCCGGCACTGGGAGATGCCTCTCTTACCTACGCCGACCTACCCAATAGTTCCAAATGGATCCTGAGCTTTGCCATGTTACTGGGCCGTCTTGAAATATTTACCTTATTGGTATTATTCACCCCGATGTTCTGGAGACGCTGACCATGAACAAGTGGGATGACCGCTATCTTTCTGCCAAACAATCCGGGTCTGCCTGTTCCTTGCTGGAACAGAATCTTCACCTGTTGCCCCAACAGGGTAAGGCATTGGATTTGGCCTGTGGTTTAGGTGGTAACGCCCTGTTGTTGCAAGCGCAAGGATTGGAGGTTGAAGCATGGGACAGTTCTGCTGCAGCCCTGCAAAAGCTGAGCGAATTTACCGTTGATAAACCAATTACCACGCGCTGTATAGACCTTGAAGCTGAGACACCGCCGCTGCAGCAATTTGATGTGATAGTCATTGCTCACTATCTGTATAGACCCTTATCCCATTGGATTATTTCTTCCCTGGCTCCCGGTGGCTTGCTGTTTTATCAAACCTATCATGACCAGAAATTGACTGAGCAAGGACCTTCCAGCCCACAGTTTCTGCTCAAGCCAGGCGAGCTTCTTTCTCTTTTTAACGGCCTGCAACTCGTCCTGTATAGAGAGGAGGGGGCTTGTGGAAACCTTAATCTGGGCGAACGCAACCTGGCCATGATGGTTGCACAAAAGCCCCCGATGTAAACTACTCGATCAAGCGTTTACATCAACCACAACCCGACCTTTAACCTGACCATGCATCATTTTAGCGGCATACTCGGTTAACTGTTCCAGGCTGATCTTTTCAACTATTTCGGATAATAGCTCATCCGGTAAATCTGTTGCCAGCCGCTGCCAGGCCTGTTGACGTCTGGGCACCGGGCAATTCACAGAATCCACCCCCTGAAGGCGAACGTTGCGCAAAATAAAGGGCATAACAGTCGTCGGTAATTTAAAGCCTGCCGCCAAACCACAAGCAGCAACCGCTCCATTGTAATCTGTTTCCGCCAGCATTCTGGCCAGTATGGCATCGCCAACCGTATCGATGCCCCCCGCCCATCGCTGCTTCTCCAGTGGCCGTGATTTTTCCGCCATCTCTTCCCTGCTGAGCAGCTCTACCGCTCCCAAAGACTTTAAGTATTCATGGGTTGATTGGCGCCCGGTAATTGCGGCTACCCGGTAACCTTTGTTTGCCAGTATAGCGATAGCGACACTACCCACACCACCCGCGGCTCCACTGACTACTACTGTGCCGCTAGCGGGTGTAATACCCGCATCCTCCAGTGCCATCACACAGAGCATTGCCGTTAAACCCGCGGTACCTATAGCCATAGCC
>JAUXFT010000144.1 GCA_030622755.1 Aestuariirhabdus sp. | reverse complement strand
CGCTCAACACTGCAAATTCTGTGGCGTAGAGCTAATTCCATAAATCATTTCACCTGCATGTCGTTCGCAGCATAATGAGAATAATCGCCACATTCCTGATGTTGGGACTCTGTGCTCAACATTGAATAACCTGAAAAATGTCGCAGAAAAAGTGTTTTGATACATTTTATATGTCCATCACTTGATTCATCCCGACATCATTCCCGGCTTCATGTAATAGATACATTCCAGAGAGATATCTTCGCATTAATTAATGGATATGCTTTGTTGCAAACAATCTCCCCACTGCTTGAGCTCCATCAATATTTTTTGACTATCAACATCATTCCGTTCAACCAATAGCCTTTCAATATCCTTATAAAAATTTTCCAGAGTACGGCCTCCACCCCCATCATTTTCGTGTAATCGACGGTGACGAAATTGCTGCCATCGATTGCGCTCATCATCATTTATAATTTCGGGATAATTTCTTGCCTTGTAACGAAATAGCATTTCAGATAATCGAGAATCATCAAAATCAGGCTCGAGTTCATTCAATTGATCGACAGCTGTAGAGCGTATAGCATCCATACGAGAACGATCATCTTTGCTAAAAAATCCACCACTATAGATCATATGATCCGGGTCAGTCTTAGCTTCCAGAGAACGCGATGCCATCACACGTTGCATCTTTTCTCTCAGTTCTGGCATAGCCAGCAAGCTCTCATAATTTTGTTTCATCTTCTCCATATCAAGTTGCAAACGCTCAACATCCTGCTCACGTAAAACAGAGAGAGGTGCAACCATTGGGCATTTATTGATATGGACCGTTTTAATGCCTGGACGTACTTCATCCGCAGCCAATTCACTGGTCGGCGTATACAACAATCGACTGAGTTCTTCTTCAGATAAATCAAAGAGCATTTGTGGATCCGTCATCAAATCGACCACAATCACACCATTACTGTTATCCGGATGAGGGGCAATGGGCAAAATCAGCGCCATAGAGTTCCGGGCTGCAGCATATCGGCCCGACACATGAATCAGGGGACGTTTTTGCATAGGATCAAGGTATTTTGTCAACGCATGCTTCTGTCGATGCTGAAATGAAAACTCATAGAGTTTAGGCTGAACATTTTTAATCAGCCGCGCCAAGGCGATCGTTGCTCGCACATCAGATAATGCGTCGTGAGCTGCTTCATGAGAAATCCCATTGGCCTCTGTCAATAGCTCCAAACGAAAACCGGGTGCACCATCATCACGTTTGGGCCAAACTATTCCTTCAGGGCGCAGGGCGTGTGTCAATCGAACCAAATCAATCAGGTCCCACCGACTATTGCCATTTTTCCACTCTCTGCCATAAGGGTCGAAAAAATTTCTATAGAGGGAGTTACGGGTCACCTCGTCATCAAACCTCAGACTGTTATAGCCCGCCACGCAGGTCCCGGGAACCATAAAATCCTGATGAATTTTATCGATAAATCTAGCCTCGCAAACTCCATTCATCATGGCTTTCTGAGGAGTAATGCCCGTCACCAAACAGGCTTCAGGGCTCGGCAGCTGGTCATCTGGAGGAGCGCAAAACAGCATTAATGGTTCTTCATCTGCAACTTCATTCAGATCGGGGTCTGTCCGAATTCCCGCAAACTGTGATGGCCAGTCGGTCGCCGGGTTGACACCAAAGGTCTCGTAATCATGCCAATAAATCGTTGCACTCACGCCTTACACTCTCCTTCATATCGGTGGTTTTTATCATCCGCCAGATTAAACCAAAATTATTATTTTCATTTCATTATTTTTATTTCCGCCCGACCACGGCACTCATCCTGAATCATCTGCACTAGCTCTGAATGACTCAGGCTTGCCACCGATACCGCCAGAGATGTATTTTCCTGGTAACGAACGTTTTCTACTGTGCCCTGCATTTTAGCAACGATCAAACGAATCCCTGATTCGTTATGGTAAGCGCAGGATATTTCCAGGGTTACACGAGCCTCAAACGCTCTTAACGTGCAGCTTTCCAGTACCATCTGCAACGCGCCGCTGTATGCTCGCGCCAAACCACCGGTACCCAGCCTGGTCCCACCGAAATAACGCGCCACAACAACAACACAATCGCCAACCCCTTGCTGCTGCAATACATTCAGCATGGGGTTTCCTGCTGTACCCTGCGGTTCACCATCATCTGAACAGGCCGTGGAGCTGGTTTCCATAGGTGAACCTATGACATAGGCCCAACAGTGATGCCGAGCATCAGGATACTGTCTACGAATCTTGCTCACTACTGATAACGCTTCATCACGACTGCCAACGGGGTCAAGTGATGCCAAAAAACGGCTACGCTTGATTTCCAGTTCGGCCACAGCAGAAGACTCAGGGATATAATAGGGAGAAGGCAAAATATTGGTTAATCTTTTGACGATTTAAAACTGAAGAACTCTTTGAGCGTTGCGGCTATATCTACGATTCCCGGCTGCGCCCCTTCGAGGCTAAAACCCGTATCAAAGTACGTGGGATCAACATCCTCTCGCGACCAGTGGCTGCGAGCGTCAAAATCAATAGTGGCGCTATCATCATTTGAGCCCGGCAATTTAATCTGCATATGGAATGTTTCCCCGACCATCACCGGTAATTGCGTAATTAACATCAAACCACGAGCCGAGATATTGCCTATCGAGCCGATTGCACGCCCCGTATTACGATTATACACGGTTAAGTAGGATGCAAGTTGGTAACGGCCAATGTTACGCCTCTCCTGCATCGGCAACTCATCATTCATGAAAATACTG
The DNA here is from genome assembly GCA_030622755.1 of Aestuariirhabdus sp. GTDB lineage: Bacteria > Pseudomonadota > Gammaproteobacteria > Pseudomonadales > Aestuariirhabdaceae > Aestuariirhabdus. Next base: position 6,015 of record JAUXFT010000144.1, on the reverse strand, counting down.
CTCAGCTAGAGTGGATGTTAATCTCCAGTATAAACCCTTTACAGAATACACAACGATCAAATAAGACACCTTTTTCTTTTAACGTGAAGCAATCACAGCAACAAACAACCTGGCTTCATTAAGCGTCTCTCACATGATAACCCTGAGCATTCAACAACCAGCTTTCACATAACTAAAACATAGAAATACAGACCGCTATCGCCCCCCGCAAACTGTATTGTCATCTGCTAGTACTATAAAAAACGCCTGCTATAGTTTCCAATGCACATATTTTTTAAAAATGAGTAGTGATTCTGACATGAACATATCCAACGCCAAGCACATTATCGTCGCTCTGGAAAAAGACCAGGATAATGGCCCTGCAATGCAAAGAGCCACACTACTGGCTAACGGAGGAGATCTAAAAGTCGATCTGATTTATTGTTGCTACAACAGTTTTCTTGAACATAACCTGTTGTTGAACGAGCAAGAACGCCAAGCCAGTAAAGAGGAATACCTTACTGAACAACAACAATGGCTTCATAGGGTATTGACAGATTTCAAAAGGATTTGCCCTACCGCAATTGTTAACGCCAGAGTCCTGTACGGTGCCAATTCAACATCTGAACTGCTTGGCGAAGCTGATCGATGCAACGCAGAACTACTCATCAAAACTCCTGCACGCCACCAACCCCTTAAAGAATTAATTTTGCAACAACAGGACTGGGAGTTAATTCGTCAGTGCCAAAAACCATTATGGATTCCACAAAGAGCCCATCTGGATGGAAAGGTATTGGCTTGTATCGACCCCTTACATTCAGCTGACCCTGAACATACCAGAGACCTGAAAATCCTCAACACCGCACAACAGCTCTCAACAATCATCGATAAGCCGCTTCAGGTACTCCATTGCTTCACCGATATCCCGCACGGTCTGCTTTTCGATAGTGACCCAATGGAAAAAAACAACTCCGACCATTCAGGTTCACATATTGCGCGCCAACAAGTCATTGTTAAATTACTGGAGCCATTACACATTTCAACATCGCAACTAATGCTTCTGGAAGGCAGGCCCGAAGTAATCATTCGTCAATTGGCCAAGAAACCGGAATTCTCTACCATCGTATTGGGGGCAACATCCCGCGGCATTCTCGACAGGGCAACCATCGGCAATACCGCTGAACGCTTACTGCACAGTGTCAATGCCGACCTATTATTGTGCACCCCGGAAAGCTGCTGACAGAAAATGGATAATCAGGAGAAAATCAAAACGTCGCAGGCCAGCATACCTGAGACTTTATATTCGCAAAGGACTTATAAAACAGGGTTAGTTAAACCAGGTATTGATTAAACAACACCTGTAAATCACCCGGCTCGTTAACGTTTTTCTACATCAGAAAAAGAAGCGCCGCTCCCGCCCCAATCACTACAGCACCAGCCAACAACAATACCGCTGTGCTGGACCCGGTCTGCTCACTCATCTCTTTTTTGATGACAGGTGATGGCTCTGCTAATTCTTCTTGCTCATCACCATTCACTACATCGTTGACATCTACCAATGAATCATTCGCCGACGCCATATCGGAGACTTGCTGCGGAGCGACCACAGATTTTCCACTCGTATTCGTCCTCACCATGGTTTTATCCAGTTCATCCGGCGGTCCGAAAACAGTAAACATTAATTTATCAAAACCGATCAGATCACCTCGTTTGAGGAAGGTTTCAGTGATTTTCTTGCCATTAACATACGTTCCATTCGCTGAGCCCAGATCTTTAAGCGACAAACGGCCATCTACGATTGAAAGTTCAGCGTGACGACGTGAAAGGTGCGAAGAGGAAATACTAATCTGACACTCAGGGGTTCTTCCCAGCACCATGGTTTTATTAATCGCAAAGGTCTTCTCTGGCAACGATGGATCCATCGCCTTGATGGACCACGCGCTTTCCTGAACCGTTTCAGAGGTCTTGGGCACAAACCCTTCTTTAGGATCAACCAACTCCAATTGGACCGTACCGACACAGAGTAAATCACCTGCTTTGGTAAGCACCGCCTTTTTGACGGTTCTACCATTGACGGAAAGTGCGCCCTGAGTACAAACCCTGACCAATGCGACCTCGTCTCCCTGAACACGTATTTCAGCATGCTCAGACGCCACACTTTCATCTGCAATGATAAAGTCGTTGCCTTTTGAAGAACCAATGCGCATTCGCGCATCGACTAACCATCGTGCATTGCCCTGGCTGTCCTTTCGCACCAGCTTTAACATGCTTCACTCCTGCAAAAACCACTGTTGTTTAACTCATACCAGGTATTTAACTCCAGCAACCCCAGACGGATGATTGCTTGAGTAACACCTGAAAAGCATTATTTGACCCTAATGTGTAGCCAAAATCAGTTACACAGATCTCATCTTGCACCCATTTTGCTTTATCTATTAAAAATAATTGAGTAACACCAAGTTATACGTTGAACAGTTCACAGTATTAAAAAGTTTTTTCATCCATCCTCAGAGGATACTATCAGTAGAGATTATCAACCTCAGGCCTTATATCCTGAGTTAGTTTATTCATACACAGGTTTTTTATGGTCACAGCCAGCTTTACGGCAAAAACCGATCCAGGCAAACAACGGTCGAACAATGAAGATTGCTTTCTGTGTGATGAAGCGCTGGGTGTCTGGTTAGTAGCAGACGGTATGGGTGGTCATAATTGTGGCGAGGTCGCCAGTCGCATAGCCGCCGATACTATCGCTAACGGATTAAAAGATAACCATTCACTTACTCGTGCTGTGAATAATGCTCATGAACGAATCCGGGCGCAGAGTAATGAAAACGTTGAACAACAGGGCATGGGCACCACTCTGGTAGCTTTGCACGACCTTGGCGACCGTTACCAAATCTGTTGGGTCGGTGACAGTCGAATCTACCGCTGGAACCCGAACGATGAACCACCGTTTCAACAATTAAGCCGCGATCATTCGTATGTACAAGAGTTACTGGATAGCGGTGCAATCAACCAGCAGGAAGCAGACCAGCATCCGCAAAAAAACATCATCACGCAATCCTTAGGCTGTCCTCTGGACACCATCCGGATCGATAGCGAAATTCTTGAATGGCAAGATGGAGACATTTTATTGCTGTGCAGTGATGGACTGAGCGATGAGTTGAACAATGAAGAAATTGCGAGTTTACTGGAACAACCCCTGCCCACCGAAGATTTAGCCAATGACTTGATAGAAGCCTCTCTGGCGCGTGGTGGTCGTGACAACATTACGGTCGTCCTGGTCAACAGACCGCCAACATCAACAACTTGCGCCTGCACATCCGAAACCCAACCAACAAGCATCAATTCAATAGAGTCGAACTCGACACCCGAAAGCTCACAACCTGCACAACTAACGATCAATAGCCTTTACTCACGAAATTCCGGGCGCCTTGTTTTAACTATTCTTGGCTTACTGCTGCTCCTGTATCTCAGCGTAGGAAATGGATAAATGCCTCCTACTGCTACCATGATCGATAAAGATTTACGCATCCCGGGATACCGAATATTGCGGGAGATCAACCGCGGAGGTATGGCCACAGTATATCTGGCGATACAGGAAAGCTTTGGTCGAGAAGTGGCGCTGAAGGTGATGAGCCCCGCCTTAGCGACCGACCCTACGTTTGGTGAACGATTTCTGCGTGAAGCCAATATCGTTGGCCGTCTGTCCCACCCGCATATTATCTCGGTCTATGACGTCGGTGTGTATGACATGCTTTACTACATCGCCATGGACTACTGCCCGGGACAGAGCCTGCAGCAACAACTGCGCAGTGGTTTGACCAAAGAGCGTGTTCTGGAAATCCTGCGACAAGTCGCTCACGCTCTCGATTTTGCCCACGAAAAAGGCTTTGTTCACCGAGATGTTAAAACAGAAAACATCCTGTTTCGCCAGGATGGCTCCGCGGTTCTGACCGATTTTGGCATCGCAAAAGCGCTGGATGCCCCCGTACACGTAACATCCGCCGGATCGATCGTTGGCACTCCGCACTACATGAGCCCCGAGCAGGCAAATGGACAAGTCCTGGATGGACGCGCCGACATCTATAGCCTGGGCATTGTGTTCTACGAAATGTTAATGGGCAAAGTACCTTATACAGGTGACTCGGCCGTTGCTATTGGTATCAAGCACGTATCCCAGCCTATTCCCAAACTCGCACCTCGCTATAAACAGTTTCAGCCAATGCTCGAACGCATGCTGGCAAAAAAAGTCAGCGAGCGTTACCAGCGCGGTGCCGAGATTGTTAACGACGTTGCAGCCTTTGAAGGCTCTACTCCCCCCTACGAGCTGCCTTCTCGTAACAGCCGCATCAGTGGTTTTTTTGGACAAATGACATCGAAGCGCAAAACCGATAGTCATACTGCCGAATTTGAGTTTGAACTGGAATCTCATCCCACCGAGAAAACTTCTTCTCTGGATAGTCATTACACCGAACTCGCAACGGATATTCGACCCAGCGAAACCCTGATACGAGCACCCGGCCCAAAGCCTGTTTGGTGGATTCTGGCTCTATTGCTTTTTATTACCGGGGGACTGTATTCATTACCATTGCCTTGGGCTCAATGGACAGAGCAAACCATGGTTACTTTAGAGCTGAAGCAACCGGGACCTATCACACCTGATAATGCGAGTTTCCGGGCAGATGTACAATCACCAATAAAAACACTATCAAAGCCAGCCGAACAAACCATAAAACAAGTACCCCAATACCCCCTGACGGTGAGCACAAGGCCTGACGATGCAATGGTTGCCTTAGTTGGTCACCCGGAGCCCTACCACAACGGGATATCATTACCGACCGGAGAATACCAGGTGCAGGTCGCAAGGCCTGGATATTTGACTTCCATCCAGACGCTGTTGGTCAACGAGCAGACCCATGACTTCAAGGTGCAATTAAAGCCGGTTACTTACCAGCTCAGTGTTAAAGCCACACCATCCGATAGCAACATCAAAATTCTCAACATAAAACCACGGTACCGTGACAACATTGCTCTGCAACCAGGCAAATATCTGGTTGAAGTTACCAAAGAGGGGTATCAGCCCTTCAAGGAATGGGTAGAACTGACCAAACGGGATAAAGGCTTAAAAGTACAATTACGGCCCTTACCTAAATCTGGCTTTATTTTTCGCAACCACCTTAACGATGGCAGCTCCGGACCCTCCATGGTCATAGTGCCTCCCGGTGAACACCTCATGGGTAGCAAAGCCAATGAAGACGAACAACCGGTTCACCGGGTAAAAATCAGCCAGGCGTTTGCCATCAGCCGCCATGAAATAATTTTCGCCCAGTACGATAAATTTGCCCGTGCCACCGGACGAAAGATTCCTTCTGATAATGGCTGGGGACGAGGTTTACGCCCCGTCATTAACGTCAATTGGAACGACGCCCAGGCCTACGCAAACTGGTTATCCAAAGTGACCGGCAAGCATTACCGCCTTCCCACCGAAAGTGAATGGGAATACGCCGCGCGCGCCGGTAGCAGCAAGGCTTACTGGTGGGGAGCCACCATGAAAGAGAAACTGGCAAACTGTGCCAGTGGTTGTGATAACGTGCTGAATACGCTATTTAGCCGCAAGCGCACCCAGACCGTTGGTGAATATAAAGCGAATGGCTTTGGTGCTTATGATACCCAGGGCAACGTGGCAGAATGGGTAGAAGATTGCTATGCCAATGATTACAGTCGCGCATCTGCAGATGGCAGCGCCCTGCAATTTAATTTCTGTAATCGCCGGGTAGCTCGCGGCGGCTCCTATGACAGCGAAGCAAGCCGTGTCACCGTTTCCGCACGAGATGCGTATAAAGCAAGCACGACCGCTACAAACATTGGGTTTCGTGTAGTTGTCGAGCTGGATTAGTACAGCCTCAGAAATGCAGAAAAAATCAATCTAAAGCCTCTGTGGTGAATTCGCATCTCATATCTCATATCTCATATTTCGTATCTCGTATCTCGTATCTCGTATCTCGTATCTCGTATCTCGTATCTCGTATCTCG
>JAUXFT010000046.1 GCA_030622755.1 Aestuariirhabdus sp. | reverse complement strand
ACTCAGGGTTGCCCTACTGCGAAAAAGCCGGGTTTGGTCATTTTCTATGCTCTTTCTTGTTGAATAGAGTGACTATTCGCCTCAAAAGAGTCTAAAAACTGCCTCAAACCGGTCTTTCTCTCGTAACGAGCACCTAAGTCAGACAGACTCCTAGTATACCTATTGAACGGTAAGACAAAAGCGGGTTACCAGTGATTTGAGCAGATTTAACATGGGGCCTATGCGATCCAGCGAAAGATACTCATCTGGCTGGTGAGCCTGATCAATATCGCCGGGCCCCAGCACCAGGGTATCCATGCCCATATTAGCCAGGAAAGGGGCTTCTGTGGCAAAGGCTACAGATTCTGCGCCATTTCCTGTGAGTTCCACACAGGCTTTAACCAACTCGGAATCCTGCTCTCCGGCAAAGGGTAAAATGCTGGGAAATATCTCTTCCACAGAAATACGGACCTGATCCTGTTCGGCGATAGGGTAGAGTCGTTGGCGAATCATTTCACGCAACTCTTCCGGGTTCATTCCTGGCAGTGGGCGCAGGTCATACTCCAGCGTGCACTGTCCGCATATCCGGTTAGGGTTGTCACCGCCATGGATGCAGCCAAGATTCAGTGTGGGAACCGGAACGCGAAATAGTTCATTGCGGTATTGCTGCTGAAGCTCGCCACGAAATTGCATAAGTTCGGCCATCACGCGTTGCATGCTTTCGGCGGCGTTGTGACCGAGAGATGGATCACTTGAGTGTCCTGCCTGGCCAAGAATGGTAATACGCTCCATCATCATGCCTTTATGCATGTGTACGGGACGCATGCCAGTGGGCTCCCCTATCAGTGCATAACGGCCGAACTGTTTTCCTGCATCGGCAAGTGCACGAGCGCCGTCCATAGAGGATTCCTCATCAGCCGTGGCGATAATAATCAGTGGTTGTTGCAGTTTATCGAGGGGTAATGAACGGATGGCTTCGATAACGATTGGAAAGAACCCTTTCATGTCGCATATGCCCAGACCGTATAGGCGATTATCCCGTTCAGCCAGGGTGAATGGGCTGGAGGACCATAGGGATTCATCGCAGGGAACGGTGTCGGTATGACCGGCAAGCACCAATCCTCCCGGGCCCTTGCCTCGAGTCGCTATCAAATTAGCTTTATTTTCCTGCCCGGGTAAAGGCTGTATCTCGATGCTGAACCCCAGCGCGGAAAACCATTGGGCCAGCTGATCGATAACGGCTCGATTGCTTTGGTCAATGCGAGGATTAGTACAACTTATCGATGGCAGTTCGATAATGCGTGATAGCAAAGGCTTCAGGCCGGGCAAGTTCGTGGTTGGCATAAGTGACTCCTGTCAGGCCTGAATGCTAGATCGTCCATTACTGGGTGCATTACTCTGTGTAAGTCTCCAGTGTGCCACAGCAGCAAGATCAGGTGTACTCAGCCAAGGGAAGGAAATCAGGGTGTGATCAGAATTGCAGGTAATTTAATGCAGAGGGGAAAGGGTTTGATGCGTGAAATGGATGCATGAAATGAACGGAGGATAAAACAGGTACCGGGAGGGCATTACGCCCTCCCGGAGAAGGGATCAGGAGAAGATGCCCTTGAAGAGGAAGAAGAAAATGATTGCCAGGAATGCACCGGCGGGCAGGGTTACGATCCAGGACATAAAGATTGTACCGATAACCCGCAGGTTGAGTGCGCCAATGCCTCGTGCAATACCTACCCCGAGTATGGCTCCTACCAGGGTATGGGTGGTTGAGATGGGTATTCCGGTACCGGATGCCAGCACGACGGTGGCGGCGGCTGCCAACGTGGCAGCAAAGCCTCGGCTTGGCGTGAGTTCAGTAATATTGGTACCGACAGTGGCGATAACCTTATGTCCGTACATGATTAAGCCGGCGACAATGCCTCCGCCACCCAGTAGTAAGATCCACACAGGCATGATGCTCTCACCGGCAATTTCGCCACCAGAACTGACGATGCTGATGACCGCGGCCAAAGGCCCAACGGCGTTGGCTACGTCGTTAGATCCGTGTGCGAAAGCCATCGCACAGGCGGTGAACATCATTAATACACCGAACAGTTTTTCCACGCTGGTGAAATGGAAGTCTTTATTTTCACTAGGCTTAAGCTTGATCTTTCTGAGCATCAATACGCCAATAAAGGTCACTACGATGGCAAAAAGAGCGGAAAGCATCATGTCCTGGAAAAAATTGAGCTCCAGCGCCTTGAAGGTGCTGATGTGCTTCAGTCCCTTGACCATGGTTACCATGCTGATCAGGAAGGCGACGATGAAAATATACATGGGGACATAGCGCTGGGCGGCCTGGAACGGATCCTTGGTATTAAGAACCAGTTTCTGCACGCTCATGAACGTGATGTATCCGATGGTGCCCGCCATCATTGGCGATACCACCCAGCTGGCGGCTATTTTGCCAACTTTACCCCAGGCAACCGCATCGACCGATATACCGACGGCCGCGAAGCCAACGATGGCGCCGACAATCGAGTGAGTTGTCGACACCGGCCAGCCATGATGGGTTGCGATCAGCAACCAGATACCAGCGGAAAGCAGGGACGCGAGCATGCCGTATACCAGAAGTTCGGGTGAGCCAGCTAATGCGGAGGGATCTATGATCCCTTTACGAATGGTGGCAGTAACTTCACCTCCAGCGAGAAAAGCACCCGCGAATTCAAAGATTATGGCGATAATAATCGCCTGCTTAACCGTCAGCGCCTTGGAACCAACCGAGGTGCCCATCGCGTTAGCTACATCGTTGGCACCGACACCCCATGCCATGAAAAAGCCGAAGATGCAGGCCATAGCCAGCAGCAGCGTTGCGTGTTCAGCAATAATGCTCATAGTTTGTTACCAGAAGTCAGTTAGCGTGCCAGCAGCAGCTGTAAGCGGGATCCGACGCGGGAAGCGCGGTCGGCGAGATCGCCTACCCAGTCAATGATGCGGTAGAGAAACATGACATCTACCGGTGGAAGATCTTGCTCCATTTTGAACAGTGCCCGACGAATAGCTATTTGCAAATCGTCAGTATCGGCTTCAATTTTGTCGAGTTCTTCGATCATATCTTCTACGACGTCGACTTCACGGCCACGGAACCCGGTCTCCAGAAGTTCGTCGAGTTCGTGGATGGCCTTTACTGCTTGCGCTGAAGTTTCTATGGAGCGTTCCATGTAACGACGGAAAGCACCCTGTAGCGGTTTGGGGATCGACATTTCACGACCCAGCATCAAACCTGCGATATCACGGGCCCGGTTGGCAACCTTGTCCTGTACGGTGACAATATCCAGAAGATCGTTGCGGGGTACAGGTAGGAACATGCTTTTTGGCAAAGAGAGGCGTACCTTTTTTTTAAGTTCGTCGGCCTGCTCTTCGAGACCAGCGATTAGGGTTTGCACCCTTTTTGCTTCTTTCCAGTCATCCGCCATTGCAGCATCAATAAAAGGCAGTAACTGTTCAGAGCATTCATGAGCTTTACGAATATGCTCTTGTATAGGACCAAGTGGGGATTGTCCAAACATCCTGGAAAACGGTGAATTTACTGCCATAGTTTTGGTCCATGCGGTTCTAATTTTGCGCGATTATACGAGGCTGAATGATCGCTGGCCAGTCAAAAAACGGACTCATCTACCAGTACATTCAACAGTACCTGCAGATCATGCAAAATATGAACGATACCTGCCCTGTTTTTTTGCTGGCATACCAAGGGTAGCGCAAGTAATCTTGTGTGTGTTGTTGTAGCAAAACATTTGCAGGAAAAACGGCCGCATGGCGATAGAAACTGAACTGAAATTGTCGGTAAAGCCTGATCAGGTAGCGTTGATCCAGGCACATCCGTTATTGTGCAGGGTGCCTGAGCATCGCCAAAGTCGGCAGCGATTGCGTAACTGTTATTACGACACGTTACAATTTGATTTACGCGATAACCGAGTCGCACTGCGTATTCGCCAGACCCCGGAGAGTTTCATTCAGACACTGAAAACATCGGGGAATCGTCATGGAGGGCTCAGTCGCCGCCATGAATGGGAATGGCCTTTGGCAACGGATACGCTTGATCTGTCATTGTTGCGGTTGCCTGAGTGGCCGTTGGATGAAGGCGTTAAGCCTTTGCTCCAACCCTGCTTCAATACTGATTTTGAGCGACAAATCTGGTTGCTCGATTGGCAGGGAGATACCGCGGGGGAAGTTGAAGTTGCCCTGGATCTCGGGCAGGTGATCGCTGCAGGTAAACAGTTGCCCATATGTGAATTGGAATTGGAATTAAAATCTGGTGATGAATCAATCCTGCAGGAAATTGCGGACGTATTGTCTGAGACCCTGGAGTTAACACCGAGTGATATTAGTAAAGCGCAAAGAGGCTATCAGTTAATGGGATTTCGGCAATGAATCTGACCGTTACAGAGCAAGTGCTGGATCTGCAGAAAGTCATTCGGCTACTCTTACAAACAAATATGATTACACCCGAGCAGTCAGAGGAAGTATTTGCCAGGCCTCGGGGCTCCGCGCAATCGCGTTTGCATCCCCTTGAATTTGTCGCAGGACATGGTTTTGTACGTACTGACGGTAGCGGCAAATCGCTGGATCTGGAATTCCTTTCTGAATGGTTGGCAAGGCACGCCAGACAACCTTTTTACCATATAGACCCGCTGAAAATTGAAGTGCAAACCGTGACACCGTTGATGTCACAGGCTTTTGCCGAGCGCCATCAAATCCTCGCGGTTGAGATGGATGATGAGAGTGTGACGATCGCCAGCGCGCAGCCCTTTGTTCAGGAGTGGGCGGAGAATCTGCGCCATGTGTTGCGCAAAGACATTAAACGGGTGGTTGCTAATCCCGCCGACATCCGTCGATACTCCGCTGAGTTCTTTAAGCTCTCCAATTCGGTAAGCCATGCGGTCGGTGAAGATACGGGGCATGGCCGTATACCGGGAAATTTCGAGCAACTACTGGAACTTGGAAATATTCAGGCTCCAGACGCTAATGATCAACATATTGTAAATATCGTTGATTGGTTGCTGCAATATGCTTTCGAGCAGCGAGCCAGTGATTTGCATATCGAGCCTCGGCGGGAAAAGGGCAAGGTTCGTTTCCGTATCGATGGTGTGTTGCATGATGTGTATGAACTACCTGCCAAGGTTATGGCCGCAGTAACCAGCCGCATTAAAATCCTCGGTCGTATGAATGTGGCGGAAAAACGCAAGCCACAAGATGGCCGTTTGAAAACCAAGAGTCTCGAAGGCAATGAGGTAGAGTTACGGTTGTCGACCCTGCCGACGGCGTTTGGTGAAAAAATGGTAATGCGGGTTTTCGATCCGGATGTATTGCTGAAAAGTTTTGCCGAGTTGGGCCTTGGCCACAAAGACTATGCCCGATGGAACGATATGATCGATAAGCCTAATGGCATTGTGTTGGTAACCGGCCCGACGGGTTCGGGCAAGACAACTACCCTGTATTCATCACTTAAAGCCCTGGCAACCTCAGAGGTTAATGTGTGCACCATAGAAGATCCTATAGAGATGGTTGAGCCGGCATTTAACCAGATGCAGGTGCATCACAATATAGGGCTGGATTTTGCCAGTGGTGTACGTGCCTTGATGAGACAGGATCCGGACATCATTATGATTGGTGAAATCAGGGATCTGGAAACTGCAGAGATAGCAATGCAAGCTGCATTAACCGGACATTTGGTTATTTCTACGCTGCATACCAATGATGCGCCATCGGCTGTTTCTCGTTTATTGGAGCTGGGGATTCCTCCTTATATGGTGAAATCCACAGTTAATGGCATTATGGCGCAACGCCTGGTACGGACACTTTGTCCTTCGTGTAAAAGCGCTACAGGTGTTGATGAAGACGACTGGAAGGCTTTGACTCGACCCTGGAGCGTTGCGCTACCGAGGGAAATCTTTGAGCCGGTGGGGTGCGATGAATGTCGACAAACGGGCTATCTTGGACGTGCTGGCGTTTATGAAATCATGCCGCTGGACGATAATCTGAAAAGTATTATTGACGAACGTTGTGATCTCTCGGCGCTGCGCCGTCAGGCTTATCGAGGCGGCATGAAGAGTTTGCGCTTGAGCGGTGCAAAGAAAGTGGCGCAGGGGTTGACGACCATAGCCGAAGTGCTGCGAGTAACGCCGGAATTAGAGCGGGATCGCAAAGCTCCCGCCAATAAAACTATCTAACCTTTCACATTAGCAAGTATACGATGCACCGTTACCCCTCTGGGGAGTAGTGCATCACGACTCAGCGTGTCCTGAATTAATTTTCTTGCAGGCTTTTCTCCAGCCGTTTTGTCTTTTTGCTCTTGATAAGGAGTGCTGCGCTTCCCAGGTCGGAAATAATGACCAGATTGATTATTGATCGACAATCTACTTAGAGGTAGAGGTTAAATCGAATTCATAGTCGCCAGAAAGCGGCCAAAACTGTGCAAAGTACAGTCGGTTGAGTCAGCTAAAGTTACAATGAGTCATAAAAATTTATATCAAATAGCGGTTTATGAATTGTTATCGGCTTTTTTGAAAAATCGAGAATTTCTCAGGTTAGGCCTCGCTGGATAATTTGTAGGTATATAATTGGAATATAACACCCTGAGAAGGGTTGTGATGGATGATTTAGCCTGTTCATCTGTAATGACATGGTGTCTCCCAAAGTGGTGAAAGGATAAGCCCTAAAAGGATGTGTATATTGAGGCGGATTGCTTTACTGGTTTTGATCTGCTTGTTGCCGATATTGCCTGCGCAAGCCTTAACTCCCGAGATGGATATGGATCGTTATGTATTGGCGGCAGGAAAGCATGTTCGAATGGGTAACTATCAGGAGGCGGAACAATACCTGCAGCGTATTGTTGCCTTGCAACTAACGCCACCCGTTGAATTTTATTACGTGTATGGAGAAGTTTTATACAATAAGGGCAAGTTGCAGCTGGCAAGGGAAACCCTGGAAAAGTATCTTCAACAAGCGGGTCGTAATGGTGAATACTATCGGGAATCCCTGGAATTGCTGACTGTCATTGAGGAAAACCAGCAAGCCCTGCCAACAGCAGCAAATACTATTTCATCTGAATCTGAACCAGTAAAAACTGATCACGAGCAGTGGTTGGAACAACTTCAGGTATTGTACTTAAGTGATTCCGCCCAGGAGTCGCTGTTATTACATATAAATAGTGTGTTGAGAAATTTTGTATTGTTTGATAGTCGAGTCATAAATTTGGAAGGCACAGATGATCGACTTTATCAGGTTAGTGTACCGCAACCGGGAGATGTTCAGGTGGTGGAACGGAGATCGGTAGATGGTGGCTATCAGTACACTAGCACGCGCATTACGATTGCGGGTATCGATCCTGATGTCCAGTTTCACTGCGACCGCCAGAACGCCAGTTGCACCATAGAACAACCTGCTTCGAAAAGTTCCTGGATACAAATTCGCCTGGATGAGCGGGCTGCTCATGAACTCTCGAAGAGTCTGGCTGCCTTGATTAGAGAACTACAGAAATAATGAGGTGATCATGGAGGTTTTGTCTCGGGAGGTTTTGCAAAAAATAGCGGCTCTGAAGCCCTTGTTGGATGATCCCGAAGTGCATGAGATGTTCAAGATATCTGCTGTATTGGATGTGCCAGCAAATACTACATTGTTCAGGCAGGGCGATATCTGCGAAAACTATCTGTTGGTCGTGGAGGGGTCAGTCAAGGTATTTGCGCGTTCAGAACAGGGCCGTGAAATTGTGCTTTATCATATTGGCAGTGGAGGATCCTGTGTGCTTACTACCTCCTGTTTATTTTCCCGTTCTCCGTATCCCGCAGAAGGCGTGACTGAAACAGCACTGCAAGCTATCGCTATACCTGCAAAAGTATTTGATCGTGTGTTGTCTACATCTGCAGTTTTGAGAAGGTTTGTTTTTCATTCTTATGGTGAGCGCTTGTCGCGTTTGATTTCTCTCGTGCAACAGATTGCGTTTGAGCGTATTGATGTGCGCCTTGCCCGGTATTTGTTACGCAATGCGGATGAGCATCTTTCCTTGACTCATCAAAACATTGCCGAAGAGTTAGGGACCGCCCGTGAAGTTGTGAGTCGTCATTTAAAAGATTTTGAATCGCAACGCTGGGTTAAGCTTGGACGCGGACAGATCAGCGTTATTAATGCTGATGGGTTGCGGAATCGAGTTGATGAGCTTTTGGCGTGATCGTTGATAAAGAGCCTTGCGATATTACTGTTGATAACAGTGATGTGTCTCCTGACTAATGTGAGTATGTCACTGAGAGGGTGGTGTGCATTCAGTATTCTGTGATTGGTTGGTTTAATGTTGATCACAATTGAATGTACAGGGAGAAGTTTATGAAAAATGTTGGGAAGATTGACCGTTGGTTACGTATCATTATTGGTCTTGGGTTGATCAGTATTGTGTTTGTGGGTCCACAAACGGTGTGGGGATGGATAGGGCTGATACCTTTGGTTACCGGATCAATCAATTTTTGTCCGTTATACCGAATTGTCGGGATAAATAGTTGCAAGATCGCAAACAAATGAAGGAGTCTGTATTGCTTCGTTGTGGAGGGATCCTGGGCTTAGTTTCATTGTGATGAAGTTGAATTAACTTTCCCTTAATTCAATAAGGAAGTCTGGATATTCTTTGTCTATTCGGACTCAGCTTCACGACTATAGTTTTTATCACTGCTGTATTTTATTAGATATATAATTTCATGGCGGTGTGAGAGTTAAGAGGTACATCCTAAAAGGTACAAAACCCTAAATAATGAATATTCTCGTATCGATGCCGTCAGGGTTTGGTTTTATCACCGGCATGTTATCTTCGCTCGGACTGCTGTGGGCTCTGTGGAATGCGCCATGGCGAGAGTTGTTTAGGGTGCCCCACAGACAGCATCTTTGGTATTTCGCCATTATTTTTCTGGCACTGTTCTGGTTGCTTAACGTAAAGGTTTCGGGGGTTTTTGCCCTGCACCCACTTTTCATTGCATCGCTAACACTGGTATTTGGATGGAGTCTTGCGGTGATTGGTGGCGCGATGGCATTGTTATTATGGCACCTGATGGCCCATGTACTTTCATTTTATGAAATATCACTCTGGGCAAATTTTCTTGCCGACCATCTGCTTTCGGTTGTTATTCCTGCGACGGTGAGTTTTTTGGTTATGCGCCGGGTGGGTACACTGAAATATAAGAATATTTTCCATTATATATTTGGGGTGAGTTTCTTTGGGTCGGCTGCTGGCATAATCACTATGTGTGGATTCACTCTTCTTCTGTTTTATGGATTTGCAGCAGAAACCCAGTGGGATGTCCTGTATCAGAATAAAATATATGTTCTGTTTTTGGTAATTCCTGAGGCCGCCATTAATGGCATTGTGATGACGGTATTCGTCGTTCTGACACCTGATATCGTTAAAACCTATGACGATCGGGTGTATCTCGATAATGCCGACGCCGAATAATTTCGGTTCCATCCGGCCAAACAAAAATCCAGACGATTGTTGCTAGCCAAAGTTTTCATAGTGAGACTGCCTGTCGGCTTCTGCATATCGCTTGTTGTGTTGTTCTGGAATGTTCTCGAGATACTGGATCAGTAAGCGTTTGGTAAATATAAAACCCGGAGAATAGGGTTTTGCTTTCAGTGCGGATATAGTGGTTTTCTTTCTTTATATAGTTTGGATTCTGTAATGCAAAAACAAACACGTGTGAAATTGATAATTGGTATTTTGCTGCCGCTCCTATTACTGACGGCGTATTGGTATTCGGCTTCCGGCCCAACAAATAATACCGAGGTGTCGGCGGAGCGAGTTGAAAGCTTGATCAGAGCACACTCTCCTACTGCGGGAAATGAAAATGCCAAGGTAATCCTGGTTGAGTTCATGGATCCTGCTTGCGGGACATGTCAGCGATTTCATCCTTTTGTAAAAGAGCTGTTAGCATTCCATGCTGGCAAGGTGAAGTTAGTTGTCCGTTATGTTCCCTTCCATAAAGGCTCTGTCTATATGGTTAAGCTATTGGAGGCCGCTAAAAAACAGGATAAATTTTGGCCGGTATTAGACGTCATATTTGAGCATCAACAAGAGTGGGCATCCCATAATAACCCTCAACCAGAGTTGATCTGGAAATATTTGGGTGGCCTGGGGCTGGATATTGAAAGGCTAAAGAAAGATATGCAGGATCCAGCAATTGAACAGGTAATGCAGCAGGATCTTGCCGATGCTGCAACATTGGGGGTGAAGAAAACCCCCGACTTTTTTGTCAACGCTCAGCCATTAACAGAGTTCGGGTTTATAGAACTAGGTGATCTGGTGCAGGATGAGGTCAACCGGATTTATTGATTTTGCTGGTTATTGCACCCGGCGCCAAGGATCAAATTTGCTACAGTTTGTTTTACATGCATAGAGTAAAAACCAGACATGGAAATAGAAGCAAGGCATAAAATCCGAGATTGAACCTGAGATAAAGCCTCAGATTAGAACCACCTCAACCTTGTTTGTTCTACAGAAGTAAACCAGAGGTATAAAAATTAAGCCCCGTACCTGAATGAGTACGGGGCAAAAAGAGGCCAAGCCTCTATACAGTAATTATTACAGCATTCATTACAATAACAGCGTTCGAATATCCCCCAGCAAACCAGACAACAATGTAGTGAAACGTGCGGCGTCGGCACCATTTACGGCCCGATGATCGTAGGAAAGTGAGAGAGGAAGCATTAGCCGTGGCTGGAAGGCGTTACCGTCCCAAACAGGTTTGATGCTTGCTTTGGATACTCCAAGAATGGCCACCTCGGGAGTGTTAACGATCGGCGTAAATGCTGTTCCGCCGACACTGCCAAGGCTGGAGATGGTAAAGCAAGCGCCTTGCATCTCGGCAGGACTCAATTTTTTCTCTTGAGCTTTGCCGGCTAGTTTAGCCATTTCAGCGCCCAGTTCCTGGAGCCCCATTTTGTCCGCGTCGCGTATAACGGGAACCAGTAGGCCATTGGGAGTATCTACCGCAAACCCGATATGGCAGTACTCTTTGTAAACCAGGGCGTCAGCAGTTGCGTTCAGGGAGGCGTTAAATTGCGGCATTCTGGATAACGCTGTTGTGCAGGCTTTGATGATAAAGGGCATAGGCGTCATTTTTACGCCTTGCTCTTTTTGCGCCTTGCGGAACGCTTCCATTTCGGTGATGTCGGCTTCTTCAAACTGCGTGACATGCGGTACATTCAACCAGCTGCGATGCAGATTGGTTGCACCCAGTTGTCGCATGCGATTCATGGGCACTTCGTTGATGGGGCCAAACTTTGCAAAGTCAACGGCGGGTACTGCAGGGATACCTGCCCCGCCCGTTGTCGCGGTCGCAGTGCCACTCAAACGATCTTTAACGAAGGTTTGAACATCATCCTTAAGAATGCGCCCTCTCGGACCACTGCCTTTTAACAGAGTCAGATCAACACCAAATTCCCTGGCAATACGGCGGACAGCAGGTCCTGCGTGTACACGCTTGTTGTTGCGGGTTTTGTGATCTTCTTGTGCAGGAGGAGTTTCAACGGGGGTTGGAGCAGGCGCTGTGGCAGCAGACTCAGCAGCTGATTCAGTAACAGCCTGTTCCGCAGCAGGGGCTGCCTGCGCTGTTTCGGTTTCCATCTCCAGAATAGGGTCACCCATGGAGAGCTTGTCACCGACGCTTACCGTGATGCTTTTTATTGTGCCCTTATGGGGTGAGGGTACTTCCATCGTTGCCTTGTCGGATTCCAGTACGATGAGCGAATCTTCCTCATCAATGCTATCGCCAACAGCGACACAGATTTCAATAACCGGAACATCTTCAGAGCCAATATCCGGCACCGACACGGTAGTTACGCCGCTTGTGGTTGGTGCCGGGGTGGCAGTCACTGGCGCTGGTGATTCATCGCCCGGTTCTGGCGCTGATGGTTCAGCAGATTTTTCGGGTTCCGGCTCAGCAGTTGTGCTCTCACCACCGCTAGTACTTAATTTAATCATGGGCGAGCCTTCGCTGGCGGTATCGCCCAACTTGACCAGAATCTCGGTGACGGTGCCAGCGTGTGGTGCAGGCACCTCCATGCTGGCCTTATCCGACTCCACAACCATAATGGAGTCTTCAGCCTCAATCTGGTCACCTACTGATACGCATATTTCGATGATCTCGCCGTCGCCGCCAAGATCAGGTACCTTGATAATTTCGTCACTCATATCTTTGTTCCCTTTAACTTTCGGCGATTAGCTATACATCGGATTTGGCTTGTCAGGGTCGATATTGAATTTCTTCATCGCTTTCTCGACGACAGCTGCATCGACCAGACCATCCAGTTTTAACGCGTAAAGCGCGGCTACGGTAATGAAATAGCGATCGACTTCGAAGAAATGGCGAAGTTTCTTACGGGTATCACTTCGGCCGAATCCGTCAGTACCCAGAGATATAAAGGTTGCGGGAATGAATTCGCGAATTTGATCGGCATAGACTTTCATGTAGTCGGTGGCCGCAATGACCGGACCCTGACGATTCTTCAGGCACTGTGCGATGTAGCATTCACGCGGATCTTCCGTTGCGTGCATTATATTCCAGCGTTCGGTATCCATGCCGTCACGACGCAGCTCGTTCAAGCTGGTGGCGCTCCAGATGTCGGATTCGACCTTGAACTCTTTGCGCAGGATAGTAGCCGCCTCACGCACCTCATTCAGTATGGTGCCGGAACCCATTAACTGGACTTTCAGCTTGCTCTTGCGAGAGTTTTCTTCCAGGCAATACAATCCTTTAATGATCCCGCTGATGACCTCGTCGCCCTCAGGGAGCGCAGGGTGCCGATAGGACTCGTTCATGGCTGTGAGGTAATAGAAGATATTTTCCTGATCCTCCATCATTCGTCGTAAACCGTCCTGAATGATAACGGCCAGTTCATAACCGTAGGTTGGGTCGTAGCTTATGCAGTTAGGGATTGTTGAAGCCAGTACGTGGCTGTGACCATCCTGATGCTGCAGACCTTCACCATTCAGGGTGGTACGTCCGGCGGTAGCACCGACCAGGAATCCTCGAGCCTGTATGTCACCGGATGCCCAGGCCAGATCACCAATGCGCTGCATGCCGAACATTGAGTAAAAAGTGTAGAAAGGAATCATCGGAACATTGTTGCAGCTATAGCTGGTGGCTGCTGCCATCCAGGCGGCATGAGCACCGGCTTCGTTAATGCCCTCTTCAAGAATTTGACCCTTTTTGTCCTCCTTGTAGTACATCACCTGATCGGAATCCATAGGCTCATAGAGCTGCCCTTCGGAGGAGTAAATACCCAGCTGACGGAACATGCCTTCCATACCAAAAGTTCGGGCTTCATCGGGAATAATGGGTACTATGTGCTTGCCGATTTTTTTGTCTTTAACCAGAGCCGCCAGTACTCGGACATATGCCATGGTGCTGGAAATTTCGCGCTCGCCGCTGCCCTTGGTCACGGATTCAAAGGCTTTTAGTTTTGGAATCTCAAGGCTGTCGCTGTTGATGCGACGCTGTGGGACAAAGCCACCAAGCGTTTCTCTGCGCTTGCGCATGTAGACCATTTCCGGGCTGTCATCGTCCGGTTTGTAGTAGGGCACATTGGCAAGTTCTTCATCTTTAACCGGGATATCAAAGCGATCACGGAACGCCTTGAGATCTTTCAGGGCCAGTTTCTTAACCGAGTGAGCCGTGTTGGCGGCTTCGGCTGAATCGCCGTAGGCATAACCTTTTACGGTCTTCGCCAGGATGACCGTGGGCCGCCCTGTGGTATTAACCGCGTTATGGTAGGCTGCATAGACTTTATAGGGATCATGGCCCCCTCGATTCAGGCCCATAATGTCGTCATCAGACAGGTGGGCAACCATCTCTTTCAGCTCCGGATACTTGCCAAAAAAATGTTCGCGGGTGTAGGAGCCGCCTTTGGATTTGTAGTTCTGGAAGTCGCCATCAACACACTCGTCCATGCGTTGTTGCATGTGGCCTTGTTTGTCCTGAGCGAACAGTGGGTCCCAATGGCGCCCCCAGACCACCTTGATGACATTCCAGCCGGCACCGCGGAACTGACCTTCCAGTTCCTGCATGATCTTACCGTTGCCGCGCACCGGACCATCCAGGCGTTGCAGGTTACAGTTGACGACAAAAATCAGGTTGTCGAGTTTTTCTCGTCCGGCTAAACCGATGGCGCCCAGTGATTCCGGCTCATCCATCTCACCGTCACCCAGGAATGCCCAGACTTTCCGGTTATTGACCTTACTGAAATCGCGATTCTCCAGGTACTTCATGAAGTGTGCCTGATAGATCGCCTGCAATGGACCCAGTCCCATGGATACGGTAGGAAATTGCCAGAAATCGGGTTTTAACTTGGGATGTGGGTAAGAGGGTAAACCGTCACCGTCGACTTCCCTGCGGAATTTATCCAGGTCTTCTCCTGTGAGGCGGCCTTCCAGAAAGGCGCGGGCGTAGATTCCGGGAGATGAGTGCCCCTGAAAGTAGATCAGATCTCCTTCCTGCTCGTCGGTAAGGCCTTTAAAGAAGTAGTTGAAACCAATGTCATACAGGGTGGCGCTGGAGGAAAAAGATGAGATGTGACCGCCAAGATCAGGATCGATGGCGTTGGCTCGCATCACCATAGCGAGTGCGTTCCAGCGAGTCAGCGAGCGAATACGACGCTCCATGAAAAGATCCCCTGGCATTCTGGCTTCTTTCGAAGAGGGGATCGTATTGCGATAAGGGGTAGTAATGGAGTAGGGGAGTTGGGTCCCTGTCCGGGTAGCTCGTCGTGATAAACGTGTTAATAAAAAGTGGGCGCGATCCTCGCCTTCACTTTCCAGTACCGAATCCAATGCATCCAGCCATTCCTGGGTTTCAATCGGATCTACATCTTTTTGCATGGGTTTTGCTCCAGGTCAGATGCGCTGTTGAGTCAATTGACTACTATGGTTCCACCCGGAATTATTTGGGTGTGTTAGTGCGCGATATTAACGGTTGCTGTATATGCTGGTTATTGTTTGTTTTTTTTTACTACAAAATATGCGTTTCAATCAATCGTTTACGGTCAAAACGCAGTTAAACTACATAAGTTTATTATAGTCATACAAAGTCAGTGTAGCAGCCATTCCGGTGAGATAGTTGCCGATATACCAGGACTTTTGTAGTTGCCAGCAATGATAGGGATGATGATGGAATTAATGGCTCTAAAACATGAAAACCCACTGATTAAGCAAACAGTAGAAAACCAGTGGCAGGCTCTTCTGGAACAGGCCGATTCACCGCAGAAAGAGCTGCTGGTGGGTGCAGAATCAGTATTGGCTAATCATGCTCTTCAACAGCAATTAGTGCGGTGTTGGGGAGGGAGTGATTATGTTGCGGATAGCTGTGTGCGGTCACCGCAATTATTGATCTCTGTGCTGGAAAGTGGCGACCTGCAGCGTCGGTATGAGCAGGGTGAGTATCAGCGCAGGCTTGCTGACAAAATGTCAGCAGTGGAAACTGAAGATGAGCTTGCACGAGTCCTTCGTCAGTTTCGCATGCGTGAGCAGGTGCGGATTATATGGCGCGATCTTAACAGGCTGGCCTCGCTTGAAGAGACGACGTCCGACCTCTCCGCGATGGCGGATGCCTGCATCGAATTGGCCTATCGCTGGTTATATCCGTTTTGTTCGAAAGCATGGGGCGTTCCCATGGCAACGGATGGTACGAATCAGGTTCCCCAACATCTGGTGGTTCTGGGGATGGGAAAGTTGGGCGCTTGTGAGTTAAATCTTTCTTCCGACATCGATTTAATTTTCGCTTATCCCAGCCAGGGTGAAACAGTTGGTGGTCGGCGATCACTGGCAAATCAGGAGTTTTTTATCCGGCTGGGGCAAAAACTTATTAAGGCGTTGGACGCTCTGACAGTCGATGGATTTGTGTTTCGTGTCGATATGCGTTTACGCCCCTATGGGCAAAGTGGCTCGCTGGTGCTGAGCTTTGGTGCCATGGAGCAGTATTACCAGGATCAGGGCAGGGATTGGGAACGCTATGCAATGATAAAGGCAAGAGTTGTTGCCGGAGATCAGCGAAGCGGACAGGAGTTGTTGTCGATATTAAAGCCATTTGTGTATCGCCGGTATATTGATTTTAGTGCCGTAGAAGCGTTGCGAGACATGAAGAGAATGATTCAGGGTGAGGTAAAGCGAAAGGGCCTCGAAGAGAATATCAAGCTGGGCTCTGGAGGTATCCGCGAGATTGAGTTTATTGGCCAGGCTTTTCAGTTGATTCATGGCGGTCGTGATCGTGCCCTGCAACAGCGTCCGATTCTCGGCGTACTGACTACCTTGCAAGATGGGGGGTATTTGCCGGCATTTGCGGTGTCAGAGTTAAAAGAAGCCTATGTTTTCCTTCGCAATGTCGAGCATGCCATACAAGCGGTTGCTGATAAGCAAACCCAGGATTTGCCCGGTTCCGTGGATGGCAAATTACGCCTGGCGCTGGCTTTGCAATTTTCAAACTGGGATAGCTTTTATGCCGCGTTGTCTCAGCACCGTACAGCGGTCGAGAGGCATTTTGATTCGGTGATTGCAGACCCCTCGGATGAAAAAGCCGAAGGGATTGAGGTTGACGTTGCCTGGTCGCTGTTTTGGTCAGCTGAATTGACCACTGATGAATCAGTTAAGTTGTTTGAGCAGGCAGGCTCTGCTGAGTCTGAAGCCAGTGCCGCCCTGATGATACAGCTACGAGATGGCAGGGCTTTGCAGTCTGTTCAAAGGCAAGGCCGTGAGCGGATAGATCTGTTTATGCCCCTGTTGTTGTCCCGGCTGGCAGAGCAGCCGGACCCCGATGTCTTGCTGCGCCGTTTATTGCCGCTAGTGGAAGCAGTAATGCGCCGAACATCTTATCTTGTGCTGCTGATGGAGAATCGTAGTGCGCTTGAGCAGCTGTTGCGCCTGTTTGCGGCGAGTCCATGGATTGCCGATAAGATTGCCCGTTTTCCCATGCTGCTGGATGAATTTCTGGATGTCGATTCGTTGTTCTCGCCGCCGGGGAGACAGCAGCTAGCCGATGAGCTGCGTCAGCAAATGATGCGTATTCCGGAAGATGATCTGGAGCAGCAGATGGAAGCGTTACGATACTTTAAGACGGCGCATGTATTGCGGGTTGCTGCAGCTGAAATAGCAGGAACCTTGCCCCTGATGAAAGTTAGTGACTATTTGACCTGGATTGCAGAGGTGGTGCTTTGTGAGGTGGTTGATATCGCATGGGCTAACATGGTCGCTCGACATGGTAATCCACAGTCTGAATCCGGTGTGCCGGCTGAACGGGATTTTGTAGTCATTGGCTACGGAAAAATGGGAGGTATAGAGCTGGGGTATGGGTCAGATCTGGATCTGGTTTTTGTGCACGATGTCGAAGGCAATGTGGGGACAGATGGTAAGCGTAGTATTGATAATACAACGTTTTTTACTCGTCTGGGTCAGCGCATCATTCATATTTTGAACACCCAAACCACCTCAGGCCAACTCTATGAAGTGGATATGCGGTTGCGCCCGTCGGGAGCTTCAGGTTTGTTGGTCAGTTCGTTAGCGTCGTTCTCAGCCTATCAGCAAACAGGGGCTTGGACATGGGAACATCAGGCATTGTGCCGAGGGCGAGTAGTGGCCGGGAGCGATGCCTTGGCGCAGCGTTTTGAGTCAGTAAGGGCGCAAGTATTAGGGCGTGACAGAGAAATTGAAAAACTGCGGCAGGAAGTGGTTGATATGCGCCAAAAAATGCGTGACAACCTGGGGACAACGGAAACCAATGCTGGTGCAGAGGATGTAAGTTGGCAGGCAGACGCAAAATTTAATCTGAAACAGGATC
This sequence comes from Aestuariirhabdus sp., assembly GCA_030622755.1. GTDB lineage: Bacteria > Pseudomonadota > Gammaproteobacteria > Pseudomonadales > Aestuariirhabdaceae > Aestuariirhabdus. Next base: position 1,832 of record JAUXFT010000046.1, on the reverse strand, counting down.
AGGGTGGTATCGTTGATATTGAATTTATGGTGCAATACGCCGTTTTAGCCTGGGCGCAACAAACACCGGAGTTATTGCGTTTTAGCGACAATATTCGTGTTCTGGAATCACTGGAAACTTCCGGCTTGTTATCCAGTCAAGATGCGGAGTTACTTCGAGAGGCCTATAAGGCGTATCGAGCGGCTGTTCACCGGTTGGCGTTGCAAAACCAAAAGGCAGTGGTCGGCGGGGATTCGTTTCATGAATTCCGCCGCGGAGTTATAGATGTCTGGCAGCGCTTGATGGTAGCTGCCGTAAATTGATGGGTTCATGATGAAAATCAGGGGCCAGGACTGAAATCACGTAGGAGATTTACGGAATGTCGATGGCTGACCGAGATGGGGTAATCTGGTTTGATGGTGAAATGGTTCCTTGGCGGGAAGCCAAAATCCATGTTCTGACCCACACCCTGCACTATGGTTTGGGAGTGTTTGAAGGTGTCCGTGCTTATGAGACGGATCAGGGCGCCTGCATCTTCCGCTTGCATGAGCATACCAATCGTTTGTTCGAGAGTGCTCATATCCTCAATATGAAGATTCCTTTCGACAAGGAAACGATTAACGAAGCCCAGCGCGCGGTCGTGAGAGAGAATAATCTTGATCATGCGTATCTGCGCCCGATGTGTTTTTACGGATCGGAAGGTATGGGTTTGCGAGCCGATAATCTGCAAACCCATGTAATCGTTGCCGCATGGGAATGGCCATCCTATATGTCACCCGAAGCGAAAGAGCAGGGTATCAAGATCCGCACCTCTTCTTATACCCGTCATCACGTTAATATCACCATGTGTAAGGCGAAAGCCAACGGTAACTACATCAACTCCATGCTGGCTCTGAAAGAAGCATTGGATGCAGGCTGTGAAGAGGCGCTGCTGCTGGATAACGAAGGTTATGTAGCTGAGGGCAGTGGAGAAAATATCTTCCTGGTGAAAAACGGAGTAATCCATACGCCGGAATTAACCTCCTGCCTGGCGGGGATTACCCGGGATACAATTTTCCAGTTAGCTGATGAGTTTGGCTATCCGATTCGTGAGCGCAGGATTACTCGCGACGAAGTCTATATTGCTGATGAGGCATTTTTTACCGGTACTGCCGCAGAAGTGTTACCGATCAAGGAACATGACGGAAGAGTGATCGGTAGCGGTGGTCGAGGCCCTATTACAGAAAAACTGCAGAGTGCGTATTTTGACCAGGTAACCGGTAAGCGCAGTCAATATCCTGAGTGGCTACATTCTGTCGCTAAATAGTTGGCAGATAACTGATTGAATGCCGGCGGAGACATTGTTCTTTCCGCCACCATCGTGGAACGCTGTTGGTGAGTGAAAATACCATGAAAATTCTGGTCGTAGGGCCTTCCTGGGTTGGGGATATGGTAATGGCTCAAACGCTATTTCTGTCCCTGAAACAGCAACATCCACAATGCCTGATCGATGTTCTTGCCCCCGCCTGGAGTCGGCCTTTACTGGAGCGTATGCCGGAAGTGCGTCGTGCTATCGACATGCCGCTGGGGCATGGTTCATTGCAGTTAAAGGTTCGTCGCAATCTTGGTAAGAGCCTGCAAGTTGAAGGTTACGACTGGGCGATCACCTTGCCTAATTCATTGAAATCAGCTTTGGTGCCAGCCTGGGCGAAAATTCCACGGCGGACCGGCTGGCGAGGAGAGATGCGCTATGGATTGCTTAATGACTTAAGGATTCTCGACAAGCAGCGTTATCCTTTAATGATTGAACGTTTTATCGCGCTGGGTCTCGATAAAGGTGCCGTTTTACCTGTACCACTTCCCGCACCAGCGTT
>JAUXFT010000033.1 GCA_030622755.1 Aestuariirhabdus sp. | reverse complement strand
CGAAAACTGGTCAAACTCAGCCCTTTCACCCCTTGAAAAAACCTTGGGGATTAAAGAGAAAGGGGGGGGATTTTAAGAGCAAAGGGAGATAAAGCCCAGATACCCGGCCTGACCCGACCAGACATGAAAAAAGTCAGGTATATTTCGATACGACGCCATCGCTCACAACAGATCGATGGCGTAAAAAAACAGATGAGTTTACTAATTGATCCAGGCCAAAAAATCCTCTGAGCAAGCAATAAGCATGACTACGCATTGATCAATATGAAATTAATTCATGAAAAATGATACAGCGCGCGAGAGATCATTCGATTACCCGTTACGCGCCAAATACGGTATGCAGTCAGAAGCTCAGGACAGCTGAAACAGGTGGTATTTTTTCTTACCCAGCTTCACCATAAAGAAACGACCATGAAGCGCCTCTTCCGCAGAGAACAATGACGCCAGCTGCATATTGTGTTCCATAGAACACACTTTACCGTTAATCAATACGGCATTGCGACCTAGTGCATCCTTTACCTGCTTACCCGAGGGAGCCATGCCATTCTCAGCCAGCAGTTGAGTTAGAGGTTTTCCCTCGAATCCTTCTGGAGATAAGGTCGTTGATGGTAAGCCATCTTGGGCCAACTGCTGTAAATCCTGCTCGGAAAGGTTATCCACACTACCACTGAACAGTGCCTCCGAAATCCGCTGGGCGGCCTGCAACCCTTCCTCGTCATGCACTATGCGCGTGACTTCTACAGCAAGAATTTTCTGCGCTGATTTTGCGCCTTGCGTTTCAGAATCCCATTTTTCTATCTTCTCAATTTCGGCAATATCCAGAAAAGTAAAATAACGCAGGAATTTATAAACGTCGGCATCAGCCGTATTAATCCAGAATTGGTAAAACGCATATTGCGATGTTTTTGCTGAATCAAGCCAGATGGTTCCGCTTTCCGTCTTACCGAACTTGGTACCATCTGATTTGGTAACCAGTGGCAACGTCAAACCGAATGCCTGATTGCCATTCATTCGGCGAGTTAACTCAGTACCGCCAGTAATGTTTCCCCACTGGTCACTGCCACCGATTTGCAAGGTGCAGTTGTGTCGATTATTCAGTTCAGCAAAATCGTAGCTCTGCAATAACATATAGGTAAATTCAGTAAACGAAATACCGCATTCATCTCTTTCTATACGCTGCTTCACCGACTCTTTTTTGATCATACTGTTGATCGAAAAATATTTACCCACATCACGCAGGAATGTCAGCACATCCATACCGCCAATCCAGTCAAGGTTGTTAACCACTTCAGCAGCATTGCTCCCGCAGTCAAAATCAACAAATTGACTAACCTGAGACCTGATTTTGCCTACCCAGTCTTCGACAACATCGACAGCATTAAGTGAACGCTCTTGCGCCTTAAAACTGGGGTCACCAATCAAACCTGTTGCACCACCAACCAGAGCCAGGGGTTTATGCCCAGCAAGCTGAAAACGTTTAAGCGCTAATAAAGGAACCAGACTGCCTATATGCAAACTGTCCGCTGTCGGATCAAAACCACAATACAAAGTACAGGAGCCACTATCGAGATGTTTTGCCAACGCCTCTTCTGCCGTCATCTGCGCTATTAAACCACGTGCTTGCAGATCCTTTAATAAAGAATTTTGTCCTTCAGACATCAAAAACCTCAAAAAAATCAAACAGTTATAAGCGAATCGACAGTATGAATTCTTGCATCCAAAAGACTCTTATCTACTGCCTCATAAATCAGCGGCTGATATTACATTAAAAGCTATTAATTGCCAGTGCACTAAAACGCGGAACACCGCACGGACACTCGTCCTTATAGCAATTATGATTAACAGCATATCCATTAGAATGTTATCCTACTGGAAAATTTGGCTCAAAATACCCTCCACGCAAGTTTGGACGTCAATGATGGTTTTTAAAAAGTGATCCTTTTCTGTTGAATATCACTTTTTTTGGTTATACTTTAGTCACTTGCAACATTGTTCAAGAAATTACTGGAAGTTTGTTATGGATCATATTGATTCTAAATCTGGCCGCAATAGCAGCATTTTTCCCAAACAGCACCTGATGCTGATCAGCGCCCTCGCTACCGCCGTGGGCGCTATTCTTATGTTACTTCCATCCAGTGAGGTTAAAGCGGAACGAAACACTATTCCTCTTGCTCTGGACATTCACCAGAGTTCGCCCTCAAAAACAGGCCAACCAAACCTGAATTCCAGCAAGCTAAAGCCGATTCAATTGGCCATGGCAACACGCGCAAGTTCAGCTCCAACTACGCAAGAAAAGCAGATAACAGAACAGCCTTCATCCCAGGAAGAAGTGAACCAGGCTGAACAATGGGATAGCGTAAAAATCAAAGCTGGAAGCTCTTTATCCAGCATCTTTAAAAAGCAGCAGCTCAGTCCTTCGTTACTTCACACGCTGGTTACCAGCAGCTCCGAAGGCAAAATGCTTAACCGTATCCGCCCCGGACAACAGATAGAATTCATGCGAGATGCCAATGGCGAACTAACCCGGGTCCGCTATATACGTAACCGCCTCGAATCGGTGATCTTCACCCGCAACGGCAAGAGCTTTAGTGCCGAAGAGATCACCTACACACCAAACGTACAACAGTCATTTGCCGAAGGTGAAATCGAACATTCTCTTTTTGCTGCAGCCCAACAAGCTGGTATTAGTGAAAACACCACCATGAAGCTGGCAAATATTTTCGGCTGGGACATCGATTTTGCCCTGGATATGCGTAAAGGGGACAGTTTTCGGGTAATTTACGAGGAGAATTTCCTCGATGGCGAAAAAATTTCCGACGGTGATATTGTAGCTGCCCAGTTTACCAACCAGGGGAAAACCTATACTGCCGTGCGCTATACCGACAGTAAGGGAAATACTGATTATTACGCCCCCGACGGTCGCAGCATGCGGAAAGCTTTCCTGCGCTCACCGGTTGATTTTGCTCGCATTAGCTCACGCTTTAACCTGAGCCGTAAGCACCCCGTACTCAATAAAATTCGTGCTCACAAAGGTGTTGATTACGCTGCCGGTACAGGAACACCAATACGTGCAGCCGGCGATGGAAAGATCACCTTCGCCGGAAGAAAGGGCGGTTATGGCAAGGTTGTCATTATTCAGCACGGACAGAGATACAGCACACTTTACGCGCACATGAATGGCTACAAGCGCGGAATTCGCTCCGGAAAACATGTTAAGCAAGGCAGCACCATTGGTTACGTTGGATCAACCGGATTAGCAACAGGCCCTCACCTGCATTACGAATTCCGCGAAAATGGAGTCCATGTAAACCCCATGACCGTAAAGCTGCCGAGCGCCAAACCAATAGCAAAAGCAGAGAAATCTACTTTTCTGGCCCATACTCAGCTAATGATTAGCCAACTCGAGCAGCCGGCGACTACCCTCGCCCTCAATGACTAGAATCTAATGAAAAAGTCACCGCTCTATGTCGGACTGATGTCCGGCACCAGTCTGGATGCGGTCGATGGTGTACTGGTTGATTTTAGTAACGAGCATTATTTGCTGGCGACTGCCAACCAGCCAATCCCTCCGGATTTACGCAAACAACTGGCCGAACTATGCCAACCTGGCGATGATGAAATAAAACGCATCGCTATTGCGGAACATCAACTTACCCAAATTTATACCACTGTCGTTAACGAGCTACTCAAGGCTTCTGGCATTTCTGCCCAGGATATTTGCGCTATTGGTAGCCATGGCCAAACCATTCGGCATCTGCCAGAACTGGGTTACACCTTACAAATCGGTGATCCAAACCTGCTAGCGGAACACACCAAAATAGCAGTTGTGGCCGATTTTCGTCGCCGAGATATGGCCGCAGGTGGCGAAGGAGCCCCCCTCGTCCCCGCTTTCCATCACGCACTCCTTGGTAGCCAGATAGAACCTCGAACTCTCATTAACGTTGGCGGCATGGCTAACATCAGCAATCTTTCTACCAGCCCAGATACACCTGTAACCGGATTTGATACCGGCCCAGGAAATGTATTAATGGACATCTGGTGTCTTCAGCACAAAGGCCTTCCCTATGACGCCAATGGTGCCTGGGCCAATAGTGGAACAGTGAACAAGCCCCTGCTAAATGCCATGCTAAGCGATGATTTCTTTCAACGCCCTCCACCAAAAAGCACTGGGCGCGAGCACTTCAATGAGAGCTGGCTTGTAAGCTTTACATCCACAATGCACAACCTGGCCCCTGAAGACGTTCAGGCAACACTGCTAGAGTTAACGGCACAAAGCATCTCTCAAGCAATTCAGAGCTGGGGAATAGAGAGTGAAAACTGCTTCATTTGTGGCGGCGGCGCTCACAATTCTGCTCTGATAAACCGATTAGGTGCCCTGCTTCCAGAGCGCCACGTAGGAACTACTAAAGAGTTAGGCCTGGATCCTGACTGGGTGGAAGCAACGGCCTTTGCTTGGCTGGCAAAACAGCGCATAGAATTACTGTACGGAAATTTACCCAGCGTTACCCGAGCACGAGGACCTCGAGTTCTTGGTGCTATCTATCCTGCCTGATACCTTTCGGGCGCGCCGCTTTTTAACCAGCAAGCTTCTAATTGAAATACCCCTTATAGTTTAAGAAGCGCTCAAGACAGTCTGGCGTTATGCTTTTGAAACTGGAGCCTTTAATAAAAAACTCCTGACTTGAAAGCTAGTCAGAATACAGGGCTGGATGGATGTCTCCAGCCCTGCAAAAAGAAGCGAGATTAGATAGAAAAAGAGACGCCGCAACCACAAGTAGTGCTGGCATTAGGGTTGTTCACCACAAAACGTGACCCTTCCAAACCTTCCATATAATCAACCGTTGCACCTACCAGATACTGATAGCTCAATGCATCAATCACCAGAGTGACATCGCCATGCTCCACCGGGGTATCATCTTCAGCCAACTCTTCATCGAATGAAAAGCCGTATTGAAAACCCGAACAACCGCCACCGGTAACGAAAACACGAAGTTTCAGCCGATCATTACCCTCCTCATCTATAAGCTGAAGGGCCTTCTTTGCTGCTCGAGGAGTCAGGTTCAAAAGTGATGGTACAAACGTCTCTGCTATCATCTACAAATCACCGCAAAATACAAAACAAGCGTATTATCCGTTTAACCAAGCGCAATAGTCAACTATTACAGTCTTGATATATCACGTAGCCTCAAGAGGCTCATTACCCAGCTGCAAAGTCTCCTCAATCATGGAGATCTGCTCAGTACGTGGCTCAGGCGAAAACTCCAAACTACCATTTACCAGAGCCCCCATCACCATCTCGATAAGCTTGTAATATACATTGCCGTTAACTTCTGCCTGAGCGGCTAATTCAAGATGTTCAGAAGAGTGAACATCGCCTGTTACTTTACCGTTAATGATGATATGCGGGGCCCTGATTTCACCCTCAACATAGCCATTATCGGCAACACGCACCAATCCATCAATGGCGGTGACATTTCCAACAATACGCCCTTCGACCTGCAGGGCCCCCTCAAATTGCACATCACCACTAATCGTGGTGCCGTTAGCAATTAGAGTTGTACAATCACCAAACTTCTCAATATTGACGGCTTTAGGTTTAACTTTCCGGCGCATCACTTACTTTCTCCTCAAATGTCCACATGAACTTCTGTTCTATGCGCTTGGGTTTTTTCCCGCGCGATTGCGCAACCACCAGCACATAATCCGGTTTAAATCCTGCTGGAATATCCAACTCAGCATAACGCTCATCCGGCCCTGGAATATTTTGAAAATATCGAAATCCCAACTTTATATTCTGGGTCTTCACTTCCTCTGAAACATCAGACAATGATAGCGACTTTTCGATACCGTCCTGACTTCCTACTATTGATACGGTTGCCATTCCAGACAACAGATTATTACTATCAGAAACCTGAGATATCATCACTTTAATCCGGTATCGTCCCGGCTGATCAGTTTCCAATAAGTTAAACTTTTGAATCCTGACCCCCTTATCTGTGGAATCAGGCGCCATAATATTTTTATAAAAAGACAGGTCTTGCTGTAGCTGAAACTTTTCTTCTTCCAGCTTCTTTATGGTCAGCCTGACTTCGCCTGTCGACTGACGATCAATATCAGCGCCTACCCGCAGCGTCGTAACTTCCTGCTCAAGAGCTTCGACTTCACCACGGCTACGCGCTAATTCCTGAAGCAACAAATCACGTTCAACTGCAGCCGACTGCTGAGACTGAATACTGAGATACTCCCCGAAAAAGAAACCGCCAGCAGTGCACGCACATAACAACACTATGTAAAACAATCGCCCAAGAAATCGCTTACCTGGATGATCGGCAACGACTCTAAGGTGCTCTTGTTTGGTTCCTGTCACAACGCCCATTTTATCCCCTTAACCTATTCCCTTAACCTAAGGCATTATCGCAACCATATCCAGACCTGCAGTTTCTACAAACCCAAACATGATATTCATATTTTGCACCGCCTGGCCTGCCGCCCCCTTAACCAGGTTATCTATAACCGATAACACCACCACTCGATTACGGCCCTGAGGACGATAAACTGCGATTCGACATACGTTCGCACCACGGACGCTGCGAGTTTCCGGCAAGGAGCCCTCCGGCATCACATCAACAAAAGGCTCTTGCTCATAGCGTTTTTCAAACAATACCTGCAGGTCAGCCTCCTGAACAGAAAGCCCTGCATAAAGCGTTGCATGAATACCACGAATCATTGGAGTTAAATGAGGCACGAATGTCAGCTCAATAGCGCTATTATGCCGGCTAGATTGTGCAATTGATGTTAAACCCTGCTCAATTTCCGGCTGATGACGATGACCTGCCACACCATAAGCCTTCAAACTTTCACTAGTCTCGCATAACAAAGACCCGACAGCAGCCTGGCGACCTGCTCCACTCACTCCTGATTTGGTATCAGCCACCAGACTCCCTGTATCGACCAACCCCGCCTCCAGAAGCGGTAAAAAACCTAGCTGCACAGCGGTCGGATAACATCCGGGATTTGCCACCAGACGAGCACCTGAAATCTGCTCCCTATTCATTTCAGGCAGACCATAAACAGCTTCCGCTAACAAGTCAGAACACGCATGATCCATTCCGTACCATTGAGCCCAAACCGCTGGATCGTTAAGACGAAAATCAGCCGCCAAATCGATCACCTTGACGCCCTCGGCTAACAGTTGGGGGACCTGTTGCATAGCGATGCCATTAGGCGTCGCAAAAAACACCAGATCGCACCGACTCAAGACCTCCAGAGTAGGCTCAACAAAACACAGGTCCGTATGGCCCCGCAAGTTAGGATAGAGCTGGGAAACAGGTATACCCTGCTCTGCGCGCGAGGTGACAGCCTCCAACTGAACCTGCGGATGCATTACCAGCAAACGTAACAACTCAACGCCCGTATAGCCGGTTCCACCGACAACTCCCACTTTAATCATTACTTGTTAACCTCAACTCCACCTTGCAGATGATGCCCTCAGGCAACTCTAACGAATTAGTCATAATAATTTTATGTTTTATAAACAAAAGTCCATAATACCACGGCCAATGATAATAACTGCACTGTTGATAAATTCGGACCTATCGATGCCTCACCGAGCTCCAACCAACATGATAAACCGTTTCCGCTTACGTCTTGCGCATGCTGAAGCGGTACCACAGCTTGCTCTGCTAGGAATACTCAGCGGCATCATTACCGGCGCTATTATTATCATTTTCCGGCAGGTTATCAGTTTAATTTTGGGAACTAATCTTCCCGGTGGCAATGAAGAAAATTTTGAAGGGCTGGCAACCCACTGGCGATTTCTACTTCCCATCCTGGGCGCACTTTCGATCGCTGTTCTATTCGCATTTATCGCTCCCAAGCATCGACGGGTTGGCGTAATGCATGTGATCGAGCGAATGGGCTTGCATCAAGGCCACCTGCCCCTGAAAAACTTACTCACCCAATTTACCGCCGCAACCATAGCGTTGGTTAGTGGTCAATCATCCGGAAGAGAGGGACCAGCGGTACATCTGGGTGCAGCTTCGAGCAGCTTGCTGGGACAATGGCTAAAACTCCCGAATAACAGCGTCCGAACACTGGTAGGATGCGGTAGTGCCGCAGCGATCTCTGCAGCTTTTAGCACCCCTATCGCCGGCGTCATCTTCGCGATGGAAGTGGTCATGATGGAGTACACCATCAGCGGATTCATACCGGTAATACTCGCATCAGTAATCGCTGCCTACATGACCGAACTGGTGTATGGCTCCTCACACGCTTTCATCATCCCTTTAATAGAAATGCGTTCGCTACTTGAGGTTCCGCTAGTAATCATCTGCGGATTCACCGTTGGCTGCGTGGCTGCTTGTTTTATATGGATGAGCAAACACTTTAATCGTTTTGGCGAACGTCCACCCTGGCAACGGTTACTGCTTGCAGGAACAATTACCGGAGTGGTAGCCATCTACTACCCACAAGTAATGGGCATCGGATACGACACCATCAGTGAGATACTGTTAAATACGACGACCCTCAACTTCTTGCTATGGTTATTGCTTGCCAAACTTATCGTAACCGCAGCGGCCTGCGGGCTTGGAGTACCTGCAGGTATAATCGGTCCATCCCTGTTTTTAGGGGCCTGTCTGGGCGGGGCAATCGGTTTAATCTCACAGATTCTCTATAGCGGTCCGAGCTCGGGTAGTGGCTTTTATGCGATGCTTGGAATGGGTGCAATGATGGCTGCTGTTTTACAAGCACCCTTAGCAGCCCTAATGGCTGTTATGGAACTGACCCATACTCCCGGAATTATCCTGCCCGTAATGCTCGCCGTTGTGGTTGCCAGCCTGACCAGCCGACACCTCTTCGGGCAATCTTCGATATTTGCCGAACTAATGGACAATAACCTTGCTGACCATCCATCGCCATTAACCCAAAGCTTACGTCGAGAAGGCGTAACCAACGTCATGGAATCCAGTATTTTTTCGCTACCCCGTTATTGCTCGGTAACACAGGCAAAAGCAGCGATTGCCGCACAAAAAACCTGGATTCTGATCTACGTCGACGAACAACCTTATTCAATCCTTTGGTCTGAAGAGCTAGCCACCTACCTGACCCACTCATCAGCAGCTGACAATTTTACTCAACCGCCCGAGCAGGATTCGCTGGATTTACTGGCCATCCCTGCACAACGCAAGGATGTTACGAGCATATCTTCGCAAGCAACATTGCAAGAAGCGCTGGCAACCTTACAAAGTACCGGAACCGAAGCGCTTTACATCAAAAGTCTCTATAACAAAAATTCAGCAGAAGGTATTGTTACCCTGGATTATATCCAGCAACATTATCAAATTCATCGTTAGAAAATCTTCTCTGTTCGCCAAGGAACCCACATGCTTTGGATTAAAGCGTTTCACATTATCGCCGTAACCTGCTGGTTTGCTGCCCTGTTTTATTTACCGAGACTGTTTGTCTATCACGCAATGAGTGAGGACAGGATCAGTCGGGAGCGCTTCAAAATCATGGAGCGCAAACTTTACCGGGGTATATCTACCCCATCGATGTTAGTTACTCTGGTGCTTGGCTTCTGGTTGATTTCGTACAACCACGAATATTACGAAGCCTCAGCCTGGTTTCAGGCCAAAATGACAATGGTCGCCCTTCTTGTTGTTTATCACTTTATCAGTGGACGCATGTTGAAAGCATTTGCCAATGATGCAAACACTCGTAGCCATGTTTTTTATCGCTGGTTTAACGAAGTGCCTGTGCTCATGCTTGTGGCAATAGTGATATTGGTTGTCGTACGCCCTTTCTGATCGACAACAACTATTTCAGTTTCGAACCTTCTACAATTCCAGATACAGCGGTCATATCCAATGCAATGACGCTATTCATTACTAAGACATTCGAGAAGACAGACCTCACTCTTGAGAGAGAAAATGCAAGACGCCCTACCAGATCCTAATCAACTGATTGCACTGACTACCACTTTAATGCCGTTCGGAAAATATCGAGGATGGAAACTAAAGGACCTTCCAGAACCCTACCTGGTATGGTTTTCTCAACAAGGATTTCCGTCAGGCAAGCTGGGCGAACAATTGCAGTCTGTGTACGAAATAAAGCTTAACGGTCTGGATAGTATTCTGGAAAAAATTGCGACCAAAACAGTATAGGTACCTTTCACTGCCGGTTTTTTACGGCTCGTTATGGCTCTTTTATGTTACGGTTCTTTTATATAGTTCCAGCCACTGCTGGTATAAATCCAGGCTGAGCCGTTACGAACACTGAAACGAATCAACACCAGGCCCTGCGCTGAATCGCTCATCGACAGGGTATAATCTGGTTCTTCATAAGAATTCTTACTACCGGTTTCGAGCATTCTCTGCCAGCTACCTCCGTCAAAAAACCAGCTATCCCCGGAGTAAGTATTTAATCGCACGGTAACCGGTTTGCCATCCAGACTGGAACTGGCACTGTACAGCTTAAAGTCCCCACTGCTCTCAGCTAACGCAGCGGAACCCCAGAGCAAAGCCCAGAGAGTAAGCAGCGAGATCCCTGATTTCATTTGAAGCATTAGCCGACTCACCATGATCCCCCGTGGAGTGGTAACAATTGCAATTAACAGCGAACGCGCACTGTCCATATTAGCGTTTCTACGTTAACCATCGGTAAATATATTGCAAGCTTTCTGAGCTACTCTTCTGACGTACCTCACACTCAAAACATTAACATACTGGTTAAACAGCGCTATGGAAAATGAAGGTCAGGAGTCTGCCTGACTTAGACATTATGTAGTGACCTACCCGTCCTCAGCGCCGTGGATTAAGCTAAGGACGAAACATCTTCGGCTCAGAGCCATAATTGAGGAGGATAGGTCATGAACCATTTTATCAAGCATGTCGGACTGGATACACACAAAGCTATCCTGCTTTTATTGAATTGAACGGGCAGTCTCCAGCAACGCCCCTAAAGGAATCAAAAAGTAGAACCCTGTGAATTTTCCGAACACTCACAACTTAAAAAGCCCTACAAGGCAAGCTACAAACAACAAACTCAGAGCTTCCTTCAAAATTGGACAATGACAGTCGCTTTCACGAATAATATACTGGATACCGACCCGACACAGATCACTAATAACAAGTCGGGCGATTAAGGAAAATCATGTTAACCGTACGACCAGTCACAACCATTGCGGATGTTGTGGCGATTGAACAAGTTCCAATTGAAGATCGCGGGCTCGCTAATAGCACCTATCAGCTATTACAGGACGCGGCGCGTCTCTATGGGCATCGCCTGGCCATCAGTTTCTTGATGAATGGCAGCAGCGATGAAAAATCCATCGACATCAGTTACCGCGAGCTATATCACCGGGTTACCCAAACGGCCAATGCACTTCATCGACTTGGTATTGAACACACCGATGTCATCTCTACCATGCTCCCCAACTTGCCCCATAGTCATTACGCCATGTGGGGGGGGGAAGCGGCGGGAATCGTCAACCCGATAAGCCCGCACCTCTCGGTTGAACAAACTGTTGCCATCATGAACTCGGTGCAAAGCAAAGTGCTTATTACCCTGGCCCCCTATGCAGACAGCGACTTGTGGCAAAAGGCTCTGGAGATCAAAAAGCACGTCTATTCACTACGCGCTATTTTAATCGTTGACCCGGTTAACCTATTACCATTACCCAAACGTGCCATGGCATCCATCCGAAGGTCTCTTCCGAAAATGCAAGGCGTCTACGACTTCGACAAGGCGGTCTCTCGTTGCCCCACCGATATACTGGAAAGCCATCGACAAATACACCCCGAAGACATTGCTTCCTATTTCTATACCGGTGGCATCACCAGCGCCCCGAAAATTACTCCGCACACCCATCGTAACGAAACATCGATGGCACTGATGATCAACTCAATATTAAGACTTCAACCCTCTCAGGTAATGTTGAGTGGACTAACCCTTAGTCACGTAAATGCGGTTATCTCCCCTGGCTTGGCTACCTTTATGACCGGAGGAAGAGTGTTAATTCCATCAATGCAGGGCTATCGCGGCGAAGAGGTCATCACTAATCTCTGGAAACTGGTCGAGCGATTCAAGGTAAATGTGATAAACGGTGTCCCTGCTTTCTACAAGAAAATGGTGACAGTAGCTGCTCCACAACAGGATTTGTCCAGTGTTAAATTTGCCCTGTGCGGCGCATCAACAATGCCACCCGAGCTCATTGACAGGTTCCAGAAACACTGCGGTATATCTATTCTTGAAGGCTATGGCCTGACTGAAGGTACTTGCGTCAGCTGCGTTAACCCTCCTTATGGCGAACGACGTGCCGGTTCGATTGGAATCAGAGTGCCCTACTCCGGCATGAAAGCCGTCATCCTTGACGAAAACCAGCGCTATTTACGCGATTGTGCGCCCGATGAAATTGGCCACATTTTAATTCATGGGCCTCACGTATTTCCGGGTTATATACAACGGGAAAATAACAGCAACGTCTGGATTGACGAAAGCGGCTGGTTCGATACCGGTGACCTCGGGCGCTGTGATACAGAAGGCTATTTCTGGCTTCACGGTCGCAGCCATGACCAAATCAGCCAGTCTGGACATCCCGGGGATCCGCAACCAATTGAACAACAACTTCTCAAACATCCCGCCGTAACCGCAGCCGCCGTGGTTAGTCGGGACGATAACAAAGGGGAATACCAGATTATTGCCTATGTGACGCTGCGCGAGGACAGCCAACTCGATATGGCAACGCTATCAGAAGAGTACCATGCCAACGCCAACGCCAAACTCCCCCCACTACCCTATATCTATTGTCTCAAACAGATGCCGACTACTGGCACCGATATCGTCGACCGCCAGACTTTACACAAGGATGCCCTATGCCGGCTGTATCAGGAACTGCTTGAGGATTTGAAAGGCCCACACAAAATTGAAGTACACATCACCATCAACGATCACCTGGAACAGGTTGCACGCATTAGCGGCCTCCCGGTAACCGAGGAGATGCGCCAGCAAGTTCAGGGGCGCCTGAAAGGACTCCCTATTAGCGCTGAGCTGGTATAATCAAGCGCTTTCTCCCTGCTGGAAATTTATCGTGCCAAACGCCGACTTATACTTAACATTAAAACAGCTAAAACACTGGCAACAGGTGGCGTTCATTTCGGCACTGGCGGAGCGTAATCTAGCAAATTATCAGCTATTTTCACAAATTTGTGCGTTTGGTGATACCAAGGTACTCCGCCAAAACCTGAATCTCTTATGGGATTGTGCGGCAGGCTTGCAGAGTGCCAAAAACTTTGAAACCCAGCTCGATCTGCTCGAAGAAAATACTCCGGATCCTCAGAGATTTGATAATTACGGCGCCTATCCTGCGCTGGATTGCTGCGTACTGATCAACAGTGCCCTCTCGTGCGCTATGAAAGAAGGTCTGGATGACGTTTTAAATGCATCCACGCTGTCACTCTCAACGGTTGCCCAGTTGATTGAGTTCACAGAACGTCCGGATTCAGAAACAGATTCTGACCAGGAAAACTTTGAACAACATATTATCCAGCACAGGTTATACCTGCAGGAACTCGATTTTCAGCAAGATCTGGCCAAACTGGCATTACAGCATAACAATCCTTCAAAGCCGCTCATCAAATCACTCCGCACCCTGGCAAAAAATGAGGGTGTCAGCTCAATAGGAATAGCGATCGACTAGGTTGGGAGGCAGTTCACTGCACCTTCAGGACTAATCAATATACTGGGTTTCATATATCCAACCCAGTAGATTGAAGATACTTATGTCGACAGCCACCCTGACACTGCAAGAAATTCAGCACTTGCAACCCTTACAATTAATACCCTCTGATCGCCAGCAAAAGGCGCTCAATATGGCCGAACAGATCAGAGTAAAAGCTGGAAGCACTATTTTTAAAAAGCGGGATACAATTTCCACCAGCTGTTTTTTGTTGCAAGGAACCGTTGAATTGCGTCACTCTTTCTCTGATCGTCATCCTCTTGAGTCAGGCAACGAACAGGCAAACATGCCACTGGAGCAACTTGTTAATGCTGGCAGCAGCGTCCGGGCAATTACTGATTGCGTCCTCATTCGATTTAACAACGAACACCTTGATGAATTACAGGTAACCGCCATGAGTGGCAGTTACGGCGTTGTTAATCTGGACGAAGCGGGAAGTTATCTCGGCGAAACCATGATTGACGATGATTTTCAGGAAGACTGGACGCTACAATTGCTGGAATCCCCTCTTGCCCGTCGACTGAAGCCCGACTCACTGCGCAACCTGATGTCGCTTCTGGATCGGATCGAGGTAAAAAAACACGACGTTATCATCCAGCAAGGGAGCCGCGCCGATTATTTTTATATCCTCATCAACGGCGAAGCGGAGCTTACGACGGACCTCAACGGTCCGTTCAAGGGCAAGACCATTGAGCTAGTGGAGGGTCAGCACTTTGGTGAAGAAGCCCTGGTCGCCGATACTTTACGCAATGGCACCATACATATGCTCAGTAACGGAATTGTTGGCCGCCTGACACGGGAGCAATTCATGGATGTGTTTACCGCGTCACTTATGCCTGTAGCCGCTCCCGCCTTTTCAACTGAACTGCTCAGCCAAAAGCAGGGACAGTGCACACAACTGGACATCCGTTTCAAGCAAGAGATTTTGGGCGAGCAAGACCAGCACTTCCTCAACATTCCCATCAGCCGGCTACGCAGTTCCCTTTCCCAACTCGATAAAAACACCATTTATCTAGTGACCGCTGATGGTGGTTGCCGGAGTGAACTTGCCACCTGCATTCTGCGCCAACACGGGTTTTCCGCCTATCTGCAAGTAACCGCTGAAGAACAACGAACCGCTTAACAAGTTCAACAACTGCCAACCTCAGCTATTTCAGCTACGATGGTAGTGGGGGGCGGCGATATGGGCAGTGAAATAGATAACAGCGAATTTTCAGCCGCTGATTTCGAGCAGTTCCAACAACGGCTGGACGACAATCTAAAGCACTTCAGGCAGCTATTAAATCAACCGGGTTTCGGTGAAGGCCCGATCTCATTTGGCGCCGAGCTTGAGCTCTATATCATTGATCATCTCGCTAATACCATGCCGATCAACCGGGAGCTGGCGACCGCATTGGATGATCCCAGACTCTCACTTGAGCTCAATCGTTTTAATCTGGAATACAACTTCACCCCCGTTATTGATTCCGCTACTCCTTTTTCACAATTGCGCCAACAGATGGATCAGGCGCTACTATCCCTGCACCGCAAAGCCGATCAGTTAAACGCCCGAGTGTTGCCCATTGGTATTTTACCAACACTCCAAGTGTCCAACATGGGGCTATCTGCCATCACTGAAAGTGCACGCTATTCGGCGCTTGCACAACAGTTGCGACAACAACGCGGCGAAGATTTCCATATTAATATCAATGGTATCGACTCTCTGAAGATGCACTGGCAGGACATCACCCTGGAAGGCGCAAACACCTCATTCCAGTTTCATTACAGGGTAAAACCACAACAGTTCGCCGATACATACAATGCTGCTCAGTTGATTACACCTCTGATGGTAGGGCTTGGCGCAAACTCCCCACTTTTTCTGGGTAGAAGGCTATGGCAGGAAACCCGCGTAGCGCTGTTCAAGCAATCTATTGATCACCGGCCGCCAAACCAATCCTCACGATACCTCCCCTCACGCGTCTATTTTGGTAACGGTTGGATTCGCAACGATATCTTTGAACTGTTTGCAGAAGGCGTCTCACTTTTCGATCCCTTATTGCCAGTTATCGATAACGATCCGGGTAATACCAACAGAAAGGGAAAAGGCCCTGCATTAGAAGAATTACGGCTGCATCAGGGGAGCATCTGGATATGGAATCGCCCGATCTATGATCCCGCAGACAATGGCCACCTTCGTATTGAACTGCGCACCCTGCCAGCAGGACCCAGTACCCTGGACATGGTGGCGCTTGCCGCATTCAGCATTGGCTTAATCGAAGGTTTACGACCCCAAATACCCGAACTATTACCCTGTTTACCCTTCAAGTATTGCGAAAAGAACTTTTACCGGGCGGCCCGTGAAGGCATGGGCACAAAATTAATCTGGCCAGGCTCCAACTTCGAAGGGCTTCAGGAAATAAACCTGGCCACCCTCGCCAAACAATTATTGCCTGTTGCCCGCACAGGCCTGCAATCGCTGGGGATTGATAACCAGGAAATAGACGAACTGCTTGAGGTTGTGGAAGCGACCGCTGAGAAGCGGCGTAACGGTGCCCAATGGCAGCTTGATACCTATCAGCAATTACTCGACGGACAGAACCCTTCACAGGCTCTCAGCGAACTCGTTGAACATTACTATGAGCGCTATCGAAGCGGCCAACCCGTTCACCAGTGGAGTATTCCCTAATGCCGGCCAGTAATCCCCTGCACTGGCTGGAAGCCCCCGATCCAGAAACGATCGGTAACAATCCGTTGGAGTTTCTAAGAGGCTTGCCCGGCCCAACTGCTATTTGGTTGCCCGGAAAAAACAGCAATAAAACCAGAGCCATATGCACACTACTGCATGGCAACGAGCCTTCCGGTAGCCGAGCTATATTTCATTTTCTCAAGCGGCGCCAGCAACCCTGCGTGAACGCTTTAATGATCTTAAGCTCGGTACATTCCGCCTTAACCGAGCCGCTATTTTCATACCGAATGCTACCGAACCAGCGTGACCTGAACCGCTGTTTTCGACCTCCCTATGAAGATGAGCAAGGCATAATGGCTCAACAAATTTTAAAGACCATTGAGCAACATCAACCGGAGGCGTTACTCGACATCCACAATACATCAGGGTCTGGTCCTGCTTTCGGCGTCAGTATCTGTGATGACAAAAATCACCGTGCTCTCGTTTCACTGTTCACCGATGAGATGATCGTGACCGACCTGCGACTCGGCGCTCTGATGGAAATCAGTGAACACAGCGAACCCACCGTTACTATCGAATGCGGCGGTAGCAATGATCCTGCTTCAGATATTATTGCGCGAGAAGGTCTGTACCGTTTTCTCTGCAGCGAGCAGGTACTGGACAATGATACCCCTCGCTCTGTGACCACCTACCGCAACCCCTTACGCCTCGAAATAGAGCCCTCCGCACGCCTTTGTTACAGTGATAGCCAGGATATTGTGGCAGATTTGATCATGCCCCTGGATTCGGAAGGACTGAATTATGGGATGGTTACCCCCGAAATACCCATAGCTCGTCTCGGCCCGGGAGGGTACAGCCTGTTACGTGCTCGAGGGCCTGAAGGGCTTGAACCTATCGATCGTTATTTCATAGAACGCAACGCCAGGCTCTATCCTCGCCGGCCAACCAAGTTGTTTATGGTTACCACGCGTAAAGATATCGCCCAGAGTGATTGTCTGTTCTACTTTATGGGCCTGCAGCCTGAAGTCGCCTGAATATCTGCTGATTATCTTTGGATGAAAACTAACAGTTTACAAACTTTGCTCAAAAGCCTCTCTTATATACCGAATACGATCGGCATTGGCCCCAAGATCACTGCGCCCTATTCGGGATGCCGAACGGATATCGATACGCACCCCCTGCTCGCTCCCCTGAACTCGAATAACCACATCGTCCTTGAAGCCAAACAATAAACTACTGTCAACCGCCTCAAGATGCCCCCGTTCAGGCTCATCCGCCACCAACTGCCAGCCTTTCGACTGGATGATGATTTTCAGATAGTTATAGGCTTGAGCAGCATCAACACTGGCCTCGATTGGGAGAATATCGCCGTATTCCTGACGTTGTTGTTCAGCGACGGACTCCCCTTCATAAACAGTGGAGTGATCGCCGTTCTCCCGCAGTCCGGCTACCACATTAAACTGTGGTGGAGAGAGAGTATCTGTCGTGATGTCGTGGATGAATGGATGCGTTTTTGCCTTATAAACTTGTCCCGCTAATAAAAAAATGACCACAGCAGCAAGCGATAAAACCCCAGCGCCTTTAATAGATTGAGAACGATTTCCCTGCCTGAGTCCGGCAACCAAAAGCACCAATCCGAAGATAACAATGAGCAACGTTAGTAAAGCTTGCAACTGAATCAGCATAAACGAAACAGAAAACCCCCAGGCTGAAATCCGAAAACCGACAACCGCCAAAGGAAACAGCAACAGGCTGCAGAGCGTAACCGGAACCAACCATTGCCCCAGGCGTTCTGTTTTACTCATACTGCATCTCCTTGTGAGCGAATTTCGAAATTTTATATTTCGCGTTTGGATAAATTAGAGGAATAGCAAGGCACGCACCAGCGATTAATCGATAATTGCCACTTTCGAAAAAACTATAGCGGCGCTTAACAAACGTTGAGATTAATAATTAACAGGCTCAAGCTGAGGTAAGCTGTTATTTATATACCCTGACATCAAACTACACCCCGAAGCCGTCACGAGAGCGCCATGACACCTGCCGTAAAATCCGCTAAAAAAGCCGGTATCGTATTTAAAATCCATAGTTATGAGCATAATCCCGCAAATACTAACTATGGCGAAGAAGCAGCTCAGGCACTCAGCATCAGTGCCGACCGGGTCTTTAAAACATTGATCGCCGAAGTGTCGGGCGAACTCGTAGTCGCCGTGATTCCAGTAAATCGGCAACTCAATTTAAAATCTCTGGCGAAAGCTATGGGCGGCAAAAAAGCCGAAATGGCAGACGTCCGAAAAGCTGAAAAGAGTAGCGGCTACGTGGCAGGGGGTATAAGCCCACTCGGTCAGCGCAAGCGCTTACGCACCTGCATTGATAATTCAGCCCTTGACGCCAACAGGATTCATGTCAGTGCGGGTCGCCGAGGCTTGGAGATTGAGTTAACGGCTCAAGACCTGCGAAGGATGACCAACGCCATAGTTGCCTTCATCGCCGGATAATTTCGCCACCTGAAAACCACATATTGAGGCCTTTGCACGGAATAATATTTTGGTTACAGGCAAGGCAAAAACACGCGCAAAGAGTGAATTTATGTTTTATAAATGATCGATTGAGCATGTTTTTAACGCTGCATGGGGACAAAATAGCTTTCGTGCAAAGGTCTCATACTAATATTAGGGTGCATAATTGAAGGCGCCATCCTTCCAAAAAAACCCAAAACCTTGAGTGATACCTGCTATGACCCCTTGCCCACCTCCTCACCGGGAAACTCCAATGATTGATACCACGTTCTATGCGGAAACTCACGAGGTTATAAATACCCCTCCCGCCCTGCAGGATTACAATCTATTCGAGCAGGACACTGCCCTGCAAGACGCCGTAAAACGGCAAGGTGACGAGTCTGCAACAGATCAACTTAAAGCCTATGGCGCACTGACGGGGTCAAGCGAGATGATTGCCTGGGGGCATCAGGCAAATCGCTACAAGCCCGAATTCAACAGTCACGATCAATATGGCCATCGCATTGATCAAGTGGAATTTCATCCCTCCTATCACCAGCTTATGGACCGAGCCATAAGCCACGGCATACCCTCACTACCCTGGCAAACCACTGATACCGGCCGTCATGTTACCCGAGCAGCCATGGAGTATATGCAAAGCCAGGTTGAAGCAGGACACGGTTGCCCGCTGACCATGACCTTTGCCGCAGTCCCGACGCTACTTAAACAACCTGACATCGCTGAAAGATGGCTACCACTGGTAACGTCCAGACACTACGATGCCCGCAACATCCCCGTAACAGATAAACCTGGCGCCACCATTGGCATGGCGATGACCGAAAAACAGGGGGGCTCCGATGTGCGTGCTAATACCACCCGAGCCTATCCTGTAGCTGAGCGAGGTGGCGGAAAAATGTACCAACTGGTTGGGCACAAATTTTTTGTATCGGCTCCGATGAGTGATGCTTTTCTCATGCTGGCTCATACCGACAATGGACTCAGCTGTTTTCTGGTGCCACGCTGGCTCGATGATGGACAAAAAAACGCCCTTCAGATACTCCGCCTCAAAGACAAAAGCGGCAACGTTTCCAATGCTTCCTCGGAAGCAGAACTTCGAGGAGCCCACGGCTGGTTAATCGGTGAAGAGGGCCGAGGCGTCGCCAATATTTTGCAGATGGTGGTGCTTACACGATTCGACTGCATGGTTGGTTCCGCCGCAGGTATGCGCCAGGCCACGGTACAGGCTCTACACCATTGCCACTACAGATCGGCATTTGGCAAAAAACTCGATCAACAGCCCTTGATGCAAAACGTACTGGCCGACCTGGCTATTGAAAGCGAAGCGGCACTGGTTATGGCCATGCGCATGGCGCGGGCTCTCGATCACCCTGAAGATAGCAGTGAATCTCTCTATGTCCGTTTAGGTACCGCCATCGGTAAATACTGGATCTGCAAGCGCACACCAGGACACGCCTACGAAGCGATGGAGTGTATCGGTGGTAGCGGCGTTATGGAAAGCACGATTATGCCAAGGCTCTACCGAGAAGCTCCGATTAACGCCATCTGGGAAGGTAGCGGTAACGTGCAAGCGCTGGATATGCTTCGCACCCTGCACAAAGAGCCAGAATCATTAGCGGTACTGCGCGATGAGATTCTCCTTGGCAAAGGCATGAACGCTGACTTCGACCGGTTCATCAGTGGTCTCGACACGCAGTTAACTGACACTGATCAGCTCGAATACCGGGCTCGTCATATTGCCGGACAACTTGCTTTGGCTCTGCAGGGTAGCTTACTGCTACGCGCAAATAATCAAATCATTGCTGAAGCATTCTGCGCATCACGACTGGCTACAAACCCCGGTTGGCTCTATGGAAACCTGCCCACCGGGGTTGACTGCGAGGCGATTATCGAGCGTGCTCGGCCGCATATCTAGCCACCTGAAAAAAATAGCGACATACCTAATAAAACAGCACGTCGCTATTTTTTAAGCCCACAGCTTTTTAACAACGAGACCGGTAAATTATTTTTATCATTTAAAGTCCGGTAGCTATCTGCCGTTCAGACTCTCATACCGCCATGCGGGTCCCCGCTCCTGAATCCCCGTCCAGTATCGTCCGCGCTGTTGAATCACCAACACCGACATCTTTCGTTTCAGCAGTTCTTGCAGGTACGGGCCCGCCCGATCCACGGGAAATCCAAAGCGCACAGCACGCCGGTTCTGTGTTAGCGGCACGAGTTGCAGGAGACCCGCAACAATGGCGTCCCGAGGATGATAAAATTCATAATATCTCCCCACCTGAAAAAACAGCACGTCAGCGGGAAAGCGCCAGCAGAAATACCCGTATTGCTGGCTGACCCGTTCAAACCCCTTCGGCGTTTTGTACTTTCTCACCAATTTACCCCTGGCCTCATCCCACTCGAAATAGACCGCCAGAAAGGGATAGTTCCGCCAGACGCTCTGCCAGAGATTGCGCGTATTGGCGAACCTAAAATGCCCCCGATAGGAAGAAAGCGTAGCGTGCAACCGGTCCAGCACCACCTCATCGAACCGATAACATCTGACGCTACCCTGTTGCTGCACCAACTGCGCCTCATAGTCACGCAGTTTCTCCTTCAGATGGTTGACCACTCTTCTGCGCACCAGCAGGTAGTCCCGCCGCACGATATAGCCCAGAAAGTCGATGCCGTTTGAGGCTGGTGCCAGCCGTTGCCGGGATGGATTCAATTCCAGTTTCAAGCTTTCCCCCAGAAACCCCTCAATCTGTTTTTTCCAGGCCATGAGCCGATCAGGGCTCTGTGCGAGCAACACAAAATCATCACAGTAGCGCAGGTAGTGATGGCATTTCAGTTCATGCTTGACCAACTGATCCAGTGCATTCAGATAGACATTGGCGAAAAACTGGCTATTGAGGTTGCCAATCGGCAAGCCCCTGTTGGCGGGCGCATTGAACAGGGTCTTGTGAGGCGGAATACTCGCCAGCAAGGCCGGATTTCCCCGCAGCACGACCTCCTGGGTACAGTCATGGAACACCAGCAGCCGGGTGAGCCAGAGAGCGTCGCCATCATCAATCTTCGGGGCCAACAGCCGAAACAGAACGTCCTTATTGATGGTCATGAAGTAGTTTCTAATATCAAGCTGAAGATACCAGGCGGGCCGAGTGCCATTGGCGGTAGCCTGGCGCAGGAACCGTTGCAGCCGTTTTACTCCGGCATGCACGCCTTTACCCTTGCGGCAGGCGTAGGAGTCGTGGATGAAGACAGGCTCCCAGATGCGTTCCAGATAATCCACCAGAATATGATGCACCACCCGATCACGGAAGTCGGCGGCGAATATCTCGCGCAGCTTGGGGCGGGTGGCAAAAAAGCAGACAGAACGGGCCGGGCGGTAGCTGTGATCCTGCAGTTGCGTCTGAAGCTCCAGCAGGTTCAGCTCTTGCCTCGCCTCGAAGCGCAGGGCGTTGTGGGTGTTCCGCTTGTTCCGCCGGCAGTTGAGATAGTGCCTGTGGAGGTTCTCAAACGAAAACAGCAAGGGAAATCACTCTCCGGAACGAACGGCCCAGGCATAGAGCGCATTGTTCTTATTGGTGTTGCTCTGGTTACCGTTGTTGGTATTGAAGTTCCACGCGTTGTTGGTATCGGGCGCATACTCGGTACCCGACCAGTACGCGTAGGACTGCATTTTACCCATCCACTTTCCGGTGTAATCCAGGATTACACCCCACCGGCCGGGAATCCCAAAAGGGTATCCCGACCTGTATCACCATGCCTGCCAATCAGGCAGGCGGGATGGGCGCACAGTGATATTACTTAGCACGCTCCCTTCGGCTGGCTCGATGCCTGCGCCGAGGAGATTCTGGCCCCCGTTGCTTCTCCCTGTCCTGATCGCCCGTCATACTCCGCAACCAGCCCTCGTTCTGTCTGCAA
Organism: Aestuariirhabdus sp.; assembly: GCA_030622755.1. Lineage (GTDB taxonomy): Bacteria > Pseudomonadota > Gammaproteobacteria > Pseudomonadales > Aestuariirhabdaceae > Aestuariirhabdus. The sequence continues at coordinate 1,237 of JAUXFT010000033.1, read as the reverse complement.
ACCGAGGCCACCTGTTCCACCACGAACTGATAGGCCTTGAAACTATTGAATACCTTGACCTCCCGGGCCAGCCGGATCAACACCAGCAGTTCATCCAGCCGGACGCGCAGTTCCTGCAGCCGGGGCGCCTTATCGTGGCTGCTGTTGGCCTGGATGATCAGGCTCACGATTCCCCGACTGGCGTTGCGCAGTTCCGTGCCAAGGGTGTATTTGTGGTACCTGGAAAAACCGGCCACTATCTTCTCGAAATGAACCGCCACGTCCAGCGCCTGTTTATAGATCGGCAAGTGTTCATACCGGGCCATGGTATACAATCCTCCCACACCCCTCGGGTGTGGGCAGGGGGGATACCCCCCTGCACCCCCAAAAGAGCCAAATCACCCGAAGCATCGAATGATCAACGCCGCCGTCCCTGCGTACGCCGGGACCATCCCAACCACCCGACCAGCCCGAGCCCAAACAGAATCCCGGTGGCAGGCTCCGGGACGGTGGCGACATCACCGGAACGAACGGCCCAGGCATAGAGCGCACCGGGCTTATTGGCGCGGCTCTGGAAACCGAAGTTGGAATTGAAGAACCACGCGCCGTAGGGAGGTACCGGGCGCATACTCGGTACCCGACCAGTACGCGTAGGACTGCAGGTTCAGAAAATTGACGCCGTCTGCGCCGGTATTCTGTACACAGTAAGGAGATGAGTCGGGGCAACCGGTGCTATTGCGCGAACCATCCGGGTTAACCCAGCTTTCATTGCCCAGGACATCATGGAACAGGTAGGCCAGTTCACCCGTGGTGGTGTCCACATTGTAGCCGCAGTCGGTGCCGCTATTGGCCCAGTGACACCCATCATTATCGCTGTCGGTAACGGTCGGCAGACGCCAGTCACTGTAACCGCCAAAACTCAACCCGGCTGCCCAGCCGGTTGCGGTGCTCCAGTTCATCAGACCATCGACATCATATTCGCTGGTCATGGCGTAGTTGGCATCCTGCAACCAGGTCAGATTCTGATCGCTATCGTAGATCATGCCATTACCGCGGTCCATCAGGGTCGCCTGCGCCATCGATGAGAGCCCCAGTAACAGCGCCACGGCGCAGAGCGCCATAGCTATATGTCGATTTTTCTTCATGTTATTTTCTCCTTGAATAACTGACAGTCATTCAAGCAAGACCCATTCCAGAAATCATATATCCATATAATACAGCCAGTTAGCCACGGCATGTATGGAATGGAATGGAATGG
>JAUXFT010000112.1 GCA_030622755.1 Aestuariirhabdus sp. | reverse complement strand
TCAGTGCCGTTATCCTGACGTTATTGTTACTCCCTGTTGTGTACTTACTATGGAAGCAACGCACTGTCCGGTTGATATCGCAGACGCAGAAATAAGTAACTCGTCTAGGAGGATGAAAAAGAAACCTTAGACGAAGAAAGGTAGTAACCGCTCTGGATGTATCCCAAGGGCACGTAGCCAAACCAAGTCTTCATAACGAATTCTAAAGCAGTCTTTAACGTCTAACAAAAAGCCTGCGCCTGAAGGGGTTGCCCCTTTAGTTCGTGACACAGATCAATAAACATTACTTCTCTTTTTTATCACTCCCTTTAATTAAAAAATCTAAGCTAAGCTTAATTAATCTTCCTCTATTTTTAATGTCTAGAGGGGTTTTTAGGGGCGTATCGGAGCCTCCTTGAATAGAAACAGGTTTGGCAAATGAGTAGTAGCTCTAAAAATAAAGATAAGAAGCATTTAAGACAACTCTCTCTCTCAGATTTCACGCTTTATAGCGGTGACTTGCTCGATAATCCCCTGAGTATCGGGGTGTTGATGACCTGTGACCCCAGTACCACTGAAAGCGGCTTGGAAGATTTTGAAAGTATCCGGGAATACCTGATCGCCAAAGCTAAGGGTAATGCGCTTTTCCAGTACCAGTTACTGCATGCGCCAATGCGCCTTGATTTCCCCTACTGGATACCAGCCAGATACATTGATTTCCATCATCATATTCGTCATCTGGCGCTGCCTAAACCGGGTACGTGGGAGGAGTTGTGTGAGCTGGTTTGTGATCTGAATTTACGGCCAATGGATCATCACCGTCCAGGCTGGGAAATCTACATCATTGACGGTCTGGACAGTGTAAAAGATCTCCCAAAAGGCAGCTTTGCTGTCTTCGGACGCTTTCACCATGCCTTTGTTGATGGCAAGTCCGTACTGAAGATGATCGAGTATCTGCTCGGTAAGTCTCCCGAGGTGGAGTTGCCGGCCCCGATTAAAATGCCGAAACCACCCACGCCTTTTGATCTGTGGACAAATAGCATACCCCACCTGTGGGAGCAGAGTGTTGATGCTACACGTGCAAGTTTTGCCGCCGTGAAAAAGTCCTACAATCTTTTCTCTCAGTTGATCGGCGAAAACCGTCCGGAACAACTCGGTATTCCAAAAACCATGTTCTCGGCCGATCTGTCTTTAAAGCGGGTTTGGGGTGCGGTTGAATGGGAGTTCGTAGAACTGAAAAAGCTGCGCAGCCTGCACAAGGGCGCCAGCTTTAATGATGTGATGGTGGCCATTATTGCCGGAGGCATGCGCCGCTATTTATTGAAACATAACGACCTGCCTAAAGATAAATCACTGGTGGCTATGTGCCCTGTTGCGCTATCTGCAAAGGCGGGTTCTGATGTAGAAGGTGGCGATGTTGGTGGTAACTATGTGGCCATGATGCTGATCGCCATAGGGACAAATATTGAAAATCCTATCGAGCGTCTTAAAGCGATAAATCGACGAGTTGCCAGGGCCAAACCCATTGCGCCTGTGCTTAATGATCTGTTCGCAACTATAAGCAAAATGCGTCCGGTTTACGTGCGTAAAATAATGCAGAAAATTATGCCGGCAAGAGATCATCACCGGGATTTCTCCGCAGGGCAGAACACCAATATCACCAATGTTCCCGGGCTTATGGGTCGCCCAAGATATTTTGCTGGTTCCGAAGTCAGAGGGCTTTATCCCGTGGTTCCTCTGCCGGGGGAAGGCATTGTTCACGGTATCACCGGGCTCAATACAACCATTACCATCGGTGTACTGGCGGACGGGGAAGTAATGAAGGATATGGATTTTTATTTACAGTGTCTGGAAGAGTCACGGAAAGAGTATCAGGGGCTGCTTTAACTCTCTACCGTCAAGAAATAAAGGGGTCTAAATAAAGGGGTCGGTGACAAACCAAAGTAATTCTCATTCGTAAGTGTCACCGACCCCTTTAATTACTTTAATTTCCTATCGCCAATGCTTCTCCCAGGCATCCATTACCCGTGTTGGATACCAATACTGCCCATAGCTGCCGTTATATCTTGCCAGGGCATCGGGCAGCCGACCTTTGGTTTTATTGAGGTAGTGCCTGAGGATGGTGCAACCGTATTTCAGGTTGGTGTCTATGTCGGTGAGGTTATCTTCAGGGTGGCCAATTTCGTTTTTCCAGAAGGGCATCACTTGCATCATGCCTTGTGCGCCGACTCTGGATACGGCGAACTGATTGAAATGGCTTTCCACTTCTATGAGTGCCAATACAAACTCGGGTTGCAGGTCGGCACGTTTGGCGGCGCGGTGGATTTTACGCAGTAGGTCGAGGGCTTGTTCCGGGTCTTTAACGAACTTCTGCATGTTATCGCGTTTTGATACCAGCCACACTTCCGCTTCAAACCTGTCTTCAAAGCTGTCGCTTTGTTCTACGGCGGCTTTGAGTAGTTGGCGCAGTTCGTCGTCGACTACTTGCGTGGAGTTAGCTAAAAGTGGATTGCTCCAGAGGCAAAGGAGTAAGCTGAAAAATAGTGTGGGTAAGTCACAAGGTGTTCGCTTGCAGGGCAAGCTCCCACAGTGGTTCATTAAACCGTAGGAGCTAGCCTTGCTGGCGAACATGATTTGAAGATCAAACCTGACTTTGAATAAACTCAAACAGACCATCTACTGCAATATCCTGCTTTTCGCCATCACGACGATTCTTGTATTCAACGCTGCCGCTGTCTAAGCCGCGATCACCCACAATAATGTTGTGTGGAATGCCCATGAGTTCAGAGTTGGCCAGCATGACGCCGATACGGGCTTTGACTTCGTCCATAAACAGTACATCAATACCGGCGGCGGTGAGTTGCTCGTAAAGTTCTTCACACTTGGCTTTTACGGCCTCTGACTTGTGCAGGTTAATAGGCACAAGCGCCACCTGGAAAGGCGCTAAAGAGGCAGGCCACATAATGCCGTTGTCATCATAGTTCTGTTCAATAGAAGCCGCTACGACGCGCGTCACACCAATACCATAGCAACCCATGGTCATGGGTTTTGATTTGCCGTTTTCGTCGAGAATGGTGGCGCTCATGGCTTCGGAGTATTTGGTGCCCAGCTGGAAAATATGACCGACCTCGATACCGCGTTTGATCTCAATGGTACCTGCGCCGCAGGGGCTTGGGTCACCGATTACTACATTACGCAGGTCGGCTACAGTGCTAAGAGCAAGATCGCGCCCCCAGTTGACGCCAGTGAGGTGGAAACCGTCTTTGTTGGCGCCACAGGCAAAGTCCGCCACCATGGTGGCGGCACGGTCGATGACCACATCAATGTTCAGACCGATAGGGCCGAGAGAGCCAATACCGCAACCGAGTTCTTCTTTAATTCTGTCTTCTGGTGCGAAGGTAAGAGGTTCGGCAATATTCGGTAGCTTTTCAGCTTTAATGTCGTTCAGTTCGTGGTCGCCGCGTAGTACTAGTGCTACTAATGGCTGCGTTTCACCTTCTTTGGCTTCACCAAGAACGATGAGAGTTTTTAACACCTGATCAGCTTGCAGGTTTAAGGCGGCAGAGACTTCGTCAATGCTGTGTTGATCTGGGGTAGCCACTTCCTGCTTTTCCTCGGATGGCGCAGGACGCTCACCGGTCGGTGTTAATGCTTCGGCCAATTCAACGTTGGCTGCGTAGTCGCTGCCGGTGCTGAAGGCGATGTCGTCTTCGCCGCTGGAGGCCAGAACGTGGAATTCATGGGAGCCGTCGCCACCAATAGAGCCTGTGTCGGCCAATACTGGGCGGTAATCCAAACCAATGCGATCAAAGATGTTGCAGTAAGCCTGATGCATGCCATCGTAGGTCTCTTGCAGTGAGTCCTGTGATGAGTGGAATGAGTAGGCATCTTTCATGATGAATTCACGTGAGCGCATCACTCCGAAACGTGGGCGGACTTCATCGCGAAACTTAGTTTGCACCTGATAGAAGTTGGCCGGCAGTTGCTTGTAGCTTTTAATCTCGCCGCGAATCAGGTCGGTAATCACTTCTTCGTGGGTTGGGCCTAAGCAGAAACCATTGTTATGGCGGTCCGTAACGCGTAGTAGCTCGGGGCCATATTGTTCCCAGCGACCAGATTCTTCCCACAATTCAGCGGGCTGAACTACTGGCATGAGGACTTCCTGCGCGCCAGCGGCATCCATCTCTTCACGGATAATCTTTTCAACTTTTCGCAGTACGCGCAGTCCAAGTGGAAGCCAGGTGTACAGACCAGAGGCCAGTTGGCGAATAAGGCCGGCACGCAGCATTAACTGGTGGCTGATAGCGACAGCATCGGAAGGTGTTTCTTTGAGGGTGGCAATTAAAAAGCGACTTGCACGCATGGCGACTATTTTCTCTAGGCTAGAATGATTGAAAGGCGCTATTCTACGGTGGATGCTTAATTGGGGAAAGGAGGAATCGTTATGTCTGAGTTGGATGTTCAACAGCAATTTCAGTTAGATCCACAGTTACACAATGACACGGTGGTAATTGGCCACTTTAAATTATGTGTGGTGTTGCTCGCCCGTGATGCAAATTATCCATGGTGCATCTTGGTGCCGCAGCGCAGTGGTGCGCATGAAATTCATCATTTGGCGGAAGAAGATCGTCAGCAGTTGATGCGCGAATCCTGTCATTTGGCGGAAGTGATGGCCGACTTGTTTGTACCGGATAAGATGAATGTTGGCGCATTGGGCAACGTAGTGCGGCAGTTGCACGTACATCATGTGGCGCGATTTAAAACAGATATGGCTTGGCCCGGTCCTGTTTGGGGCGCGCATCCCGCTAAAATTTACGATGAGGCTGAGCTGCAGGAGCGTGTGTCGCGTTTGCAGAGTGCTTTATCGGGTGATGATTTCGAGCAGGTTTGCTCAATATAATTATCTTGGTGGAGTCTTATTAAGGATAGATATGAAGCAATCACAATGGATTTATAGTGTCATCGTTGTATTAGTGGCGGCTGGTGCGTATTTACTGTGGCAGGACTACCATTCAGATGATGAGCTGGCATCTTTGGTTGCTCCAGAAGTGGCGCCGGTTGCTGTTGTGGAGGAGGCGGAGCCCATGTCTCATAAGGCTTCTTCTAGGGATGCAGAGGCCCAGGAAGCTTTGCTGCCCGCACCCAGCGGTTTAGATGAAAGTGATGCGTTTGTTGAGTCATTGGTGAACGCCGTTGCCCCTGAATTTATTCAGTGGTTAGTGCCCGATGAGCAGGTTCGCAAGGCGGTGACTGCCATCGATATGATGGCGGAAGGTCAGTATCCTCGAAAATATCCTGTCATTGTTTTTCCTCGCACTGCCTTCCAGGTGGTGAGTGGGGATGAAGGAGAGCAAGATCTAAAATACGCCAATCTTGCTAATACCAACCGGGCTGATAGTTTGATTGCCGCATTAAAACGCATCGATCCGGCTTTATTGGCGCGTTATTATCGCCAGTGGCTGCCTACGTTAGAGCAGGCCTATGGTGAGCTGGGTAAAACAGACCGTTTTTCCGATCGCTTTGAAACTGCACTTGATCGCCTGATTGCAGTTGAGTCCCCGCCTGTGGATGCTGCCTTGGTACAGCCCCATGTGTTTTATCAATACCAGGACCCTGAGTTGGAGCAGCGCAGTGATTTGGATAAGTTGGTGTGGCGCTTGGGTGACGAGAATCAACGGGCTCTTCAAGAGTTTCTCAGGCAGTTCAAACAAGAGCTGTAATAATTTATGAATATCCGGACGAGTTAATGACAATAATTATAAGCAGTGTGATTTTTGCGGCTTTGCTGCTGATCATAACTAAGGTGCCGGTTGGGCTTGCTCAGGTTAAGCAGGGCGGTGGTTATGACTATAATTTACCCCGTGTCCAGCAGGCAAAATTAGAAGGTTTTGGGCAGCGCGCCTTGGGTTGTCATCAAAACAGCATTGAGGCCTTTCCTTATTTTGCTGCAGGTGTGGCGCTGGCCTTAATCAGTGGTGCTTCCCTTGAAACAGCTCAGTGGCTGTGTGGGATATTCGTTGTATCGCGTATTGGTTATTGCCTTTGCTACTGGATGGATATTGCTCTCATGAGGAGTACTTTCTGGTTTTTCGGATTTGGTTCTTCTATAGGTTTAATGGTGTTGGCGCTGCCATAGATAGATAGCTACATGTTAAATATAGAAATAAAAAAAACGGCCAAATGGCCGTTTTTTTTATTGTTGTAGATTATGCTTTTTTTGGCTTCGCTTTTGGCTTCGCTTCGGACGCCTGATGGTTGGCTTTTACACTCTTAAGGTGTTCATTAAGTGAAGCTTTTAAACAGCGGGTATAAAATCCCATATCGCCCATGACCGAGCCGTCTGCAGAAATGCCGATGCTCAGTGATTTGCCCAGACCGGTAATGACGTGCGTGACCCCAACTCCTTCAACCAAATGTATGACAGGATGAATGCTTTTGATCTCTGCGCCACAGAAATACTTTGTACCGCCCATAATACCGGGTACGTTGGTGATAACGGTGTTGAACTGTGTCAGTGGTTTTGGCTTGGCTTTCTCCTTACCTATGTTTTGCATATTCTGCATATAGGCGGGTCGCAGCTGTTCTAGGGACTTGTTCAGATCTTTGATGACTTCACGGGCGAGGGGAATACCCTTGGCGGTGCGGCTCTGAACACAGGCCAGCCTTTTTGCCGGGTCAGCAATATGGGTGCCTATGCCAATAAACATAGGGACGACAAGGTTGCCGCCGCTGTCTTTTTCTTTATCGTTGCGAACCGATACCGGGCAGATAGAAATCAGAGATTTACTTTTAGGCAGGTCGTCGTGTTTTTCAAGGTATCTGCGCAAGCCGCCAGCAATGACGGAAATTAAAACATCATTGAGGCTGGCGCCCTCGGCCAGCGAGCGGATACTCTGCAAGTCTGTTATGTCGAATGTCATGGAGTCCCAGCGGCGCTTTTTGGATATGATCGTGGTGAGTCGTGTGCGCGGCGCCCGTACTTGCTTTGGTCGACTTTGATCGGCTAGACGTTCGAGCAGTTCCCAGATTTTTTGGGCGCTGGTATAACTGGCTTTGAGAGACTGAACGCTTTGATTCCAAAGATTGGGCAGAGTTTTTGCCCACATTTCAAATTCATTGGGCGGTGCGGCTTGTTTCTTTATTTTTTTAATTTTATTCAGTTTTATTTCGGGCGAATCACTCATTAATCCATTGGTCAGTTCAATAAAGGCCTTTCCGTCGACAAAGGCATGATGGAAGCGACACACCAGCGCAAAGCTGTCTTCTGAAACCCCTTGGATTGCGTTCAGCCCATCGATGACATAGATTTCCCACGGCGGGCGATCATGGTCCATGTCGCGAACGTTGAGCTCTCCTATAAGGGTTTTCAGCTTTTTCCAGTTGCCGGGGTTTGGCAGACTCAAGTGTCTGATGTGGTAGTCAAAATCAATGTCTTGAGTTTGAATCCAGTAGGGGAAATCTACGTCCATGGGCGCGCGGAGCAGTTGGCGCTGAAACTCTGGAATGGTCATCACGCGATTTTTCAGAAACTCAGTAATCTGTTCAAAATCAAGGTTGCCATTTGGAGCTGTGCCAGGGTCGCAAATCCACATGATGGCCATGGAGTAGGGATTGTTGGGTGTTTCCATGCTGTAGAAAGTGGCGTCGGAGGGAGAAAGCTGTTTTATCGTCATTGCTGGGTACCCTGAAATTGAATTTTGTTTTCGGAGGATGATTTGTCTACATTAATTCATTTTGAGACTTTATGTTGATTTATCTCAAAATAGCTTTATGATTCCTTGGCTGTATTTGTTGGTCGTATGATTTTTTTTTGATAATTGGCTTTAACGCTAAGCATAGATGAGGATATAACAGATGGGTAAATTTAATGACTCTCGCTTGATTTTAAGTGCCGGCACTATTCCCAAGGCCAGCTTTGTTGAGCGAGTTGAAGCGGCTAAGGCTGCGGGATTTGATGCCATTTCTCTTTTTCCTCAGCAGTATCTGGCGGCACAGCGCAAAGAAAAACTTTCCGTTGCTGACATGAAATCTATTCTGGCCGATAACCAGATCGCACTCGATGAAGTGGACCCGCTGCTGGATTGGCTGGGTGAGGGTGTGTCCCCGTCTGAAACACTGATGATGGAAATGGCCGATGCCTTCGGTGCTCGATCTGTAAACGTGGCGTCAGCTTTTGTATCAGATTTACCTTGGGATGTTATTGTTGAGCGTTTTTCTGCCGTTGCCAAGCGTGCAGCTGCACACGGTTTGCGAGCTGATCTGGAGTTCTTACCCTGGACGCAAGTAGGCAGTTTATCGACCACATTAAAATTATTAGATGAAGCGGCTCAGCCAAATGCGGGTGTGATGTTTGATTTCTGGCACTTCTTTAATAGTACTGATGACCTTGCAACATTGAACGCTTTGACGGCAGAGCAAGCGGCTCAAATTACCAGTTTCCAATTAAATGATATGCCTGAAACTATCGAGAAATTTTCATATGGAAAGAACTGGGTTTACATCATGGATATGGCTCAGGGCGCCATCGATAGTCTCCGGGTTCTGGGTAAAGACGGTTTGTTGAATGTGGCAGTTAAGGCGCAGTATCCACACCCGGATGCGCAACAGATGATGAAGGACGCACTGTGTTCTCGTTTGATGCCGGGCGATGGTGTGCAGCCGGTTAAAGAGGTCTTAAGTATATTGTCAGAAAAAGGTGTTCAGCCTGCTATTGGTATTGAGGTGTTTAATTTGGATAACTATAAGCTGACGCCGGCCGAAGTTGCTCAGCGTGCGATGCGAGCCTATCAATCTGTACTGGCTGACTAAGAGGTAGATAATGTTAGCTGTTGTAAAAGATCAGACGGAGCTGAAAAGTAAATCAGCCCGTACTCGTGAACAGATCATGGCGGCGGCACTGATCTGCTACGAGCGGTATGGCATTGAGAAAACTACACTGGAACAAGTGGCCGAAGAATCCTGTTTAAGCAGAGCAACGGTTTATCGTTATGCGAAAAATCGCCGTGAGCTGCTCAATCAAGTGTTCATTCGTGATGCGGAAATGGCGTTACAGCGTGTGTATGGGGTTGTTCAATCGCAGGATTCTTTCCAGAATATCGTGCTGGATAGCGTTATGGTTTTATTGAGTCGGCGCGAAGATTACGCGATGCAAAGGCTTATGGATGCACAGATTGATGATGACCTTCTGCATGACAAATCCATGCCCCAATCAATGCTCCGTAATTTTGCCGAGCAAACGTTAGCTGAGCCATACGACAGAGCATTAAAAAATAATGAGTTACCGGATGGGCTGACTTTACCTGTTTTATGTGACTGGATTGGCCGCATGATGCGATCCTTATTAGTCTCGCCACCCGACATGATCAAAAGTGAAAGAGAGTTTAGGCAGTATTTGGAATTTGTACTAAAACCAATTTTTTATAAAAAAGAAAATGATCCAAGTTGGGGAGTGTGAATAAACTAACGGTCTGGATATATCGCCACTTCCCAGACTTGATGACTAAATTGGCCGTTAAGCCTCTGGCTCAAAACGTAGCAGCCAATTAAATAAATAATTTGGAGAGAAGAGAATGTCTACAAGTGAAAAACCAGTAGTACTAGTAACAGGTGCAGGTCAGGGTATTGGCCGTGCCATTGCTAACCATTTCCATGATCAGGGTTATCATGTGGTTGCCACGGATTATAACGATGCGTTGTTTGAAGACCTGAAGGGTAAAGAAGGTTACACCACGGCAAAACACAACGTGGCCAGTATTGATGATGCGGCAGCTGTGGCAGCAAAAATTCAAAGCGAACTCGGCCGCTTGGATGTGATTATTAACAATGCAGGTATTAATGCTTACCTGCCCGTTGTTGAAGCACCACCGCAGAGAACGATTGATGGTTTTATGGTGAACACTCTTGGTCCCTTAATTGTGACTAACGCTTGTCTGGATCTGCTGATTGCGTCTAAGGGCACAGTGGTTAATATCTCCAGTGAGTCAGCACCCCTGCGCACCCCTTTCCAGTTTTATCAGTCCACAAAAAAGGCGTTGGAGTGTCTTTCTGATGTGATGCGTCGTGAACTAGGCGTGCATGACGTACATGTTGTAATTGTTCGCCCTGGTACGATCAGAACTGATATGACTGACACCAGCAAGCTTGTTACTAATCCGGTGGAAAATAGCCGCTTTGCAAAGGCTTTTGATGTTTTTGCCCAGCAGTTATCTGCTCAAATGCCATCGAAAAAGCTGTCGGTTGCGGATGCCGCCGAACAGACTTTCCTGGCGGCCACAGACCCATCAAAACCCGTTTTATACACTTACAGTAATTTACTGAAATTCAAGATCATGGCTCGGTTGCCTGCCAAGTTCCTGGACAAGCAAGTGATTAAAATGTTGAAAGCTTGAGAGTCCGAATTTAAGTGAATTGCCGAAGCGGCAGAGAAACAATAAAAGGAAGCCCCATGGCACTGGTTAAATACTTGGTTCCCGTTTTGGTTTTGTCCGGGTTAACAGGTTGCAGTGTTGATGATCCAACACTCCAGGGTAAGCCGGGCTTAAGTCTGTCTGACCCTCTGCCGGAGAAACAGGCGGTTGCATATAATGAAAACCGTAACCTGTTATGGGGTGATCTGCATGTGCATACCAGTCTTTCCTATGACTCTTATGGGATGGGGGTGAGAATTTTACCGGATGATGCCTATCACTA
>JAUXFT010000014.1 GCA_030622755.1 Aestuariirhabdus sp. | reverse complement strand
GGCTAAATTACTTTATGCAAAAAACAAGACCTGACCCCATGGCCTATTCATGGCCTATTCGAAATTTTCTGCGATTGCGCAATAGATTAGAGAATCTCTGAACAAAACTTCAAATACGCTTTACGGCGGCGTTGTAGATAGCGTTTCGCTCACGTTTGCCAACTGCAACAACGGAAACCACAAGCTCATCATCACGAACCTGATAAACCAACCGGTAGCCCACGCTACGCAATTTGATTTTGTAACAATCTTTCATGCCACTAAGTCTGGAGCTTTCGACACGGGGAGTCTTTAAGCGCTCGGTTAGTTTTTTCTTAAACCGAGCCTTAATTCCAGTATCCAGCTTATCCCACTCCTTTTTTGCTGCTACTCGAAATAGCAGCCTATAGATCATGCAAAGACACCTCTATTTCAGGCTGGTCAAGTCGAGTCTTAACAATCTCGGCCAACTCAATATCCTCCAGCTTATCAATTAAAGCCTCATAAGCCGCCGCAGGTACAGCGTAAAACACTGGTTCATTACGGTTAAGGATCGCAACGGGTGCACCCTCACCCTGTTCTACAACGGACATAGGGTTTTTCTTCAGCTCTGAAATACCCGCGCTGATGTCAGCTAGTATGGGATGTGTAGAAATCATTATGCCACCTGAAAAGACCGTTTAAGAGTACGTATTATAGGTCTTTACAGTACCCTGACGCAAGCTTCACCTCGCTCTTTGTTAACCACTCTAATTGCTTAGTTAATAACTTTATTGTTCACCAACAACACATCTCAGCACCCCTTAAATTGGGCTTATCCTAACCAATCATAATTCGGTCAAGCTCAGATCAAATCACCGACGACGGCCAAAAACTTTTCTTGAGTCTGCGATCGCGGAGTATGCCGCCCACCTCGGTATCCATGCTATCTCGGGATACGCTGCCGGGAACAAACCGCGCTGCCCGCAGCCCCGCCCAACCGCCGTAAGGTGAGCAAACTGCTATCGATTGTTGAAGCCCGCATATTGCCAGGGCAATTCGACTATGCTCACCTCTTCCCTGGCAGCCCAAACCCTCTGGCGTGGCTACGAACTTCTCAACACCTTCAACACCTTCAACACCTTCAATACCTTCAATACCTTCAATACCTTCAATACCTTCAATACCTTCAATACGCATTATGTGCTATTATTGGGTCATTAAGTGGACAATATGCAGTTAATGTCCTTTTTTGGGAGCATTATGAATATTACAAATAGGTCATCGGTCTCTCTGGCTGAAACGCTGGGGGCGCGATTAAAGCAAGCAAGGCTTAACTGTAACCTCTCGCAAGAGGAGGTCGCTGAGATTGCCGGGATCTCCAGAAAATCAGTCTTAAATTCTGAGCAAGGCAAAGGTAGGTTAGAGGTATTTGTCGCTATCATGACGGCCCTTAACCTGACCGATCAACTGAACAACTTTTTACCTCCACAGGATATTTCCCCTATTCAGCTTGCCAGACTACAAGGCAAACAACGTAAAAGAGCATCCGGACACAGGAGCTCGCCCGACGAGGATAATCCCGCGTGGTAATGGAAGTCATCAAGGTTAAATACCTGAGCCAAGACGCCGGGGCCGTCAGTTTTGATACGGACACCGGTTTAGGGGCATTTGAATACCATCCCAGCTTCATAAAGCGCGGTATAGAGCTATCACCCCTTACCATGCCTTTAGGTAAGCAGGCCATTTATTCATTCCCCGGGCTCAATTACCAAACCTATAAAGGACTGCCGGGATTAATTGCTGACTCACTCCCCGACGATTTTGGTAATGCGGTACTCAACGCCTGGGTGGCTAGTAAGGGTGGACGGCCAAACGATATAACCCCATTGCAGCGACTTCAGTATACCGGCGCACGCGGCATGGGCGCTCTTGAATACGCTCCTGCCACGAAGCTTAAAAACCTCAATGCTTCCCGGCAGATCCACATAGAATCGCTGGTCGGTATCGCCCAGGAAATGTTAGATAAGCGTGAAAATTTCTCGATTGACCTCAGCAAAAATGGGGATGAAGACAGCGAGGCGATGATGGCTCTACTATCGGTCGGTATGAGCGCCGGCGGTGCAAGGCCGAAAGCGGTGCTTGCGTTTAATGAAGACTTTTCAAAAGTTCGATCGGGTCAGACCAGTGTGCCGCACGGCTTTACTCATTACCTGATGAAATTTGATGGCGTAAGTGAGCACAACAAAAACAAGGAAACCTTTGGCGATCCGCTCGGCTACGGTGCAATGGAATACGTGTATCACCTCATGGCCACAAACTGCGGTATCGAAATGATGCCTTGCAAACTATTGGATGAAGGTAACCGTCGACACTTTATTACTCAAAGGTTTGACCGAATGGGTAATGAAAAACGTCATGTCCAAACGCTCAATGGACTGGCGCATGTCGATTACAAAAAGCCAGGTGCCTATTCCTATGCTGAAGTCCTTAACGTGGCCAGGCAACTTCGCATCCCGGCATCACAGGCAGAACAAATCGTAAAGCGAATGACATTTAACATCATCGCAAGAAACCACGATGACCATTCCAAGAACATTGCCTTTGTATTAAATGGGGATAAGTGGTCATTGGCACCCGCCTACGATTTGGCATACAGCTATAAACCGGGAAGTGATTGGGTGAACAGCCACTTTCTGAGCCTCAACGGTAAACGGGACGCATTTTCACGCGAAGATTTTTATTCTCTGGAGGACATGAGCCCCCTATTTACGCGGCGAAAAATAAACACCATTATTGATGAAACCATTGAGCACGTTTCTCTCTGGAAAGAACTTGCAGGGATTAATGGCGTACCAAAATCTTTAATCGATGTAGTGCAATCTAATCATCGCTTGAACATTTAATCTTGTAGCAGTATATGCATTCATCACCAAATTATCGGACAGGTCGAGTTAACTTGTTCGTACCCTGGCCAGAGATGTTAAAGTTTGGAAAACTCACCGTGGAATACCTTTGCCGCTCTGGGCGATACAAACAACTACACAGGATGCCAAGATGACAGAAGCAACGCCACTTTGTGATATCGGCTTCATCGGCGCAGGAGTAATGGGGAAAAACCTGACCCTGAACCTGGCTGATAATGGTTATCGGGTCGCCGCATTTGATCTGGATAATGAGAGGCTAAATTCATTGTTGAATCAAGACGCGTTAGAGCGAGGCGACCAGCCTGCCCGCGTCATTGGTTGTAGCTCCTACACCGAACTGCTATCACGATTGTCGGCTCCTCATTTAATCGTGCTCTCAGTGCCTGCGGGCGAAGCGGTGGATGATATTTGTCACAAACTCATCCATGCCGGCATCCGTGCTGACGATATAGTGGTGGATACGGGTAACAGCTTGTGGACTGACACTGTTGCGCGGGAAAAAGACTATGAAGGCAAGTTTATCTTCTTCAGCACTGCCGTTTCCGGGGGAGAAATTGGCGCACGATTTGGCCCCTCGTTAATGCCCAGTGGCGACCCCTTTGCCTGGTCCCGTATTAAACCGATTTGGGAAGCGATTGCGGCCAAGGTCGATCCCGAGACCGGCGAACCCATTGAATCTTTTGAGCCGGGTAAACCGGTTACAGAAGGGGAACCTTGTGCAGCCTATATTGGCCCTGGCGGTTCTGGCCATTACGTAAAAATGGTGCATAACGGCATCGAATACGCGGACATGCAGATGATTTGTGAAACCTATCAGGTAATGCGCGATCTGCTTGGCATGAGTGCACTCGATATCGCGCAGGTATTTGGTGAATGGAACAAGGGTATTTTGCACAGCTACCTGATGGATATCAGTGCTCAGGTGCTCGCCACCATAGATTCCGATACCGGTCAGCCCCTGGTTGATATAATTCTGGACAAGGCGGGCCAAAAGGGTACTGGATTATGGACGGCAATGAGTAGCCTGACACTGGGCAGTCCGGCACCAACTATCGCTGAGGCGGTGTATGCCCGATCGCTATCGGCGCTTAAACATGAGCGAGTAAAAGCATCTACTATCCTGGCCGGGCCAGATCAAACCGAATTCTCGGCGGAGCAAAAAAACGATATTATTCAGGCCCTGCATGATGCCCTGTACTGCGCCAAGATTTGCGCTTACGCGCAGGGATTTCATTTAATGAAAACCGCTGCCGATGAGCATGGCTGGCAACTGAATTTTTGTGAGATCGCAAAAATCTGGCGGGCAGGCTGCATCATTCGCGCCGTGTTCTTACAGTCAATCAATGATGCCTATGAACGCAACAACGAGTTGCAAAACCTGCTATTAGATCCATTTTTCGCCAAACAGGTTTCCGTTTATCAGCAAAACTGGCGCAAGGCTGTCGCTAATGCCACCCTATCAGGCATTCCGGTTGCGGCGCTGAGCTCCGCCCTGAGTTATTACGATTCCTATCGAACGGCAGTGCTTCCAGCGAATTTATTGCAGGGCCAGCGTGATTTCTTTGGTGCACATACGTTTGAACGTACTGATCAAGCAAAAGGCCTGAAGTTCCACGTTGAATGGAGCCAACCTGGTCGGCCCATGATTCGCATCAAGTAGAAACAACACTGTCCTGCACAGTACTCCGAAAGCACCAAAATTAAAAAGCCCGAAAGATTTCCATCATTCGGGCTTTTTAATTTAAACGTTAAATTTAATATTTTTCTAACATAGGAGGTTCCCACTCCATATCCAGCAACTCCTGTTTAGGCTGATAACTGCGGCCCAGCATATAGAATGGACCCTTGGGAATCGGTAGCCGGTTTTTAGCTTTATCTCCCTCCGGGGCTTCATGCTGAATATAGATCGTCAGCGAACCATCAGCCTCATAATGCAATCCAGGCGTACGATCGCCCACGGAATAGCGGTTAATTTCATTACCCACCAAGCCATTATTGCTGTGCTGATAAACGGTCAGGGACCAAAACGCATCACTTGGCGGTTGCTGCCCCTCTTTAAATGTCACCCGATAACGATTATGGCCATCCAGTAAATTATTCCCATTATCGAATATCAGCATCATATACATGGCTTCGGCTGGGCTGTTGGCCGCGACTCCGATACGTGATACGCCGGCACGCAATATAAAATCTTCACCGTACGTGCCGATAGTAGCGGCGGTAAATCCCCATGTGTTTTTGAACTGCTCGATAATTGCACCATTACCAAAAGCTTCCACTGTACTCGTTCACCCACTCCCGGTTTATACTCTTTGCATGCTGACGCCTCCGATACAGCATCGGCGACGGAAAATTATCAATACACGTAATGACAAACGGTTGCGAAAATAGCTGGGATATATAAAATACAGCCCAACAATTAATCTATCAGGTAGGAGCCAGGTTCATGCAGCGGGTGATTTTCAATCAAAAAGGTGGCGTGGGTAAATCCAGTATTACCTGTAATCTTGCAGCAATCAGTGCTGCGCAGGGCTACAAAACACTGGTCATTGATCTGGACGTACAAGGTAACAGCAGCTTCTATCTGGGAATTGATACCTACTCCCCTGACAACCGTAGCACTCTTGATGGCACCATTGCCGGCTTACTTAAGCAAAGTACTGGCCGCTGGTTATCGCAGAAGAAAAAATCAATCGACTTTGTACGCGAAACACCGTTTGAAAACCTCCATGTGATTCCTTCCAGTCCCGGTCTGGACGATATCGAAAAAGAGCTGGAAAATCGCTATAAGATCTACAAGCTGCGGGATGCACTGCAAGAGCTTGATGAAGATTTTGACCGGGTGTATATAGACACCCCGCCCAACTACAATTTTTACAGTAAATCAGCCTTGATCGGAGCCAACCATGTTGTTGTTCCCTTCGACTGCGATAGTTTCTCCAAACAAGCCCTCTATAACCTGATAGATAATATTGTTGAGCTGCAGGAAGACCACAACAAGGAGTTAATTATCGAGGGCATCGTGGTCAATCAGTACAATAGCCAGGCAAGATTTCCTCAGGAATTGATTAAAGAATTACGTGAAGAGGAGATGCCTGTACTGGATAGTTTCCTGTCATCTTCGGTGAAAATGAAGGAATCTCACCATGCACAAAAGCCACTGGTTCATTTTGCTCCCAGCCATAAATTAAGCCGTCAGTTTTTTGAGCTTTACTGTGAGTTAGAAGGACTGGAAGTCGAAAGTGAATCAAATAGCATGAAAACCAAAATAACGGCATAACAGGCTGGCCACTAGTGCCTAAGTAGCCGCTACATCACTACAGTGTACGGCTACTCTACTTTACCGAATACTTTTTGCAATTCACTTGCTCCCACCGTCGAGTTCCTGTTTCCTCAGATCCTATACACCTAATATGGATAGTGCCGTTCAAATCACTACAGGAACACTCCATCTCTGCTGATTATACCTCACCTTTCCCAAATAATTAGCGGGCAGGTTCTCACTCGCAAGGGAATTATTCACTAACGCTTAAGATAGAAGCATGGAATTAAAGTGATTAAAGATGTAGAACTCCATGAATCAACCGAAGAATTTCTACCTGATCACAAAGTGATTACCGAAGTAATAAAATATGACGAAAGTTAATACACCAAAAATATACTATGTCGATGTAATAAAAACTAGATATATTAATAAGGTAATTATCAGGATGAAGTTTTATTAGATTTGTTCTGATAATTGTTTTAAAAAAATCTGGATATTCCTTTCATTCCTTTTGTAGTAAGTCCAGGCTCCGATACGGTTAGAGCTAACCAAGCCCGCCCGCTGCAGGTTAGCCAAATAGATTGACACCGTTGACTGCGATAGTCCCGTGGTTTCTTGAATAAGGCTTACACTTACTCCTTCCTGATCTGCATCAACAAGCTGACTTGATGTCCGGAAATTTTTCTTCGGTTCTTTGAGCTTTTGCACAATCGTCAACCGCGCCGGATTGGATAACGATTTAAGCACTTCATTTACATCCAAGGGATAAAACCTCATAAATTAGCAATCCATAAGACTACGACATATGGAATCTGCAGTACATGCTAATTTGTACATTCTATGAACAAATAGTTCCATTATCCATAGAGGATATTTTCTTCCGAAAACCCAAACAGGAGGATGCACTAAAAATTCAAAGATTTGCTCCAATTTTTAGTGTTTTAGTACGAAAGTACACATATTAACAACAATATATACAGGCTTTTTATTCAACCTTTATATGCGTAAAAACTCTATTAATACAGCTTAAAATATTCAAAAAAACGCACTACCTTCCTTCAATCTTACGTATCCAAGCCGAACAGTTAAAAAAATAGATATTTGAATTTATAGATTAAATATATTTGCAAATCAGATAGCCACACCTTTATTCAGTGATTTATTTTTATATACGCAACCTGACAGGTTCGGACAACCTACCAATCATCGAAATACTAAACCATTTGGGCAGTAAAAACAGACTAAACTCGAGACAATCTCACTTACAGCTATTTTGGTTGACCCGAAACGGTACAGCAAATTGGGCTCACTCAGAATATACAGGCGTCCTTGATCATCCATTGTTATCCCTTCCGCTTATTTAACATTTTCCCCAAGACCAGCAAACCCTTCCCGTAATGGTAAATACTCCTGATCAACACCTTCGGGATACTTCTACGATCATCTTTGACTCATCACTCAGCATAAGTAGATTGCCACTGCGCTGATCAAAGTGCATTCCGGATAAGTCTTTCTTCAAATACTCCGCTGGCTCTATGCTCCAGGGTTGCGAAAGCCTAAGAGGTTCGGCTTCATTAAACATCCCCGCCGCAAGCAGCGGGATATTAAGAGCCTTCGCTCGCTACGCATAGTTCAATAATAATTTTCGCCCAAGGAGCGGAGAATATAACCCGAAGATATTTAACGTGCGATTCGATTATTTACAGCTATTTTCAGCCTGTCCGATAAATACGCATAACGAAAATTCAAAACGCTTTTAAAGATGCCGCACACTATCAACCATATCGATTTATTTTAATAACCATGATCAATCCACATAAAATGGGCTCTGCTCTTTGATAAGTGCAATTAACGTTAAATGTCCTTTACTCATAGCAAACGCAAACTCATAAAACTCCGCAAAAATGTTTATTCCAGAACCATCATGTTGAAGAATCCATTATCAAACCGTATTGGGAAGGGTTGCGGAAAGTGCTCTACCAAGCATCCCTAAACTCTTACAAATTCGTTAGAAGCTACAGGCGCTATACTGACAACTACCATCTGGATTTTCGATATTGACGCTCCCTACAAAATATTAGCTGCTTTACCGACTGCCAAAGGAATAGTATGACAAACAGATTACGACCACTAACACCTGAACAACAGCACGTCATCCTCAACAAAGGAACCGAGCGCCCTTTTACCGGTAAATACAATGAACACTCAGCGAAAGGTACCTACCACTGTAAACAGTGTGATACTCCTCTATACCAATCAGAGCATAAATTCGCTTCGCAGTGTGGATGGCCCAGTTTTGATGATGAAATTATCGGTGCGGTACGAAGAGAAACAGACAGCGATGGTCGCCGCGTAGAAATACTGTGCAATCATTGCGACGGCCACTTAGGACATGTTTTTGAAGGAGAGCATCTCACCACCAACAACATTCGTCATTGCGTGAACTCACTATCGTTAATTTTTATTCCAGATGAAACATAAATACTGCGCGCTACGTTTATTTTCGGCGCTTCGCCTGCAAATAAAATACTGACCCAGCAAACATAAAAAAACCTGATGCACCAAGCTCTTCAGGTTTAATCTTTAGATCAGCAAAAGCTGATAATCGAACCCGATGTTAATTGATCGATTTTGAAATTGCGTGAGCAAACATAACTAACAACTCTTTTTCGGCCGACACCAATGCATCGTAGCCATCACCTTTCAAAGGCTCAACCTGGGAAAAACGATAACTGCTCTCCACAGGCTCACCATCGACCATCTTTTTGATGATCCAGTCTGCAACCAGAACGGCATCCCCCTGTGCAGTACCATGCAACTGATCAATCTCAACCAATAAACGCACATCATCTTTACCGGCGCTTTGCAACCCTACGTTGACCGTCTTACCGATATGCTGCGATAACTCATTTGCCAGAAAATCCATCAAACTATGACGTAAAGGCTCGGCCCACAAGTTTTGCTTGGCGGTTCGCACCTGTCCAGAAGCGGTTTCTATTACCAGTCCAGGCTGATCGATATAGGTCGCCACATCAACCGACACCAAGGTAATTCCGCCAGGAGTTAACTGCCCACCAGCGCCGGGTGTTACCGATGAACGCAGTAGATAGGACTCTGGCTGTGGCGTGGTTGAACAGGCGGCTAACAGTAAACAGATGATGCTACAGGCTAAAATTCTCATTATTTTCTTGCCTCCGGGATAATATCGTCATCATCGGGAGCAGGTAACACCCTGGCCGTTTCTGACAACGATCCCGTTAACTGCTCCATGTTGTGTAGCGTTATATTCAACTTGTAAAGACTACTTTCGAG
Source organism: Aestuariirhabdus sp. (assembly GCA_030622755.1). Taxonomy (GTDB): domain Bacteria; phylum Pseudomonadota; class Gammaproteobacteria; order Pseudomonadales; family Aestuariirhabdaceae; genus Aestuariirhabdus. The sequence goes on along the minus strand of JAUXFT010000014.1, from coordinate 26,629 downwards.
TTCTTTATATAAGGGTGAATCAGGCGTTATGCTGGCCATCGTTTCTCGCAGGGCAACCAATGCTCCATATAGCTGTTCATATGCCGGTGACCCTGGAGACAACCCCCCTGCGGCATTGGAAATTGAAGTCAACGCTGCATTTAATTTATCAGGAATGTTTTGCGTCTCCCGCGATTTTAATAAGTTGTCCATCGAAGTGATCGCACTATTTGTGCTATTCATGGTTTTTTCTAACGGCAGCGTATTCAGGGTATCCAGGAAACTCTTAGCCGACCGTGTCATCTGAATCAGACCACTTGGAACCGTCGGAATGGTCGGATAGCCAGCAAACTCTCCCAACGTTTTGTCCTCCTCATTCGGATAGTAATCTACGGTGACGAATTGGCTACCCGTTAAAAGATTCCCCGTCTGTAAAGATGCCCGAAGCCCCCGTGAAACGCCAACCCGTATAGCCGTAGTCAATCGTTCCAGCGCTTCTGGTGTATCCCCCATCTGTACCAGTCCCGGCTCCAGATAGAGCAGAACAGGTATCGGTTCGCCAATCCCTGAGACCTTCTGGCCGACAAGCTCCCGAACCATTACTTTTACCACCCGGCCAGCATGAACGCCGCGATAGGTTACTGGTGCACCCGGTACTAATCCTGAAATATCCTGGCTAAACTGAACCGCGTAATAAGCTCCATGTTGATAGGTTTTTTGAAGTGTTTCCTTGTAGGAATCAAAAACGTTAAATACGGTGTCCGGTTCAACCGGCTCCCCGGACTCAAAGCCAGCAGGCACAGCAAACGCTACCCCACCCGACAAAATAGTCTCAATGGATTCCGAGCTAAACGTAAAACCTTCAGTCGAGGCATTCAACGTTAGTCCGCTGACATCCCAAAAACGGGTCCCACTGGTCACATTCTTATGATAAGGAGCGTCAACAAATGCGTTATAACGAACCGATTGGCTGAACTCATCCAGCGCCATACTTTCAACTCTGCCCACGGTATAACCGTGGAATAAAATTGGATCACCTACGCTGACAGACGAGGCATTATCAGTTTCCAATACCAGACGGACCCCTGGGGCACCCACTGGGGTAACAGGCGGTGATTCAAGACCAACATACTTTCTGGCACCTTCCTCCCCCTCACCGGGTGCCAGCTTGATGTATGCGCCTGAAAGAATTGTGCTTAAACCACTGATGCCACCAGCACCAATTCTGACTCGTTCTACCCAAAAACGGGTATCCTTGCGCAGTAAGGTTTTGTAGCCTTTTTCCAGGCTTATCTTTACTAATACACCATTAGCTTCGGGGTTCAGGATGACGCCTTCTACCTGACCAACCTCGACGCTCAGATACTTTATTTTGGTTTTCCCTGCAATGAGGTCATCAGCATTGCTGAATGAAAGGATAACTTCCGTACCCTGATTATAAAAATTGTATCCGACCATCCAGATTCCCAATAAGACGGCAACAATCGGCACAATCCATATTGGGGATACGTTTCTACCTCTTTTTACATCAGGCTTTAAATCATTCATTGACATCGTCCATTTTGTCCCACAGCAAACGGGGGTCGAAGCTTTCCGCTGCCACCATTGTTACCATCACCATACCGGCAAAAGCCATCGCAGCAGCCCCGGGGCGAATAACCAAAACCCCACCCAGGCTCACCAACGCAACCAATATTGCCACCACAAACACATCGACCATTGACCATTTGCCAATAAACTCAGTGATCCGATACAACTTGGACATTTTCAATGCATTCGAGGGAGCTTCCTTTGCTGCACACCAACACAGGTAGTACATCGCTGCAAACTTGCTGATCGGAACCATGACACTGGCGATAAAGATAACACCCGCTACCGGTATTGAACCCAGTTGAACCAACAAAACAACACCACCAATAATGGTACTCGGCTCAGAACTGCCCAGCTGATCCGTGATCATAATCGGCAATAAATTGGCAGGGATATACAGAAGACAGCCCGTAACTAACAGGGCCAGTGTACGCTGCAGGCTACCGGGTTTTCGTTGATGCATGCTAGCACCACAACGAGGACACTGATGGGCACTTTGGCTCGCGAGCTTATAACAGACGTGGCAAGAAGACATTCCACAGGAAGCGGCCGTTGTTCTTTTCATGGCTTAGGCATTCCTTCGTTTAGCTCTTATCACCGTGTCATCCTTTTATCGGGCGATCATTCTTAGATAACCTTAGATTAATTATTAAGGGTTGCTTAATTTGAACCCCAAAAATACTGTTAAAACTGGTTCCCAGCCACTCGTTCAACGGCGAGCCAACATTGCAAACGATCCGTATTAGTCAATGCTAACGTAAAGCAAATAGCAAAACCCACATAAGCAAAAAATGAAATCCCTAATATAATCGTCGCCATCGAAACTATTTTTACCAGACTGACTATCACCCCAATCAGGAACACATCCACCATACACCAATGCTGCAGGGCAAAAACGCTGCGACCGGCAAACACCAACCAGGGCGACGCAATCTCAAGTTTCAACGGAATGTAAAACAACAACAGCAAAACCATAATCAGCGATGGAATAAATAAAATAAACGCCCCGACCAACAAAGCCAGGTCAGTCATACCATGGGTATACAGCATAATCGCTGTTCCAGGGAGCGTCATAACACTTTCAAGGCCGGATGCTTTAAAGGATAAGAACGGAAAAGCGCAGGAGAAGACAAGCAGTATCAAGGCAGATGTGGCGTAAGAAATCACTCTGCTTACGCCATCAGATGTGAATTTAGTGAGGAAACCACGGCACACAGGGCAGGTAGCGGTATCGCCATCCACCAGCTCGGACGTATCGATCAGGCTATCGCACGAAGGACAGGCGAGATGCTGCGAACTGAGTTTAAACTCAGCAGGCTCTTCTCCCTGAAGATCTCCCTGCATAGCCATCAAATCCTGAATTACATTTTATTTGGTCATTATAGTAACAAAATCATGAACCGAATCTAGCGCTCAAACTAAATGGTGATCATTACTCAACACTGAATCAATAACCACCCTGTCGGTTTAAAGTGGCTTTAGCCTGAACACCCCTGCTATATAATGAAGCACATACCGCCATCTTCTGCCGAAACCACTCCAGCGGTCAGGATATATCTCGAAGTAATTCACGAGCAATAATCACCCGTTGAATTTCACTGGTGCCTTCATAGATAGAGGTAATGCGTACATCGCGGGCATAACGCTCCAAAGGAAACTCCTTCACGTATCCATACCCACCGAGCATCTGTAGCGCCGTATAACAGGCTTTATTGGCTTTTTCAGAAGCAAACAGTTTCGCCATCGAAGCTTCTTTGGAAAATGGCAGCCCTTTGGCTTTTTTGTCAGCGGCGCTCATCAATAACAAGCGAGACGCTTCCAGATCGGTGAACGCATCCGCCAGCATCCATTGCAAACCCTGAAAGTTGGCAATGGGCTGACCGAACTGTTGACGCTCGGTAATATAGGACCGAGCATAATCCATCGCGGCAAGACCAACCCCCAAAGCCAGAGACCCTATACCAATCCGCCCACCGGCAAGCTCACTAACGGCAACTTTGAACCCCTGATTCAGCTCCCCCATAACAGCGTCTTTTGGAATTCGACAATTATCAAACAGGACTTCATTGGTTGTGGATGCGTGCTGACCCATCTTTTTTTCCGCTTTGGAAATGAACAACCCGGGCAGGCCACTCTCCACCAAAAAACAGGTAATACCCTTACCACGCGGTCGACTCGGGTCAGTAACAGCCCAGACCACAAACACCCCGGCAAACTCGGCGCTGGTAATAAACTGTTTAGCACCATTGAGGACCCACTCGTCACCCTCTAAAACCGCGCTTGTTTTCATGCTGGAGGGATCCGATCCTGCCGTTGTTTCCGTCAGGCAAAAGCTACCGGCCGAATATTCACCGCTACAGATTTTTGGCAGGTATCGAGCCTTTTGCTCTTCTGAGGCAATAGCCTGAATCACCTCTGCCACCATATTGGTGACCGACATAGTCACCGCCGTTGAGGCACAAGCCTTGGAAATTTCAGTAATCGTCAGGCTAAAAACAACCGTTCCAGCCTCGGTACCGCCATACTGACCGTCAATATTCAGGCCCATAAAACCCAGATCAGCAAGCTTTTTCAAATTACTCAGAAAAAGCTGCTGATCGCCTTCCTGATCAAGCCGGGCAGCAACCGGGGCCAATTCAGCCTCGGCAAATTTACGCGCCATCTGCTGAATCATTAGCTGATCTTCATTTAGGGCAAGGTCCATTATATTCTCTCTAATTAACCTGTAACTTTTTATGTGTCGTTCCAGCCAACAGGAATCCATTCCAATAATTCCCCGCTACCCCATCAATACACTCATCAATACACTATTTATCAAAACCAACGAATTCACAGCGAACAACGCCATGACACACCGGTTTCAACCGCTAAATCAGTTCAACCGCCATTGCCGTCGCTTCACCACCACCGATACAGATTGCAGCCACCCCACGTTTTTTCCCTAATCTCCGCAAAGCGTGAACCAGCGTCACCAGAATACGTGCTCCGGAGCAACCAATCGGATGACCAAGCGCGCAGGCGCCACCATTGATATTTACTCGAGCAGGATCCAATGACAACTCGCGCGTAGCCAGCATGGTTACCACCGCAAAGGCTTCATTAATCTCAAACAGATCAACCTCATCTTTATCCCAACCGACTTTTGCAAGTAACTTCTGGATAGCCGAAATCGGAGCGATGGCAAACTCTGCCGGCTTTTGTGCATGGGTAACGTGCCCCGTAATGCGTACCAGGGGCTTCAACCCTCTGTGTAGGGCCTCACTTTCACGCATCAACAACAGTGCCGCGGCACCATCCGAGATAGAACTGGAGTTTGCCGCTGTAACAGTCCCATCCTTTTTAAAGGCTGGGCGCAACGTAGGAATCTTGTCAGGATTCGCCTTTCCCGGCTGCTCATCAGTAACAATCAGTTGTTCTCCATTACGAGTCTTCACGCCAACTCCCGCTATTTCAGCGTCAAACCAGCCTTCCGAGATCGCCAATTTGGCACGGGTAAGGGACCCAATAGCAAAATCATCCATATCTTTGCGAGTTACGCCATATTGATCCGCAGTTGACTGCGCAAAACTGCCCATTAAGTCGCCCTCATATGCATCTTCAAGTCCATCCAGAAACATTGAGTCAAGAACCTGGCCATGCCCCATCCGCATTCCACTGCGAGCTTTCGGTAACATATAGGGGGCTTGCGTCATATTTTCCATACCACCCGCCACCATAACGTCACTGGAACCAGCCTTAATCTGGTCATGGGCATCCATTACCGCCTTCATGCCAGAGCCGCACATCTTGTTTATCGTTACGCTAGCCGTTGATATCGACAATCCTGCTCCCAACGCTGCTTGTCGAGCCGGCGCTTGCCCCAAAGCTCCAGGCAAAACACATCCCATAATGACCTGATCGACATCATCAGGACTCACGCCAGAACGCTCGACTGTTGCCTTGATGACTGAAGCGCCAAGCTCCGGTGAAGAGGTGCCGGCATATACCCCCATCAGCCCTCCCATAGGCGTTCGAGCAGCAGAAACAATAACGATGGCATCCTGATCTTGTGACATATGAGTTCTCTGGAAATTCAAAATTGAGGTATCGATTCAAAGCCGGAAGTCTTATCGCAAACACAGATACAGTATTTGCCTGAACATAGCCTTCTTTATATATACAATATTTATAGCCCCCGACGTATGCGCCAAATATGCCCCAAAAGCAAACGAAATGACCAGAATTAATGATTTTATTCACATACATTCATTGCTCACTACGGATAACCCGGACCCCACCCTTTCAAACCAGCATAAATAAGAGATCATGGGATCGATCCAGTAAAATCCTTTGAGCTTGATGACGCACGACATACGCCCTCAATACACGGCGATCAAAAACACTTTGTGTACAAATACCTATTAAAAACCCCGGGTAAACGACTTATAATGGCGCTGCCAAATCAAAATTTATGATTTGAAAATTTTTGCCTGAGAAATAAGCACCTACTGCACCGCCTGAATGTTTAATCATGGGAGCCATTCAGGAAGAAATTCATTGATAGATGGATCCAACTTATGTAGAAGCCGGACCCATCTTATTAGAACCCCGACACAACTGAACATTTTTCAGGTGAAAGATATGAAATTTGACCGAATTTAAACACAATATGACCCATTTCCATAAATCAAACACCCTTGTTTGCATTTATAATCGCCGGGTTGTGAGTGCGTGGAATTACTGACTGGTCCGGGAGCTAATTTATCCTCCCTGCGAAATCATTCATGCACGCACCCCTTGAATAGAACACACAGAGTATCGACAGAACGTTATGACAATCAAACTGAGTCCTGAAGGTGGCTGGATTTTATTCCTGACCATGCTGATTTTGCGCCTGTTTGTTCGTCAAAGCTATAAACCTGACATGACGATTGAGAAAGCCAGAGACAGGCTCAAACGCCTTGACCGTACTGACTTATGGAAAGTTCCTGAAGGTTTACAACATCACACCACTCAACTTGCTGGCTTACAGAGTGAGTGGTTTACTCCAGAAAACTTACCCGCTAACGCACCTGTTATTTTGTATTTTCCTGGCGGTGGCTTCGTTTTTGACGCCATGCGAGGACAGAGACAAACCATAGCTGACTTCTGCCTCAAAACTGGTTGCCGGGCCGTCCTTGTTCAATATCGCATTGGCCCGGAATATAAAATCCCTACCGCCCAGCACGACGGCCTGGCCGCCTATAAGGCACTATTAGAATTGCCGGAAATTGATCCTCGCAGATTGTTTTTACTGGGCGATTCTGCCGGTGGCAATGTAGTGTTGAGCACTTTGAAACAAGCTCGCGATGAAGGCCTGGAGCAGCCCATCGGGGCGATGCTGCTATCTCCTGCAACAGACATGACAGTTCACGGCACCGCGGTAATGAAAAACGCCAATCGCGACCCTTTCTTCGACATCACTTTCTTATTATGGATGCGCAATCTATCGCTGCCCTTTGATGAATCAACCTACAACCCCATTGTGTCTCCCGCTTTTGGCTCCTATGAAGGCTTGCCACCGTTATTACTCGAGGTAGGCAGTACTGAAATGTTACTTGATGGATCATTGCTCGTTGCCGAGCAAGCCCCAAAGGAAGGAGTAGAGGTATTTTTGACCGTAGAACCCAAAGCCCCGCACGTATACCCCCTGCTGGGATGGCTGCCTCAAGCCAAGCGAGCCAAACAACGAATGCAAGATTTTATGACACTTCAACTTGACAAGAGTCATTGAAAAAGCAGGTACGTTTTACCTCAATTACTCTACCTCTCAAGCAAACATCATAAAATGTTATAATCGAGAGGCAGGGCTAAAAATTTCAGAGCAGCGCCAGTTGATGGCACTGCTCCCATAGTTCTCAATAGCAATTGAAACACCTAAAAGGAAAGATTATGCAACAACTAACACCACTGGATTCATTGTTTTACCATATGGAAACTCCTAACCAACCCATGGTAATTGGTGGCCTATGGATCTGCGATCAAAGCCAGGTTGAAGGCGGTGTTATTCGTCACAAACAAATACTCGAATACATCGAAGATAAGATAAATATCACGCCGATGTTTCGTCGTCGCCTGCAGGAAGCACCACTTTCTCTTGATGATCCCTACTGGTTAGAAGATGAAAACTTTGATCTGGAATACCATGTGCGTCACGTTGGTCTTCCACAGCCGGGTGACTGGCGTCAGCTGTGCATTTTCACTTCCCGCCTCATGTCTCGCTCCATCGATAAAAACAGAGCACCATGGGAGCTGTACATTATCGAAGGTCTGAACAATATGGAAGGTGTACCGGAAAACAGCTTTGCTGTATTACTCCGCTTGCATCACGCCTATGCTGACGGAAAAAGCGGTGTAGTCCTCTCTACCGCCCTGCTGGAAAACAGTCCAAGCCATGCGTTTAGTCGCCGGGATAATATCCAATACGTAGAACGCGCCCCAACCAAGGTTGAAATGTGGTCACGCACCGCACCACGCCTTTTAACTCAAGGCTTTCGCAGCATTAAAGCCGGCTACTCTGTCGCCTCTAAAGGGGTAAAGCTGTTTTCCCGCCTGAGAGGTGATTCACGACCAGATCAAGGTAGCGCGCCCACAACCATTTTTAACGTGCCGGTTTCACCGCATCGCACCTATGGCGTAGTTAACTGGAAAGCTCAAGAACTGATCCCAATGCGGAAACTGGTTGAAGGTGCCTCCCTGAACGATGTCCTCATCAGTATTATCTCTGGGGGTATACGCCGCTACCTGAGCAAACATTCAGCCCTACCTGATAATCAATCACTGATTGCCATGTGTCCGGTTGCAGTACGCCCTGAAGCAGCCAAAGCTGCTGTCGGCAACATGGTGAGTACCATGTATATTGCTATAGGTACAGATATTGAAGACCCACAGGAACGATTGGAACTGATTCTGCAGCGCACCAAGCGAGGCGTACCACTGGCTCGGGATCTTGTTGCAGACATCTCCACAGACGTCCTTGAAATGCTGCCCCCCTATGTGCGAAAAGCTACATTCTGGGGGCTTAACAAAGTGAGTGGGGCAGCTATTACCCCCTTTAACACCATCATTACCAATGTGCCTGGCCCTGTGGGAATGGACAAAAATTACTTCGTGGGCGCCGAAGTCATGAACGGCTTTCCACTGGTTCCCATTTCAAACGGCGTAGCAGTCAGCCATGGCATTAGCGGCCTTTATGACAATATAAACCTTGGCGTTTTGGCCGATAGAGCTGTCATTGAAGACATGGATTTCTACATTGAATGCATGGAGCAATCAACAGAGGAATTCCGCCAGGCATTGCAAGCACATGTAGCGAAACAAAAAGCCGATACTGAAGCGAAAGCCATTAACGCTGATGAAAAAGCTACAGCAGCCACGATGTCGAAAACCAAAGCAGCTACAAAACCCAAATCGAAAACTGCACGTAAGGCAAAAGTGGAAACAGCTACCAAACCCGCTGTGAAGAAGGCCACAAAAACTGCTGTAAAACCGACGGTTAAAGCAGCCGTTAAGCCAACAATAAATGAAGTAACTAGAACAGTGACTGATACAAAACCTGCATCAGCACCTGAAACTACTACTAAAAAAGCTGGCTAAGCACTTAATGCCTAGTACTGAAACCTAACAAAGCGATACTAAAGGTAATGAACATGTTTTTAACTAGTAGTCGGGACCGCCTGAATACCAAAATGGACAAAGCCAGCTCCTACTTGAAATGGTCTGAAGCAGCTGCTGATTACGATTTTAAAATGGGCTTTGAGGAGTGGAAAAAGTCTGACTCCTGTGAATCCTATGACTATCGCGCAATCCGCCACCGACTCGACATCATTCGTGATTTGCGTATGCGTCGAGACTACCCAAGACTGCTCTTCACACTGAACGAGGGCATCCACGGCAATCTCGGTGGCATGGGTAAACCCTCTCTTTACAACAAATCAAAGCTGGGCACCAAGAGCCTTATTCATCAGTACCTCAACGTACTGACGGAAGCGCTGGATGACATCGATCAGGCACCCAGTGATCAAATTTCTGATGACGAAAAAGAAGATTTTTTCCTGCGCGCCAGCCACTGTAACGGACGAAGCGCCCTGATGTTGAGTGGCGGGGCCAATCTTGGCTTCTTCCATGCTGGAATTATCAAAGCACTTTTCGAGCAAAACCAGCTACCGCACGTTATTTCAGGATCCAGCGCTGGCTCCATTGTGGCAGCCATCACTTGTACGCATGGCGATGATGAGTTCCTTGATAAGCTGGATCCTCGTAACATGCAAATGATCGAGATTTCAGAAACAAAAAGGGCTCCTTCAAAATTTGGAGCTATTGACATCAATACCATGGTTGAAAATATTAAGCTCTGGATTCCCGACCTGACCTTTGAAGAAGCATTTGAGCTAACCGGACGTGCCCTGAATATTACAGTGAGCGGCTTGATGCCAAACCAGGCTCCGCGCTTACTGAATGCAACCACATCTCCTAACATTACCATTCGCTCCGCAGTTCAGGCCTCCTGTGCGGTATACGGTATTTACCCTCCGGTAACCCTGGAAGCCAAAAACTCCGAAAACGAAACCGTCCCTTATCTTCCCGGACAAAAATGGATTGACGGCTCCTTCCTGGATGACCTGCCAGCCAAGCGACTGGCTCGCCTCTATGGCGTTAATCATTTTATCTCCAGCATGATTAACCCGGCTGTTTTAGCAACAACAGGAAACCCTGATAAACGCGAAAGTATGATTGATAATATTTTGCAATCGCAAAAACGCTTAGTGAAATTAACCACACTCGAAGCAGTAAAATTCAGTCGTCGTTATATACGCGTGAAGTCTCCACTTATCAACATGATGCAATATCTGAGCTATAACATTTTAGCTCAGGATTATACTGCTGATATTAACCTGTTCCCACGCAGTCGCTGGTTTAACCCTTTCAACCTTTTAGGGCGACCGCCTGCCAAAGTCATCAAGCAGCGCTTCCATGAAGGTGAAAGAGCGGCCTGGGAACGACTTGAAATGATTAGCAACTGTACTAAAATCAGCCGTAAACTCGATAACATTGTTGATAAAAACGGCTGGAAACTCGGCTGACAGCAAGACACTATCAGCCGTAATTTTTTGAACTTCCTGCTATCAAGGCTCGTTACGGCGGGCCTTGTCATTTTAACCATGAACATCTCTAACCCCTTCCTCAAAGCAAACACACGACCGAATTAGAAAGCACAGTCTAATTAGGGAGAGGATTCTAATTATTTTCATTATTATTTACTCAAGATAAAGAGTTAACCCACCCAGCAACGAGGGCACAATCATGACCACTAAAAAAACAGTGAAGGCCAAAGCCGTAAAAGCTGACGTTAAATCTCAAGATAGAGTTTTAACCAAGCTGAACGCGGAAAACATTGAAAAAGCGACTAAACAGATCTGGCTAGCCGGTTTGGGTGCTTACGGACGCTCTATTGACGAACTCAAAAACTTTTCTGACAAACTCAACGACGAGGGCAAAAAAGCCCTGGAAGAAAGTCAAAAGATTTTTGATGAATTAGTCGTTCGCGGGGAAGATCTGCAAGCTGATGCTGAAAAACGCCTCAAGGAAGGCAAGAGCGAGCTAGAGGAACGCATTGAAAGCCGCATTGAAAAGTTGAAGGATTTAACCAAATCATCAAACGATCCAGATATCAAAGATCAACTTGATGATATAAGCCGCAAGCTGGACATGCTAAACAAGGAAATTAAGAAATCTTCCTAGCACTTTCCAGCTTTGCATTCAGGCTCGCTACGGTGAGCCTTTTTATTAGCATTTGAGCAGGAAAATTAGAAAATGCTTTCTAATTAGGGGGAAGATTCTAATTCTCTTATTTATAATTGCTTCGAGTTCAACATTTATACATTAACATTTTAGGAAAAACATCATGACCACTAAAAAAGCAGCTGTAAAAACCGTGACTAAAGTTGAAGTAAAGGAAGGTCCTTTCAGCAAGCTGAACGTTGAAAACATCGAGAAAGTTGCCAAGGAAATCTGGCTAGCCGGCCTGGGTGCATACGGTCGTTCTTTTGACGAAGTCAAGACCTTGTCCGACAAAATCAATGGCGACAGCAAGAAAGCCCTGGAAGACGGTCAGAAGTTTTTTGACGAGTTAGTAGCCCGTGGTGAGAAGCTGCAAACGACTACTGAAGAGAAATTCAAAGAAGGCAAGAGCGATCTCGAAGAGCGCATCGAAAGCCGCATCAAAAAACTGAAAAGCTTGGTTCCTACTTCTTCCAAGTTAGAAATCAAAGAGCAACTGAACACTGTAAACCGCAAGCTCGACACCCTGAACAAAGAGATCAAGAAGAGCGCCTAAGCTTTTCTGACTTCTAGCTAGTTTTTATTTTTTGGCTCGCCTCGGCGGGCCTTTTTTTTACGACAAAGTGTCTCTATCACAACATTATCTGCCTTTTTCGGATACACTGTATAGCATCGAAACCAAGCAAATATTCCGCCCATGGCCAAAATAAAAACTCGCGATCTTATTATCGATATTGCTTTACTGCTTTTTAATGAACGCGGTGAACGTCTGGTTAACAGTGTCGATCTTGCCCATGAGATGAATATCAGCCCTGGTAATCTCTATTATCATTTCAAGGGTAAGGAAGAGATTGTTGAAGAACTTTATGCGCGATTCCATTCCAACCTTATCGTGGTTATTGATAGTTTCTCTACTGATAAGGAATTAAATGCCAAGCACTTATTAACTTACCTGGAAATTATTGCTGACCTTTTTGTCGAATACCGCTTTATCACTCAGGACATGGTAGGGCTCGGTGCTAACTACCCAAGCATCAAACCTCAGCTGGTAAAGTCCATGCGGCGGCTGCACAAGAAAGTTTTTTCTCTGGTGTCACAGTTACCGAAACAAGCGTCTCTTCAACAAATCGACAACGCTCCCAGCCTTTTGACTGACAACATCCTCAATACCTTGTTATACAACAACGCATACGATTCGATAATCAACTCTGGCGTCTCCCTGGCAGAATCCACAACGGACGAAAATAATGTGATTCAGGACAGGCTGAGATTGCAGTTACTGCTATTTTTTGACTAGAGCCAGCTTATAGACCACCAAGATACCCGGCTTAAAGCGCCTGGGCTATTGGCATAGAAAAGATTGGTCAAACTTCAATCATATCGTCCGGCGCCACCAAATCCCGGACGCTATACACCTGGATTCAGTAGCGCTCATTCTGATTATTTAATCCAGTTCAGACAAAATGCTTATCAAACTGTTTATGAATTGCACCTTCAATGGCTCTGGCCATTGGTTTCATCATAAAGCTAACCTTCACGGTTACCTCTACCTCAGAATCTGAGCATCGCAACACCCCTTTGCTGCCACTCATGTGTCGATAATAGATATTATCTCCCTCAATCGAATGAGTACCACCATATTTTGTTACCAAGCCCTTAGCCACATCCTCAGCCAGACTTTTACACTCTTCCAGGCTCATATCGTGTTGACGTTTAATGGTAATTTGGGTCATAGAAAATTCTCATTTAAATGCTTGATCGGGCTACCGACACAGCCGACAATCATAATAATTTCAGGTCCAGGTAGCAACCACGTTACTGGCTGTCTTTATATACCGGAGGCCTATCAAAACATTCCACGGAGCATGAGATGTCATGGTAGAGACTTATCATTATAGTATGACGATCACCAGCCGGCGCGCCCCTGTTGCCACCCATAACAAAGACGATAACGATCATGCAGAAGTAGCCCGCAAATACCTGGCGGGTGACCAATAAAAACCGTGCACCCGCATATCCACCGAAAATTTACGCGGGGTATACTAACACTGCCATTATCCACCTGCTTAGCACCCAAGACACTTAAACCATGCTATCCTGCGCTCCCTAAACGGAATAGGCTCCAGGTTTTTAAAAGCCTTTTAGTTAACTATCAGCATCAATACCACAGACAGCATGACAAAACATCAACATGAGCAAACCAAAACTTTGGCACTGTAATAACACCCGTTCCTTACGGCCGCTGTGGGCTCTGGAAGAGATGGAGCTGGATTACGATCTGGAACTAATGCCATTCCCTCCCCGCATCTACCAAAAAGATTTCCTCGACAAGAATGCGCTGGGCACAGTGCCCTACTTTGAGGACGGCACTACCACCATGACGGAATCTATAGGAATTTGTCATTATCTGGCGGAGCGTTATCGAAAGACCGAACTCTCCGTAGCCGTCGATCACCCGGAATACGGTGATTACCTGAATTGGCTATACCACAGCGATGCCACGCTAACCTTCCCGCAAACCATCGTCATGCGCTATCACAATCTGGAGCCGGAAGAACGAAAGCTACACCAGGCGATAAAAGACTATGGCAAATGGTATATCGCTCGCCTGCGCAAACTGGACGCTCAGCTTTCAGATCGTGAATTTCTCTGTGATAGTCACTTCACGATTGCCGATATTTCGGTCACCTACGCTCTCTACTTTGGTGAACTACTGGGACTTTCAGAATATTACAGCCCACAAGTCTTGAATTACCTTTCGAGCATGAAACAACGCCCTGCTTTCAAACGAGCAGCCCAGATCGGCAAAGATCTGGACCCTTTTAAAAACTTTCCGCCCACCAAATTTCACCTGTTTGATTAAAAGAACTGCTGTTATTGATTTTAATTTCACGATCGAGCTTGCTCGTTAGCGCAATTTTCCTTCTGGGCAGACTGCAATCCCAGTCAATTCCCACGCAACACCAGCATCATAGCGACCCACGCATCTATCAAATGGATGGTCCAATTTACCTGCTGCCATCAATTTATTGCCCTTTCGGACATTAGAAACACAGTAGCAATACCTTATCGGTACTTCCCCGCTGCAACTACATTTTTACAACGTTTTTTTTACAAGAACGTATCTGCAGTACCTTCGTCTTATAAGCAATTTACTTCAATTAGTCGTACAATATTTCCGCTGATCTCCTGGCCGGCACACTTTGTGGTGTTTTGTTGTGCAAAAGAGGCAAAAGGATACCCGCACGATACGAAAGCGGCCTGACCATCCTGCGACTTTAACAGTTACAAAAAAGCAGGTAGATCCCAGCCAGAGGCTAAATAAAGCTTAATCGCTGATGTCACCCGCTTATATTCAACTTATAAAGCCTGGGCCACTTAAGCTGTCAGCGCACCGCCTGAAGACACGGCATGAACATTTAATTAACAACTGATGCAGAAAGCTAACCACTGTTTTTGTCGTTTAATTCATAGACTGAGTCATGCGGTGCTGCAGACATACTACACTGGCAATGCATATCGCCAGTAACATGTAGCAAGTAGCAATGTATCCTTAATCATAGATAAGTAGGCGGATCTGCCGCGTTATACCTGAAAGCTCAAATATTGCTTTCCTGTAAGTCAGCTGACGTGAATGACTACGACAGGTCAGACTACTTAAACAAATTCTGGCGCAGTAGCCTTATCGCTACTACACCATTACAACATTTGACCTGGCAGAAGCTAACTCAATTAATTCTGCCAGGCCTGCAATAACGGTGGACTGGCAAACCCGGTCCACCGGTGTATAACCGACAAGTACTCGATACCCTTTAAGACAATAAGGATGGGAACACAATGACAGATCAGAAATCGAAGATTATCTACACCCTCACCGATGAGGCGCCAGCACTGGCAACCTACTCCCTCCTCCCTATCGTTAACACCTTCACTGCCGCAGCAGGTATTGATGTTGAAACCAGTGATATTTCACTGGCGGCAAGAATCCTTGCTTCATTTCCGGATAACCTGAACGACAACCAGAAAGTACCCGATAATCTCAAAACGCTGGGTGAACTTACACAGGATCCGACCGCCAACATTATCAAACTGCCCAACATCAGTGCGTCTACCCCTCAGTTACTGGCAGCCATCACTGAACTTCAGGCCCACGGCTACAATGTCCCGAATTATCCTGAAGCTCCTGCCAACGCGGAAGAAGAGCAGATAAAAGCCAGCTACGCCAAGATCCTTGGCAGTGCGGTTAACCCTGTTCTTCGCGAAGGTAACTCAGACCGCCGCGCCCCCGGCGCAGTCAAGCAGTACGCCCGCAATAATCCTCACTCCATGGGCAAATGGAGCCAGGCTTGCCGCACCCACGTTGCGCACATGCGTGAAGGCGATTTTTATTCCAGCGATATCTCCACCACTATGGATAAGGCCGATACGGTTCGTATCGAGCTGGTTGAAACCGACGGCACTGTACAAGTCCTGAAAGAGGTTGCGGTTCAAAACGCTGAAGTGATCAGCGCCCAATACATGAGCACCCGCGCCCTGCGCAAATTTCTCGATGAAGAGATGGAAGGCGCCAGAAATGCCGACTTACTGTTTTCCTTACACCTGAAAGCCACCATGATGAAGATCTCCGACCCGATCGTGTTTGGTCATGCGGTAACCGTTTACTATAAAGATGCCTTTGAAAAGCACGCCGACACACTGGAGAAGCTCGGCGTTAACCCTAACGATGGCATCGGCAGTGTGCTACTGAAAATCGACAGCCTGCCGTATTCCAAACGTGCCGAAATCGAAAGAGACTTCCGTCACTGCTACGAGACACGACCAGAGCTGGCAATGGTAGACTCCGACAAGGGTATCACCAACCTGCACATCCCTAGTGACGTAATCGTCGACGCCTCCATGCCTGCGATGATCCGCAATAGCGGTAAAATGTGGAGCGCTCACGGCAAACTGCAAGACACCAAAGCAGTCATCCCCGATAGCTGCTACGCAACCATCTACCAGGAGATCATCAACTTCTGTAAACACCACGATGCGTTCGATCCTACTACCATGGGCACCGTTCCCAATGTTGGTTTGATGGCCCAGAAAGCCGAAGAATACGGTTCTCACGACAAAACCTTTGAACTACCCGCCGACGGAACCATGCGCATTGTAGACAGCAATGGTGCGGTACTGCTGCAACACGAAGGCGTGGAGGCAGGAGATGTGTGGCGCATGTTCCAGGCCAAGGATGCGCCTATCCAGAACTGGGTCAAGCTAGCAGTCGACCGTGCTCGCGCCAGCGATATGCCGGCTGTTTTCTGGCTCGACGAGCACCGTGGTCACGATGCACAGATGATCAAGAAAGTTGAAAAATACCTTAAGGATCACGACACTGACGGCCTGAAAATTCACATCCTCAACCCGGATCGCGCCATTCGCTACACCATGGAACGCCTGAAGCGCGGCATGGATACCATCGCCGTAACCGGTAACGTGTTACGCGACTACCTGACCGACCTGTTCCCTATTCTGGAGCTGGGTACCAGTGCCAAGATGCTATCGATTGTGCCATTGATGGCCGGTGGCGGACTGTTTGAAACTGGCGCCGGTGGGTCCGCACCCAAGCACGTCCAGCAGTTCGTCGAAGAAGATCATCTACGTTGGGATTCCCTCGGTGAGTTTTTAGCTATCGCTGTCTCTCTGGAAGACCTGGCTGCTAAAACCACTAATAACAAAGCTAAAATTCTTGCCACGACCCTTGACCAGGCCACCGGGAAGCTACTGGAAAGCGGTAAATCACCCTCACGCTCGGTAGGACAACTGGATAACCGTGGCAGCCATTTCTATCTGGCTCTGTACTGGGCTCAGGCGCTGGTAGCACAAACTGATGACAGTGAACTGGCTGCAGCTTTTGCCGATCTGGCCAAACAACTGAGTGATAACGAAGAGAAAATCATCGATGAACTCAAGACATCTCAAGGACAACATGTCGACATGGGCGGTTACTATCAGCCCGATACTGAAAAGGTACGAGCTGCAATGCGTCCAAGCCCAACGCTTAACGCTTTGCTGGGTGACTAAATACAACGTATAGCAAGATAGCTCCAGCCGGAGATCTGCAACAAAAAAGGCCTGACAGATATGACAGGCCTTTTTTGTTGTTCGCGCTTTCAAGTAATAAATAGACATCAAATATCAGTTAACCTGCCGGCTTTCCAGTACTAAACACTACCCACCCTCAAATGTCCGATCTCCCAGACAGATGCTCGGGCAAAGGTGCATATTGCCGAACCGACCTCCTTTTCAGAAATAGCAAAACAACCAGACTGACCCTTTTTATTATCTACAGTGATCTAAAGCTCTTCCTGTTTACGCATTGCGATGAAACTCTTGCGTCCATTTCTATCAGGATCAGCACCCCACCAGTGCGACCGGCGAACCAGGCAATCTGTCTCACAACCAAAAACGAGTTTGTTTGAAATAAGTCACTAAGAGACAAGTATTCCATGGCATATGAGAGAAAAATATATGTGGTATATCGACCATAAAATGATTGCGTGTTGAAAGGGCGTCGAAATAAAAAGGGCCCGTTAAACGAACCCTTGAATCATTGAATGCTCAGTTATATAGCAATAGTAAGCACAGAAGACTTAGAAAACTTCGAGCAGTCCAGCCGCACCCTGGCCACCACCGATACACATCGTAATCACAACGTACTTAACACCACGACGCTTTCCTTCGATCAACGCGTGCATCACCATCCGTGCACCACTCATTCCGTAAGGGTGACCAATGGAGATAGCGCCACCGTTTACGTTCAGGCGATCAGCAGGGATACCGAGCTTTTCAGCACAGTAGATTACCTGTACAGCGAAGGCTTCGTTAAGCTCCCAAAGGCCGATATCGTCCATTTTCAAACCATGGCGCTCGAGCAATTTAGGAATGGCGAATACCGGACCGATACCCATCTCATCAGGCTCACAACCCGCAACAGCCATTCCGCGATAGGCGCCCAGGGCTTCAACGTTACGTTGCTCCGCCAGTTTGCTATCCATCATCACAACCGCTGCTGCACCGTCTGACAACTGGGAAGCGTTACCGCCGGTAATCTTGCCGCCGTCACGAACAGTCTTCAGACCCGCTAATCCTTCAAGGTTGGTAGAAGGACGGTTACCTTCATCCTTGCTCAGGGTAACTTCTTCATCAGTTACCGCACCGGTAGCACGATCTGTCACTTTCTTGATGCAGGTAACCGGAACGATTTCATCATCAAACTTACCCGCTTCCTGAGCAGCTGCAGTACGCATCTGCGATTGCAGCGCGTATTCGTCCTGCGCTTCACGAGAGATGTTGTAACGATTACCAACTACCTCAGCAGTATCGAGCATCGGCATGTGAATAGCTGGAGCATGAGCTATAGCCTTGGGGTCAGCGACACGGTACATATTCATGTGCTCATTCTGTACCAGGCTGATCGACTCACAACCACCAGCAACCAGCATCGGCATACCGTCGCCGGTAATTTGCTTGGCTCCCGTGGCAATCGCCATCAAACCGGACGCACACTGACGATCCAGCGTCATGCCCGCAACCGAGACAGGTAAGCCGGAAGCCATCGCTACCTGCCGGCCAAGGTTAAAGGACTGACTTCCCTGTTGCAGGGATGCACCAAAGATGCAATCTTCCAGTTCTGCGGGATCAACTCCAGCCCGTTGAACTGCAGCCTCAACCGCAAAGGAAGCAAGGGAAGGGGATTCCAGATTATTAAACGCACCACGATACGCTTTACCGATGGGTGTACGTGCAACGGAAACAATGACTGCTTCTTTCATATCATTCACCTTTTAATTTACTGATAAATTTTCATTAAATTTATCTATTAATCGATAACAAGGCATCGACCGCTACCCCTTCTCACGAGTAACCAGGGATACTCAACAGGAGAGAATTATTTTTGGGCGGCCAGAAATGCCATCTCCCTGGTAACAAACTTTTCGGCTTGCTATGGTCCTCCTTTCAACTCAACCCGGGTAGAAATGTCGGTAATCTCATGCCACTTAGCAAGAACCGCTTCAGGATTTTGCTCAGCTTCTGGCAAGCTTCTGGCAAGCTTCTGGTAAGAAAGAACCATCTGTTTCAAACAAGCGCGTACTGGCATAACCACCAGCACCTGCAACAGAATCAGGCGATTCGGCGCATCGTCATGACAAAGTACCAGCACACCGGCGGTAACCGATTCAGGCGTCATCAACTTCAACACCTGCTCAGGCAACAACCCTTCGGTCATACGAGTTCCTGCAATTGGTGCCAGGGCGTTAACACGAACATTGTTTTTAGCACCTTCCAGCACCAGGGTATTCATCAAGCCCGGCACCGCCATTTTTGCAGCACCGTAATTAAACACCGTACATACCACTTGAAGAGGTGGTCATCACGATGCGGCCATAGTTTTGCTCACGCATGATTCCCCCTACCGCTTTGCTGCAGCGAACAGAGCCCATCAGGTGAACATCAACAACCAGCTTGAAATCTTCCAAAGACATTTTAGCAAAGGACTTGTCACGCAGAATACCGGCGTTGTTGATCAGGATATCAACTCGGCCACACTTATCCATGGTTTGCTTGACCATATCGTTCACTTTAGCAAAGTTGGCTACGTTGGCGCCGTGCGCAATCGTTTCTCCGCCCTTCTCTTCGATCAAGCGAACCACTTTCAGTGCAGCCTCTGAAGACTGACCAGCAGCACCCGGATCGTTGACCACAACTTTAGCTCCGCGTTCCGCCAACGCCGGCGCGTACGAACGGCCCAGGGCATTTCCTGCGCCAGTTACGATGGCAACCATATCTGCAAAGCTAACACTCATTAATTAATAGCTGTCTCTGACAATATCTATTATTTGTTCAAAAAGGCTGTATTCAATATAAAAATTTAAAGACCAAAACAATCGGAAAATCAAAACTGATTTTAACGAACCATTTGGACACTGATCCATTCTGCTATGAGCGCAGGTTTTTCCTCGCCTTCAATCTCGACAGTAACTTCAGTTTTTAAACGGTACTGTCCTGGTTTTTTCTCGACGATTTCAATAAATTTCGCGTGGGCACGAATTTTACTGCCGACATTCACCGGCTGAACAAAACGAATTTTATCGAAGCCAGCATTAATGCCCATATAAAAGCCTTCAACAACCAGACTGTAACTTTCAGCAAAATGGGAAAGCATGGACAGGGTCAAAAAACCGTGGGCAATAGTCGAACCGAACGGCGTCGCTTTTGCAGCTTCAGGATCAATATGAATAAACTGATGATCCAGAGTGCAATCAGCAAACTGGTCAATCTGATCCTGGGTAACACAGTGCCATGGAGTTGGTTCAGCATTAGTGCCCGGATATTGATCTAACTCGGATTTTTTTATCGTCTTCATATTCGTAACCTTTCCATATTTTCTACGATTTAAGATCGAGATATTTATGACTGCAGGTATGCTTTCAGGTGCTCAGGCTAAATAGTGTTAACGTATTTGAAGCACAACCCAGCACAACGACAACCCAAGCTGATCAACCCTGAGTCAGACAGACTCCCAGCTTGAGAAAAATTCCCCAACAGCAGCTTTTTCGTCTTCATGTTCACATAACCCAAAGCCCATAGCTCTAAGCCCATAGCTCTAAGCCCATAGCTCTAAGCCCATAAATAATAGCCCAAAACGACCTAACAGATTGTTTACCTCACCTACTTCTGTGCGCTAGTATCCCTAACATTATTAATGTCTGCCAAACTCTATAAGTAACGCCAATATCCCGCTATAAGGAACCCCTATGACCCCGGTGCTGATTTATATTGCCCT
Source organism: Aestuariirhabdus sp. (assembly GCA_030622755.1). Taxonomy (GTDB): domain Bacteria; phylum Pseudomonadota; class Gammaproteobacteria; order Pseudomonadales; family Aestuariirhabdaceae; genus Aestuariirhabdus. Next base: position 5,436 of record JAUXFT010000014.1, on the reverse strand, counting down.
GTTTTTGCTCGTCGCGTTTATTCTTCTTAAAATATTGACGCGCTACCTGACCGGAGCTGACCTGTCTGCGTATGACCAGCCAAATCACCCCCTGTTTTCAGATAAACCGGCATCAGACGCGCATTTTGAATTAGAGAAAATGTTTACCGAAAGGGATCCCGCCATTAGCAAGCTGCCCAAGGCCGAATTCTTGAAGTACATGCGCAACTGGATGGATGAGCTGGGCGTCAGAACCCCGGTATCAGCAAGTATTTCGCCCGACACTTCCGCACCCGTTCCTGGCGAGTGGGTAATTGCACCCGGCGCAGACCCGAAGAAACGGGTATTCTATATTCATGGTGGCGCCTTCATGATGGGCAGCCCACAAAGTCACCGCATTATCACCAGTAAGTTTTCTGAAATTACTGGCGCTGCCGTGTTCGCCGTGGATTATCGCTTGCAACCTGAACATCCGCGCCTGGCCTGCCTCGAAGACTGTCAAACAGCCTATCGCTGGCTGTACGAAAATGGCCCGGATGGCCCCGGCACGGCAAGCAATATGTACATTGCCGGAGACTCTGCCGGAGGTAACCTGACCCTTGCCATGCTGGCCTGGATTCGCGACAACAAATTGCCAACACCTACCGCTGCCGTTGCCTTATCACCCGCAGCCGATGGCACCCTGTCGAGCCCGAGCGTTCGCAACAATCTGGCCACGGACGCCATGCTCAACGATATCATCACCCAGCTCCTGCGCATTCCCCGAGCACTGTTGATAATTGGCGTCTGGATAAGCGGTAAAACCAAACCTTGCGATCCCCGGTTATCTCCAATACATGGCGACCTCTCTGGACTGCCACCACTACTGATCCATGCCAGTGATGCAGAATGCCTCGCTGATGATTCCCGCCGTTACGCCAAAAAGGCGCAGCTGGCAGGTTCCAACGTTAAATTGCAGCTATGGCCGCACATGATGCACGTTTGGCACTGCTTCGAACCCGAGATGCCGGAAGCCAAGGAAGCCTTCGAACAGATCCAGCTCTTTATCAGCGAAACGCAACAAAAAGCGGATCAGGCGAACGCGTAGACTGCCAGTTTCAACAGGTAATCATCGAGCCACGGGCGCGATGATTATCAACACTTTTCTCCCGGTTACTGCGTCTCCATCTGATTAACCTCTTCGATCAGCTCACAATAATCCTAGAAACCTCAAAGTCCCAGCCGGATGCGAACCACTCTCGGGGTGTACGAATTGATATACTATGCTGCGCGTCAAACGGTATTCACGCAGGCTAAACTATGGCAACTATCAGCTAGCGGGCTTTGCAGATGCTGGCCGACGTTGACTTCTGCGAGGCTTAAACGAGGTCGCTGGACGGCTCTCACCAGCGCTTGCATGTTTACCATGCGTATCACCTTGACGGTGCGGCGCACGGTTGGCACCTGAATGTTTTTCGGCATGCGGCTTACCTGCATGGGGCTTTCTACCCTGTGATTGCCTGGGTTTTTTCGGCTTATAGGGCGCTTTTACCGCCTTATCAGAAACTTCCTGAACCGGTGCAAAACCCTCTACTATTACGCGCTCCAGCTTGGTCTGAATTAACCGCTCGATAGAGATCAGTTCTTTACTCTCTTCCGCGCTCACCAACGAAACCGCCTGACCGCTTGCACCAGCACGACCGGTACGACCAATGCGATGCACATAATCTTCAGCAACATTCGGTAGATCAAAGTTCACTACCTGGGGCAGTTGATCGATATCCAGACCACGTGCCGCGATATCCGTCGCGACCAGCACCTGAACCTCACCGGCCTTAAAACCGGCCAATGCTCGGGTTCGTGCGCCCTGGCTCTTATTGCCATGAATCGCCATCGACTTGATACCATCTTTACCCAGCTTTTCAGTCAATCGATTAGCGCCGTGCTTGGTGCGAGTAAACACTAGCGTCTGCCCCCACTGGTTATCGGTGATCAAATGACTCAGCAACTCTGGCTTACGTTTTTTATCGACCGGATGCATCCACTGTTTAACACGGGTCGCCGTACTGTTCGGCGCAGAAACCGTAACACTCAAGGGGTCATTTAGAATACCCTGAGCCAGACGCTTGATGTCATCGGAGAAGGTTGCCGAGAACATCAGGTTTTGACGCTTAGCGGGCAACACTTTAAGAATCCGGCGAATATCGTGAATAAAGCCCATATCCAGCATACGGTCGGCTTCATCCAGCACCAGGCACTCTACCTGATCAAAATGCACTGCATTCTGGCTGTGCAGATCCAGTAAACGCCCGGGTGTTGCCACCAGCACATCAACACCCGCTCTTAACGCCTTCATCTGCGGGTTAATCTTTACGCCCCCAAATACCACGGTAGAACGCAGGGGCAAATAGCGGCCATAGTCCGTCACACTCTGCCCAATCTGAGCGGCGAGTTCACGAGTCGGGGTCAGTATTAAAGTACGCACCTGATTCGATTTTACAGGCTGGCCCTGGGACAACATCTGCAATATCGGCAGGGTAAAGCCCGCGGTTTTTCCGGTGCCGGTTTGTGCAGCAGCCATCAAATCACGCCCAGACAGCACCACAGGAATCGCCTGCGCCTGAATGGGGGAAGGTGTGGTGTAGCCTTTTTCAGCAACAGCACGCATCAAGGATTCGGATAAACCGAGAGTAGAAAAGGTCATAAAGTTGGGAAACTCGAATTGCGAACGCATCGCAAGGTGTCAGAAAATAACCGGGTGCAACAGCCACTAATCAGTTCAGTAATTCATTAACTAAAAGGCTTGCGCGGCGGGATAATAACGGATTGCTGATCAAGATACGACCAAAACCACGGCTACAGGCTCGATTTACGCATATACCCCTACAAAGGAATGCAGGGCAACAGCCGGCTTCTCTTCACTCGAATTTTGCACCTACACTGTATGCAGCAGGGGGAATCCAGTTTGGAGTGCTTAAATAACTTATAACACTCCTGGCTCACAAATAGTTCACAAATAGTTCGCATATTTGGTCCGCATATTTGCGGCAAATCACTGCCCGGTAAACACACAATAGTTTACTATTTAGCCTCACAACTGGATGTGACAACCATACAATATGGCCATACTGAAAAAACCGCCAATGAGCCTTTCGAGAAAAGTCATGATTGGCCTCGTGCTGGGCCTTATCACCGGAATTTTCTTTGGTGAAAAGGTTGCCTGGCTGCACTATGTTGGCTCTATTTTCATCAACCTGCTGCTGATCACTGTTATCCCCTACATATCGCTCTCGCTGATAACAGGCATTGGCGGACTCAGTTATGATGAGGTCAAAAAACTCGCCCTCAAAGGCGGTAAGATTCTATTTTTCCTCTGGGCAATTTCTCTTTCTGTGGTGGTTTTAATACCCTTGTCATTTCCTGACTGGACCTCCGCATCATTCTTCAGTTCGAGCCTGTTGGAAGACTCGGTTTCGATCGATTTTATTCGCCTGTTTGTGCCCTCTAATCCGTTTCATGCCTATGCCAACGCCATCGTTCCGGCAGTGGTCGTGTTCAGCATATTGCTGGGCACATCTTTAATCGGCCTGCCTCAAAAAAAGACCTTGCTTGATCCGCTTTCTGTGATTCTTCAGGCGATGATTAAAATCACTTCTATCGTGTCCAAGGTCTCGCCTTTAGGTGTTTTTGCCTTGATCGCCAGTCTCGCAGGCACCACAGAGGTCGATGATCTGGTTCGACTGCAGGTATATATCGTTACTAATGCCGCACTCTGCCTGCTGCTCAGTCTGGTTGTTTTCCCGGGTTTCATCGCCATCGTAACGCCATTCCGCTACAAAGATATTATCAAGGCACTGCACGTTCCGATGATCACCGCCTTTGCTACCGGTAGCTCACTGGTGGTGATTCCTATACTTATTGAGCAGTGTAAATCGCTGATCACTTCATCCTGGCTCAAGGCCACCGATAAAGAAGATGCCGATTTATCCCTGGAAACCCTGATCCCCACGTTTTATCCCTTTCCAAGCCCGGCCGCGATTTTAAGCCTGTCATTTATTCTTTTTTCAGGCTGGTACGTCGGAACCGACATCGAGTTCAGTCAGTATCCGGCACTGTTATCCACCGGCCTGGTCAGCATGTTTGGCGGTACATTGCTCACCATCCCCTTCCTGCTCAACCTGATGCAACTTCCCAGCGACCTCTATGAGATGTTCGTCTCTCTAGACGTCATTAACAGCCGCTTCGGCACGCTAGTCTCCTCAATGCATTACGCCACCATTGGTTTGATCGGCAGCATGATCATGGTGGGCAAGGTTCAGGTTCGTTGGTACCAGATGCTTCAGGGTTTGCTGATAACCCTGGCACTTGTAGTACCCTTATTGCTGGGTATTCGCGCCGCATACTCAAATTTCGTAGTCGATCCTTATACGCTTGACGATGTATTACAAAGTTTTTATTTTCTGGAAAAAACTCAAAGCGCCACCGTTAACGAACCAATAGAAACGGCTGTCAGACGGCTGGATGAAAAGCCTGCAACACTGAATGAGATTGGAAAGCGTGGAGAGTTACGTGTTTGTTTCCAAAACGACGAATATCCTTCCTCATTTTACAATACAGCTAATCCTCCTGTGCTGGTCGGTTTCGACATTGAAATGGCGCACCAGCTGGCATTGCGCATGGAATTGTTACTTGAACTTATTCCCGCGAGTAGTGAAAAAAATGCAGCAAACCTGTTAAACCGGGGCCTTTGCGATATCTATATGCGCACCATTCCGGTCACCTGGTTACGCAATAAAATATTTGGCATGACCAAACCGATCTTCACATCCTCCGTAGGCGTTATTGTCAGGGATCACCGCAGATCCGAATTCACAACCTGGGCGCAGATTCGTAAAAAAGCCAAGTCATTGACCATTGCTGTGGAACGTACGGCGGATAGTATTGAAAATATGCAAATATCCGGAATCCCTGAATCATCGCTCTATATGCTCGATGCTATCGAGGATCAGAGGGCCATATTTGAAACAAAGAACAAAAAAATCGATGCCGTTCTTGATCTCGCTGAAGAGGGTGCAGCCTGGACGTTACTCTATCCTGAATACAGCCTGGTAGTACCCAAGCCGGTGATAAACATACCCGTCGCTTATTCGGTCGCTCGCTCCAACGATCAACTGCTGGCTGCTGTTAACACCTGGATAGAACTTCAGCAAGCCCAGGGTAATGTCGACAAACTGTACCGACATTATCTGCTTGGTGAAGCCTCGAAAACCGAGAAAAAGCCTCGCTGGTCAATCATGAAAGATGTGCTGGAATGGGGGGAGTAATCCCTCCATTTTAGTTCCCTAACCAGCTCTATGTTTAACCAATTCATAACCACAGAGATCACAGAGTTCACTGAGAAAGACAAAACACCTGTTTAAAACCTCTGTGGAACTCTGTGACCTCTGTGGTGAATTCGTATCTCGCATCTCGCATCTC
>JAUXFT010000165.1 GCA_030622755.1 Aestuariirhabdus sp. | reverse complement strand
GGATGAAGTTAACAACAGGCCGGCTAGTCTTACTTGCAGTGCTGCTGCCCTGGCTGGGCGCATGCAGCATGGGGCAGATAGTAGCGCGTTCATCTGAATCCATTATGGACGGTAGCGTCGATGCGATGAACCGGGAGACCGATCTGGTGCTGGCGGAAGCCGCCATACCCGCCAACATCAAACTGGTTGAAGGACTGATTGTAGAAGACCCTGAAAACCGGGTCTTGCTGGTCAGCGCAGCCCAGGCATTTTACGGGTATACCTACGGCTTCGTGGAAATTGATAATCCTGAACGCGCCGATGCCCTCTATGCTCGTGGCGTCCATTACGGTGTGCGCGCCTTAAAAACACGCGGACTGGAACTGGACATCTCCCGCGCCAGTATAGACGAACTGGACGCAGCTCTCGCAAAGTTAAACAAGAATGCGGTCCCTGCCCTGTTCTGGACAGCATCTAACTGGGCCAAGCAGATCGACCTGAACCGCACCAGCCCCGAGCGTATTGCCCAGTTGACGAGTGTCGAACGGCTCATGCACCGCATTCTGGAGCTGGAGCCGGACTTCTACTATGGTGGCGTTTATATCTTTTACGGCGTCTATTACGGTGGTCGCGCCCCTATGCTGGGCGGTAACTACGCACTCGCCGAGGAAAACTTTGCCGCCGCGCGCACTGTCACAGAAGGTAAGCTACTGATTGCTGATGTACTGCAAGCCGAGTACCTTGAGCGTCAGCGACTCGATGTCGATCAGTTCAACATTCTGCTCCGCAACGTCATCAACACACCCGTGGGCAGCTTCCCGGAAATGGCACTGGCCAACCAGATCGCCCGCCAGCGTGCTGACTTGCTACTCGCATTACAAAATGACTGGTTCTGAGGGGGATGCAGCATGAACATTCGCATTTATTTTAGTTCAGCACTTGCCGCTGCCCTGCTAGTATTTACCGGCAGCGTAGCAGCGGCACCTGAATATACAATAAAATTTGCCACACTCGCGCCCAGCGGCACCACCTGGATGAACCTGCTCGAGGATTGGGATGAGGATCTCAGGGCCAAAAGCAACGGTCGTATCGGCTTTAAGTTTTATCCTGGCGGCGTACAGGGCGACGAACCCGACATCCTCAAGAAAATGCGCTTCAACCAGCTGCAAGGTGGTGCTTTCACCGGCTACGGTATCGGTCGCATGTATTCACCCTCGCGCGTGCTCGAACTGCCCTTCCTGTTTAACAACACCGGCGAAATCGATTTTGTCCGCCAGCAATTTTCCCCCGAATTCAAACAGGGCTTCGAGGACAATGGCTATGTACTGCTCGGCTGGATGGAAGTTGGCTTTATTCACATGTTCTCCAAGCAACCCATTCGTTCACTGGAAGACATGAAAACCCGTCGCGTGTGGCTCTGGCAGGGCGACGCCATGGGCAAGGCCTTTTTCAACGCCAGTGGCGTATCGCCCATTCCTCTGTCGATCATCGATGTCTACACCAGCCTGTCCACCGGATTAATCGATACCGTCTACGCACCGCCACTGGGCGCCATTGCCCTGCAGTGGTTTACCAAGACGCAATACATCAGCAGCATACCGATGACCAACGGCATGGGTGGTTTGATTATCAGTAAGAAATTCTACGATAAATTGCCTGCCGACCTGCAAGCCATTCTCAAGGCCACCGGTGAAGCCACGGGTGAAAAACTGATCGCCGCCACTCGTGTCGATAATGCACTCAGCATCGTCACTCTGAAAGAACGCGGCCTGCAGTTCATCGAACCCGATGAGGGCATGAGCGAATCCGTGTTAGCCGAGGTGCGCGATCGCGCTGCTGCCGAATTGGTCGCCAGCGATTACATCCCCGGATCTGTATTCGATAAGACTCGCAAGCTGCTGGAACAGTACCGTTCGAACCAGGCCCAGCAAACGTCACCATGAATCAACCCGTCATTGCGAGCGTAGCGCGGCAATCTCTAAACGGCTGCGCTGCGGTCAAGAGATTGCCGCGCTACGCTCGCAATGACGGCAACTAATCCATGTCCGCATTACTACATCGCTTCCGCAACCTCCTGATCCAGACCGAAACCTGGCTGGCAGCCTGCAGCCTGCTGTTATTACTCCTGCTGGCGCTGGCACAAATACTCGCCCGCAACCTGTTCGACAGCGGGCTGCCCGCCGCTGACACACTGACCCGCTACATGGTGTTGTATGTCACCTTCCTCGGAGCCGCCCTGGCCGTAGAGCATGACCGGCATATCAAGATCGACGTGTGCTCCACCTTTCTGTCAGCGACCACGCTGCGACGACTGTATCGCCCCATGCGGGCCATTGCTGCCACAGTGTGCGCCCTGCTCGCCGATGCCGCCATTCGCTACTGGCGCGATGAATGGTTGTACGCACCCGAGCACGAACGCTGGCTGGTACTGGTCGGTCTGATCATACCGGTAGGCTTTTGCCTGTTAACGCTGCATTTTGTACTCACCACACTACTGGGCAAGGAAGACGACACGTGCTGCCAGCCGTAGTCATTCTTATATTGCTGGCAGTCTTCGGGTTGCCACTATTCGCCGTCATCGGTGCCGGCAGCCTCATGTATGCTTCACAGAGTGATCTGGACTCAGCCCTGCTGATTATTGAACTCAACCGCCTCGCCACCTCTCCCAACCTGACCGCCATTCCACTGTTTACCCTGGCTGGCGTCATACTCGCCGCCGGTGGCGCACCGCAGCGCCTCATACGGCTGTTCAACGGTCTGCTCGGCTGGCTACCCGGTGGCCTGGCGGTGGTGGCTATCGCGGCCTGCGCCTTCTTTACCTCTTTCTCGGGCGCATCCGGCGTGACCATCCTTGCGCTTGGCGGGCTGTTGTACCCGGTATTGATGAAAGTGCATTACCCGGAGCGCCTTACTCTCGGCCTGCTGACCACCTCCGGATCGCTGGGCCTGTTGTTCCCGCCCAGCCTGGCGATACTGCTGTACGGCATCGTAGCCGGTGTCAATATTGATGATTTATTTATCGCCGGGATCGTGCCGGGGACGGTGTTAATGCTGATGCTGGGCACCTACGCCGCGTTTACCGGCGCCCGCTTTAATGTCAAGCACCATACCTTTCACCTGCACACCGCCTGGCGAGCGGCCAAAGGCGCCAGTGGCGATATCCTGCTGCCCATCCTGATTATCATTGGTATCTTCGGCGGTTTTGTCACTGTCAGCGAAGCCGCCGCCGGTACTGCGCTTTACGTGCTGGTACTGGAAGCCGGTATACACCGCACCATCGCACTGCGCAGCCAACTGATACCGTTGTTTGCCGACACTGCCATACTGGTCGGCAGCATTCTGATTATTCTTGGTGTCGCCATGGGCCTGACCAACCTGATGATCGATGCCCAGATACCCATGCGCCTGCTCGACTGGATGCAGAACAGCGTCGATACCCAGCTGAAATTTCTCATCCTGTTAAACCTGTTCCTGCTGGCGGTCGGTGCCATGATGGACATCTTCTCCGCTACCGTGGTGATCGTGCCGCTGATTCTACCGTTAGCCCAGCGCTTCGGCATCGACCCGGTCCACCTGGGCATTATTTTCCTCGCTAATCTGGAAATCGGCTATTCGACACCACCGGTCGGCATCAACCTGTTTATCGCCAGCCAGCGCTTCCAAAAGCCGGTACTCAGCCTGTTCCGCGCCACACTCCCGTTCCTGGTGCTGATGCTGGCCTGGCTGATGTTAGTGACCTATATTCCTGTACTTTCTCTATGGTGGCGTTAAGCACTTTATTCTTGGCGATCTTGGCGTCTTGGCGGTTAGATGGGTTAACCTGACTTAAACCATGCTGACAGCAACACTCTACATCGTTACCGGATTGACCCTGTATGCGGGTGGCCATCACCTGTTTCTGGCCGGCAACCGTGCCACCCGGTCTGCCAACCTGCAGCTTGGACTGATGTATCTGCTGTTGGCCGGTTTTGCCCTGGCGAGCGCCCTGGCTTACCAGCCACCCAGCCTCGACAGCCTGGTACCGGCAGGCAAAGCAGCCATTAGCCTCGGTATATTCCTGTGGCTGGCGCTGGTCTGGTTTATTGCCTTGCGCACAAACTGTAGACCGATGCTACTGCTCGACCTGATCACCGGTGTGTGGCTGATTTTCCTGATTCGCAATCTGGGTTCGCCAAACAGCCTGATGTACACCGGGTCAGGCCCTGTCAACCCGATGCTGCACGCCAGCATCAGCCCCTGGTGGACCGCCGTGGGAATCACCATGCTGGTGTCAATCGGGTTCGCCACTTATGCCGCTTACCGGCTATACCGCAATGGCGAGCGAGGCCCCGCAAAAATACTGATGGGCAGCCTGAGCCTGTTGGGTATTGTCACACTTTACGATTACCTGGTGAGCCTGGAAGTTGTCAGGACTGCCTATCTCGCACCCTTTGGCTTCCTGGGTTTTCTCGCCATAAACAGTCTCACCCCCCTGGTTGGCGCCTGGCGTAAACAACGCAAACCCAAACCTGCACCGATGATCTATAGCCTGTCTTTCAAACCCGACCGTGCTTCATTTCATACCGATGTATCGCAACTGCGTACACCGCTGGCCCCCGTCACCAGAGCCAGCACCGGTTCGCTGCCGGTAGAGGCACACGAACATATCGAAGATGTAGATCCTGCACCCGGCGCCGCAACTGAAATACCAGCCGATGAGCAGGAACTGGACGAAGCTACCCGGCCGGCCGAGCCCCCCATTGTTGACCAGTCAACACTCAATACCATCACTGACGATCTGATCGACATCGCCGTCTACGCCACCATGGCCCTTAATCGATTCAAGCGTGGCAACGCCGATCCCGCCACACTGGAATCACTGTGCAAAAAAATCCGCATCCGTGCCATCAAAACCCGGCGCCTCGCTAACCAGTTGTCACGCCCCGACAAAGTCGGCTACGATGAGTCCACACCCACGGACGATTGATTATGGAACTGGCAGTGCACCTGGTACTCACAGCAGCGCTGCTCCTGCTGGTCGCCAACATGGTCACCGGTCTGGAAATAGAATCCTGGGGTGCTGCCTTCGTCGTCGCCGTACTGCTGGGCCTGATCAATGCCGTCGTCCGTCCGCTCATGATCGCCCTCACTGTTCCCATCACTGTTTTAACCTTCGGGCTATTTCTGTTCATCATCAACGCTCTCATGTTATGGATGGCAGCGGCAATAGCCCCCGGCGTAAAAGTCAATGGCTTCGGCGCCGCCTTCTTCGGCAGCCTGCTACTGACCATCCTGAACGTCCTCATCGCCTTTATCTTCGACGTAGACCTGATGACTGCAGCGTGAACCTGAATAACCTGTTTGGTGACTGACCAGAGCGTTAACCTGTGTTGCTGGAAAACAAGCGGTAACGAGAGAATAAAGTCTTTACAGAGAGCCAGAACATGTTCTGGCATTAGTCATAGAGTTGGGGATTTTCCAACAGAGCAAGTCGGTTTAGAACGTTGGCCTTTCTGTAATCTTGGCAACCGCTGTACTTCCGATTCTAGACAGAGTTGCCGTTCCCGATCACTGAAGGTTTCGCCGATGTAGAGTTCCTGATCGGCGGTAGTCGGCCATTAAGAGACATGCGTGCAAAGTCTGGGAACGTCAGGTTCACTACGGTTTCCAGACATTGATGTTTCTGTCGAGAGGCGATACGGATGAGCATAGGAAAAATAAATGCCCTTTTGATCACTCGTCAACATATCATCCACGGGTATCGAAGTTGACCGTTCATTGCCAGCACTACGAGTTATCCGTGCCCTTGAACAGATCATTGAATGGCGTGGTAAGCCCAAGGCCATTCGGTGTGACAATGGTCCTGAATACATCAGAAGTCAGTTAATGGCCTGGGCACAGAAACGCTGTATCCAGTTGCATTACATCCAGCCCGGAAACCCACCGCAAAATGCCTATGTGGAGCGGTTTAATCAGACTGTCAGGCATGAGTAGCTCAATCAACATCTGCTTGAATCGATTGCCCATGCACAGGAAACAGCAACTCAGTGGCTATGGCGTTACAATAATGAGCGACCTCATTCAGCCTTGGGAGGAATCACTCCCGCTCAGAAATTGATTGAGGCCGCATGCCCCCTATTTTTGAGGATCATAATTAATAGGGGGATTACCACAGGAGGTTGAATAATTTTGGGCATTAAAACTCTTTGCATAGCGATTACCCTAGTTTTCAGTTTTAAGCTTGTATTCGCTCAGGCTTATTCTCAACTTTGGGGGCAGGCGGGTGAAGAGTGGTCTTACGACAGTCGTCTACCGGATTTTTCTTATGCGGGTTATCACACAGGTGAAGTAGCTTTACCTGATGTGGCTATCGTGGCCAATGTTATGGATTTTGGGGCCGTGGGGGATGGCGAAGCGGATGACACCCAAGCGTTTTTAGATGCTATTGCGGGCACTGAAAATGGGGCTCTTTGGGTTCCCGCAGGTAAGTATAAAATCACCGACATACTTGAAATCAAAAAGAGCAACCTGGTCATACGGGGTGAGGGCATGAGTAAATCGACATTGGTTTTCCCAATTCCATTAAACGACATCAAACCCAACTGGGGTTCTACCACTGGGGGCATACCCACTTCTAATTATTCTTGGAGTGGCGGTTTTATTTGGGTAGAAGGCTCTTTTCGCTCCACTCATTTAGCGGATGTTACGCAACCCGCAACACGAGGGGATCGTTCCTTGGTTCTTTCAGAGACGGAAAACCTGAACCCAGGACAACGCGTAGAAATTCGCATGGAAGACCTAGATGATAACTCCCTCGCGAGTCACTTATACTCTGATGACCCCGGCAACATGACTAAATTGGTTGGACGCACTCATGCTTCATTAGTGGTGACCATTCTAGAAATACAAGGCAATACTATTTACTTCGACAGGCCCTTGCGTTTTGATATTGAGCTGCGTTGGACTCCTGAAATTATTCGCTATGACCCTACCGTTACAGAAGTGGGTATTGAAGATTTAGCCTTTGAGTTCCCTGCGATTCCCTATGAGGGGCATTTTACCGAGCTGGGTAATAATCCCCTTACCTTTCGCAATGTGGCCAATAGCTGGGCTCGTAATCTCCTATTTAAAAACCCAGACAGTGGTCCCATGTTAAACAGTCGCTTCTGCACCTTTGTTAACTTGCACTATCAATCACAAAGGGAGCCAGATAACTCAGGGAACCGAGGTCACCATGGGGTCTATTTACAAAATGACGACAACCTTTTTACAGGGTTTGATTTTGGTACGACTTTCATCCACGACATCACCGTAAGCCACAATGCAGGTAATGTGATTTCCAATGGAAAGGGAATGGATCTTGCGTTAGACCACCATAAACGAGCTCCGTACGCGAATTTGTTTACCCACTTAGATGCAGGGGCTGGCACCCGCTTGTGGAAGAGTGGGGGTGGGGG
>JAUXFT010000219.1 GCA_030622755.1 Aestuariirhabdus sp. | reverse complement strand
GGTCGTTAGGGCAGCAAACGATGGGTTCGTTGATATCGGCTAAATCGATTTCGATGATAGTAGAGTATTGAGCATCTGCATCGGCTTTCATCAGCTCGGGTTTGGCAAGCCATTTTTCCATCGCCTGAGCGCGACGCTCCAAGGTGCGTGGGTCGCCATAACCTTCACCAATCATCCAGCGTAACAAGGTGACATTAGATCGCAGGTATTCGGCGATAGACTCTTCGCCAAGCTTGATTGAGCAACCGGCCGCCGAGCGTTCGGCTGAGGCATCGGAGAGTTCAAACGCTTGCTCAACTGAGAGTCCATCGAGGCCTTCAATTTCAAGTATACGACCGGAGAAGATGTTCTTTTTGCCGGCTTTTTCTACCGTCAATAAACCTTCTTTGATGGCGTAGTAGGGAATGGCATGAACCAGATCACGCAGAGTGATACCGGGTTTCATTTCACCCTTAAAACGCACCAGTACTGATTCTGGCATATCCAGTGGCATAACACCGGTGGCGGCGGCGAAGGCTACCAGTCCAGAGCCTGCAGGGAATGAAATACCCATTGGAAAACGGGTGTGAGAGTCGCCACCAGTGCCGACGGTATCAGGTAGCAACATGCGGTTTAGCCAGCTGTGAATAACACCATCACCGGGGCGCAGGGAAACACCACCGCGAGTCATGATAAAGTCAGGCAGGGTGTGCTGGGTGTCAATATCAATGGGCTTGGGGTAAGCGGCGGTATGACAAAAAGACTGCATGGTCAGGTCTGCAGAGAAACCCAGGCAGGCCAGATCTTTTAGCTCGTCGCGGGTCATTGGGCCAGTAGTGTCCTGGGAACCAACAGTGGTCATCTTTGGTTCGCAGTAGGTGCCAGCACGAATGCCTTCGACGCCACAGGCGCGGCCAACCATTTTCTGCGCCAGGCTGTAGCCTTTGCCGGTATCTTCAGGTTGCTTGGGTGTGCGGAATAAGTCAGTTTCTGGCAGTCCCAGAGACTCGCGTGCTTTGGTGGTTAAACCACGACCGATAATCAGGTTGATACGGCCACCGGCTTGTACTTCATCCAGTAGTACATCGGATTTGAGGGCAAACTCTGAAAGCACTTCGCCACTTTCACTAAGAATTTTTCCATCATAGGGGCGAACTTCAATCACATCCCCCATATTGAGTTTTTCAACAGGGGCTTCAAAGACCAGCGCACCGGCATCTTCCATTGTGTTGTAGAAGATAGGAGCAACTTTACCGCCAATACAGATGCCGCCGCCTTTTTTGTTCGGTACGCCGGAAATATCGTCACCAAAATACCATAGCACTGAGTTGGTGCCTGATTTACGTGAGGAACCGGTTCCAACAACATCGCCAACAAAGGCGACAGGATGGCCCTTCTCAATGATGGCATTAACTTGTTTGATAGGACCGAGAGTGCCAGTGTCGTCGGGGCTCAAGCCCTCGCGTGGCATTTTAAACATTGCCAGCGCGTGCAGCGGGATGTCAGGGCGAGACCAGGCATCAGGGGCAGGGGAGAGGTCATCAGTGTTAATTTCTCCGGTGACTTTAAATACGCTGACTTTTGTTGATTCAGCTACCTTATCCCGTGAGGTAAACCATTCGCCATCAGCCCAGGATTGAATAACAGCCTTGGCGTTGTCATTACCCGCTTTGGCTTTTTCTTCCACATCGTGAAAGGCGTCAAACATTAGCAGGGTGTGTTTTAGTTCTGCGGCTGCCAGAGTGCTGAGGTCAGGACAATCGAGTAGGCTAATCAGGGTGTCAATGTTGTAGCCGCCATGCATATTGCCTAGCAGTTTTACCGCCAGCTTCTTGTCGATAATGGGCGAGCTGGTTTCACCCTTGACGATGGCGGATAAAAAGCCTGCTTTAACATAGGCCGCCTCATCAACACCAGGGGGAATACGGTTGCTGATAAGGTCTATCAGGTATTGCTCTTCTCCGGCAGGCGGGCTTTTTAATAGCTCGACCAGGTCGGCGGTTTGTTCTGCAGAAAGGGGCTGGGGTGGAATACCCTGGGTGGCACGTTCTTCAACATGTTTACGATAGGCTGCTAGCACGGTTGTTCTCCTGGATGATGTAATTACCTGTATCAGCGGGATCTCCGCTGCTCAGGGTTGTCGATGCCCACATCGACGTAAAAAATAGCTGCGAAATTATAATAGAAAGCGGTAGCTAAGTGTAGTTGATGCAGCCGTTACTGGCTTATTTTCAAGATAAGTTTGCTGAATGTTACGGCTTGAATACGCTATTCAAGCGAGAATTTGCTCAGAAGGGGGCCATTGTCATCAATCTGAATTTGCCAGCCGTACTGATCCCAGTCGCCCAGTACCCAGCGAGTGGCGCTTTGGCCGTTTACTTCCACTGTATGTTCTCCCGGGCGATGGGTATGGCCGTGTATCAGTCGGGTCACCTGATGCTTTGCCATCACCTTAAGGACTTCATCGGGGGTGACATCCATAATATCGATACTTTTTTGGCTGTTGGCCTCCAGGCTGGTTTCTCTTAGCTGTCTGGCCAGGTTGTGGCGCTGCTCAATAGGTTGAGCCAGGATTTCTGCTTGCCAGGCGGGAGAACGAACCTGTTCTCGAAAAGCCATATAACTGTGATCTTCTGTGCAGAGACTATCGCCGTGCATCAGCAGGTAGTTGTGACCTTGATAGTTGATCAAGCTAGGGTCACTTATTAGCTGGCAGTGGCTAAGTTTTGTGAACTCTTCGCCATAGAGGAAATCCCGGTTGCCTCGCATGATATGGATTTTAGTGCTTTCGCTGGCCTCGCGTAGCTTACCGATTACCTCCATATTGAAGGCTGAATGATCGTCGTCACCGATCCAGACCTCGAATAAATCGCCGAGAATATAGAGCGCCTCGGTCTGCGCGGGCAGGTTTTTCAGGTAGCGAAAGAAGGCCCGGGTAATATCAGGTCGCTTTATTTCCAGATGTAAATCAGAGATGAATAAAATCAACAACTTGTCCAGATTACAGGGTTTCCGGGATTATGAACCAGACTGGCTGGTGATTGCCAGTTTTGTTGTTTGGATTCAGAAAATATCGGCTAAGCATATATTTTTACGATACCTTACAGCCCTCCATCGACCTGACTATTATTCGGAGTCTGATGGTTGAGATCGCCCGTGACTATGTGAATTGCAGTACTGGCAATCAATATGAGATCGGTGTATGTTCCAGCGTTGTAGAGGGTATGAATAGTTATAATATTGTGACATAAAAGCGGTATTTCTTATATAGATCGCCGAAATATGAATGCATTGATTCGATGTTGTAGCGCGCTGTTATTAATGACGACAAGTGAAAGTGTTCTTGCGGCCCCCAGTCCCAACGCTCCGGGTGCATGGTCCGTGACTTGGGAAAATGACCTTTTTTCAGCGAAACATCAGGATCGACACTATACCAACGGTTTACAAGTTACTAAAACATCTGACAATCTTAAGCAATTTGATGATACCAATACTTTTTCCTGGTTAGCTAACTTGGTAAAATCATTGCCGGTAGGGTCTATAGATCAATGGGTTGAGCGCAGAACCACGTTATCTCTAGGGCAGGTCATGCAAACGCCCGAAGATATCACTATAGAACCCCCTGATCCCGAAGATACTCCATATGGAGGTGTTTTATATCTTAGTCATGGCCTGGAAGTCTTTGCTGAAAACCATGCGGATTATTTCGATTTGTTAATAGGTGTGACGGGGAAGTACTCACTGGCAGAGCAGTCACAAAAGTTTGTTCATGGTCTGACGGATTCAGTTCAGCCACAAGGTTGGGATCACCAAATTCCGAGTTCGCTGTTATTAAATGCGTATTATTCCCGTCGTGGATTTACACCTCTGGTATCAGCGCAGAGTAACTGGCAGTTTGATGCCTTAGTGTATGGGCATATTGCTGTGGGCAATGCACAAACTGATCTGCTTGCATCCGGCGGGTTCTCTTTGCATCAAAAATCGGTTAATTCGCTGGGGATTCGACCCGGAAGGTTAGCAAGAGATGTTATTATGCCAGCACACCCGGGAAGTAGCGGCTGGTATTTCTATACAGGCCTGTCGGCAAAAGCGGTCGCATGGGATGTATTGTTGGACGGAACCATGTTTAAAAGTAGTCCATCGGTTGACAAGAAAGCATTCGTAGGACAATTTATTACCAACATGGGCTATAAATGGCAGCAGTTTAGTCTGCATTATAGTTGGGTAATATCTACCCCCACCTATGATCATGAGCGCGGCGAACCGGATCACTATGGTTCTTTGAATATTAGCTGGCGCTCCTAGTCATTTTATGAATATTGAAAGCGGTTTTTTATAAGCGGCTTTTATCAACGCAAATTTTTTTAGTCCTTGAGGGGTTACTATTATGGCTGTAATGATTCAAATCGCGACATATTCAATGCTCATGCTATTGCTTGCCAGTTGCGCAGGTTCGGGAGGTATTGTTGAGGAGCGAATTGAGGAACGAAACGGTTTTTATACCGCCTGTGGACAAGGGGCTGGGCTTTCGCCTTGCCAGGATAGCAACGGTGAAACTTTCTTGCAGGAACTGGATAATATTGATAACTCCACCGATGAAGAGTATGACGCAGCACTAGAGGCGCAAGCCGCCGAGATACGTAGTGAGTCACCTGAAGAGTTGGAAAAGACCATTGAAGCACTGGAACACCAACGATAAGCTGCCCTGGTGTTTACCCGACTTTATTGATTAGCATGCAAAGGATCATAAATGAAACATTTAACGGTTGTTACTCTCAGTGCTACACTGCTAGCGGACTGTGCCCGTCAAGGTGTAGACCCCTT
>JAUXFT010000122.1 GCA_030622755.1 Aestuariirhabdus sp. | reverse complement strand
ATCAATCTCAGTAGCATAAGCCGCATTAAACGTAATCCACAAAAAAATAAATCGGGCATCCAAGTCGTCACATTGCTCAGCACGATTTAACCAACTCAATGCTCTGTGAATACGCAAAGTTAAATTAGTTTGGTGCCCTTCACGAACATCCCTGTGTTTGGCTTTTAACTCTCTATAACGCATAAAAACACCTTAATATGCTAATGATATTGGGACCTCTTTAATTAGAGGTTGGGCGTCTTGGAGCAATCCCTACTCTTAACACCTCTATTCTTCCTATTTTTAACTCACTCGGTATCATTTTTTGCAACTGAATAGTCGGTTCCATACTATGTAATATCTATAAAAACATTAAACTCTATTGCGCCACACTTACCGCAACTGACCCTTAATCCGGCATATTCCCCAGTATCCTGCTTCACTTTATCGCCCGGTTTCATTGTCTCATTAGCTCTAGCCGATAGTGGTTTAGTCATAGCTCTGATATTCTGCGTCGATTAAATAAGTCGTATACCTAACACTCGGTAAAACCCAAGTGCGTCGAAACTAAAAAGTGTAGGTTTTTGTAAATTTCAAAAGCCAGAAAACTATACCACTTAAAAACCTACACCAAAAGTTACACTTTTTTGTTTGCTTGCGTTGGATTCAATCAGATCACCCCGGACACTAGCGGACTCACAGAAAATTAAAAAACACTGCAATTACAAGAAGTTATATATACAAAATGGCAAAAAAAGCAGAGAAAACAAAGAGTTCAGAATCAACTCATACTCCCATGATGCAACAATATTTGCGCATCAAAAAGGAACACCGCGACGAGCTGGTCTTTTATCGCATGGGCGATTTTTATGAGATGTTTTATGACGATGCGCGGCGCGCCTCACAGCTGCTGGACATTACGCTCACCGCAAGAGGACAATCTGCCGGTGAACCGATTCCCATGGCTGGAATTCCCTTCCACTCGGCAGATGGTTATCTGGCACGCCTTGTAAGAGCTGGAGAATCCGTTGCGATCTGCGAACAGATCGGTGACCCGGCAACCAGCAAAGGTCCCGTCGAGCGAAAAGTGGTGCGTGTTCTTACTCCCGGAACGGTGACGGATGAAGCATTACTTGAAGATCGTCGAGATACTCTTTTAGCGGCCTTCCATCGCCGGGAAGATAGCTATGGATTGGCCACCCTGGACATCAGCAGTGGACGCTTTAGCGTTACTGAGGTTGATGGGGAAGAAGCGTTGCAAGGTGAAATACAACGCATCTCCCCTGCAGAACTTTTGTTCTGTGATGAGCTAATACAGCCATCGTGGCTGGAAAACCGAAATGGCGTGCGCAAACGTCCCCCCTGGGACTTTGAATACGATTCAGCCCACCAACTACTGTGTCAGCAATTCAAGGTAAAAGACCTGCAAGGGTTTGGCTGCGAACAGCTAGGCGTTGCCATTGAGGCGGCTGGGTGCTTACTACAGTACGCCAAGGAAACCCAACGTACTGCACTTCCTCATCTGCGTAATCTGTCGCATGACAGTCACGAAGACAGTGTCATTCTTGATGCTGCCAGCCGGCGCAACTTGGAGATAGACGTTAACCTCAACGGTGGGCGCGATAACACCCTGGCCACTGTAATGGACCATACAGCCACAAGCATGGGTAGCCGAATGCTGGGTCGCTGGCTTAATCGACCCTTGCGAGATCATGCAGAACTATCATCACGCCAGGATGCCATTGCGGCCTTGCTGGATGATTATCGCTATGAGCCGATGCACGCTGTACTTAAGCAGATAGGCGATATCGAGAGAATACTAGCCAGGGTAGCATTACGCTCAGCGCGCCCTCGGGATCTGGCGCGATTGCGAGATGCTTTAGCAGTTCTACCTGAACTTCAAAGCCAACTTATAGCGATTAAGGCAGACTTTGTCACAGAGCTCTCACAAAAAATAAGCGAATACCCATCACTGCTTAAACTGCTGCAAACTTCCATTATCGAGAACCCTCCCGTGGTCATTCGTGACGGCGGAGTCATTGCCCGCGGTTACGATAACGAACTGGACGAGCTGCGCGGCATCAGTGATAACGCCGGCCAATACCTTGTTGACCTGGAATTAAGAGAGCGCGAGAAAAGCGAGCTATCCTCACTAAAGGTCGGTTATAACCGTGTACACGGTTACTATATTGAAATCAGTCGTCAACAATCTGATAGGGCCCCCGCCGAATATATACGCCGTCAAACACTTAAGAATGTCGAGCGTTTTATTACGCCAGAGTTAAAAGAATTCGAAGATAAAGCCCTGAGCAGTAAGAGCCGCGCACTCGCCAGAGAAAAAATCCTTTATGAAAAATTACTTGACCAGTTACTCGACGAACTCGCACACCTGCAAGACAGCGCTACAGCAATCGCTCAACTGGATGTACTGAATACTCTTTCAGAGCGTGCAGACAACCTGAATCTGAGCCGTCCGGAATTCACACCCGCCCCCGGGATACTCATTGAGGAGGGTCGGCACCTTGTTGTCGAACAAGTACTCGATACCCCCTTTGTCGCTAACGGAGTAGAGCTATCCAGCCAACGACGGATGCTAATGATTACCGGACCCAATATGGGTGGTAAATCGACCTATATGCGCCAAACAGCTTTGATCGTTTTACTGGCCTGCATTGGCAGCTATGTGCCCGCTACTCGCCTGAAACTGGGTCCTATAGATCGTATATTCACCCGCATAGGCTCATCAGATGACCTTGCCGGAGGACGCTCAACCTTTATGGTTGAGATGACTGAAACCGCTAACATCCTTAACAATGCCAGTGATCACAGCCTGGTTCTAATGGATGAGGTAGGACGTGGTACCAGCACCTTTGACGGTCTTTCTCTAGCCTGGGCAGCCGCCTGCCATCTCGCCAGAGAAGTAAAAGCTTTCACTCTCTTTGCGACACACTATTTTGAATTAACAACGTTACCAGAGCTACTGCCTGGCGTTGCCAACGTACACCTAAACGCTACCGAACACGAAGATCGAATAGTCTTCCTCCACTCTGTAAATGAAGGGCCCGCAAGCCAAAGCTACGGTTTACAAGTTGCCCAGTTAGCAGGGGTTCCTCGTCAGGTCATCAATGAAGCACGCATAAAGCTTTCTCAGCTGGAAGTAGAGCAACGCCCGGCACCCAAAGAAAGCAAACCAGAGGCATCTCCACCGCAACAGCCGGACATGTTTTCAGTACCACTACCACACCCGGTTATTGATGAGTTGGAAAACATACAACCTGACGATCTTTCACCCAGGCAAGCACTTGAATTACTCTATGAATTACGCGCAAAAATATAAGTACCGGTATATATTTTACATGTACACCTGATAAACTATTGCGCTGAAAAACATTAGATAAAGCCTGACCGGAGAACAATAACCATGACATTCATCGTTGGTGAGAACTGTATCAAGTGCAAATACACCGACTGTGTAGAAGTCTGTCCTGTAGATTGCTTCTATGAGGGGCCTAACTTTTTAGTTATTCACCCGGATGAATGCATCGACTGTGCACTGTGTGAGCCCGAATGCCCTGCCAATGCAATATTTTCGGAAGACGAAGTACCGGAAAATCAACAGGAGTTTATTCAGCTGAACGCTGACCTCGCTGAAGTCTGGGATGTCATAAGCGAGAAGAAAGATCCACTTCCTGATGCGGAGGAGTGGGATGGTGTTGAAGGCAAGCTACAACATCTTGAGCAATAACACTATATGCACTTCTCGAGTTAGCTTGCTCAGTATCTGATCAAGCGTTCCAATAAAAAAGACAGCCATTGGCTGTCTTTTTTATTGCTCTCAGATAACTGATATTACAGCTGTTATGGGCAATTACTCTTCAAACAATGAATGACTCGAAAGCCCCTGCTTCTCCATAATCACCCGAAGACGCTTAAGTGCCTCGACCTGAATTTGCCGTACGCGCTCACGTGTTAAGCCGATCTCCCGCCCGACCTCTTCCAGCGTGCAGGTTTCATGACCGCGCAAGCCAAAGCGCCTCGCCACAACCTCTCGTTGCTTTTCAGACAGATCTTCCAGCCAGCTATCAATACTGTCATTCAAATTTCTGCTTTGCAGCAGTTCGGCAGGGTTGGATTGATGAGTATCTGTGATGGTATCAAGAATAGACTTATCGGAATCAGGACCTAGCGGAGTATCAACAGAAGCCACTCGCTCGTTGAGCTTAAGCATGCGTTTGACATCCCCAGCGGGCTTATCTAATAGCTCTGCAATCTCTTCCGGTGTTGGCTCATGATCCAGTTTCTGGGTAAGTTCTCTCGCCGCGCGAAGATATACATTCAGCTCTTTGACCACGTGAATGGGCAGCCGAATAGTGCGTGTCTGATTCATGATTGCTCGCTCTATGGTCTGCCTGATCCACCAGGTAGCATAGGTAGAAAAGCGAAACCCTCTTTCCGGATCAAACTTCTCTACAGCGCGAATCAAACCAAGGTTGCCCTCTTCAATCAGGTCCAACAATGTCAGTCCACGATTGACATAACGACGAGAAATTTTAACGACTAAACGCAGGTTACTTTCAATCATGCGTCGACGGCCAGCATCATCACCCCTCAAAGCTAGCCGGGAGAAATAAACTTCTTCCTCTGGAGAAAGTAACGGAGAAAAACCGATCTCATTCAGATAAAGCTGAGTCGCATCGAGGCTTTTACTGAATTTATCATCCGTTGTATAACGTTTTGCTCGCGGTTGCGGTCGTGCAACCTTGGACGTGTCCTTTTTTATACTGGCTGGCTTATTTGCGGCCGACTTCACTGTTGGCTTTTTCGCTACCGGTGCTGCATCAACTTCAGCAACATCACCATCTTCCCTTTTAACTGACATCCTCATAGCCCTATACCTTAATTGACACAAATAGTAATTTTGGTCCGGCCAGCAATCCCGCTAACCACAGGTCTTTTTATCTCTTGGGCAGATATTGCATAGGGTTGACCGGTTTCCCATTTCGACGAATCTCAAAATGGAGTTTTTCGCGATTGGTTCCGGATGATCCTATTTCCGCAATCTTCTGACCAGCTTTTACAGAGTCTCCCTCCTTTACTAGAACTTTATTGTTATGAGCGTATGCACTTAGATAAGTACTGCTGTGTTTAACGATAACGAGTTTTCCGTAACCCAGCAATCCCCCTCCTGCATAAACGACTCTACCCTGAGCCGCGGACCTAACAGGCTCTCCTAATTTTCCACTGATATCAATACCCTTGTTGATGTTTCCCGTGGTTTGATAATACTGAATGACCTTTCCTGAGCTTGGCCATCCCCAGCGAACAGTCCCACCTGGTAATACTGAATCTGTTTTTTTAGGCTTTTTATTTGTTTTCTTTTGATAGGTTGATGACGATTTTGCGGTCGAAACCTTGAGGCTCTGACGAGTTGTTGATGTCGAAACAGAGCGTTTCTTAGGCAGGTATAAAGAGAGCCTCTGAGTTGGGTAGATTGTATAAGGTGAGCGAATGTTGTTGGCGTTTGCTAACTCCTTAAAGTCCCTACCATAACGCCAGGCAATGGAATAAAGCGTTTCACCCGGCCGAACCGTATGGTATCCCCAAGTCACTTTGGATGGTTTGGTGAGATCGCTCACTGGAGCATAGGGCGCTTTTGTCGAACAACCCGAGAGGTGAATCAACAGAGATGACAGCAGTAGTAGCAAGGCAAGTTTTAACTTACGACCTGCTGTTTTCCTGATTTCAATCACAAACTCAAGCACACCGTCTGAATCGGCTCATTATCCGTATCCACAAAAATAAGATATAAGAATTAAATTTTTATTATAAATAAATCTAATAGAGGTCCCTTTAATGTATCACCGAAATCAAAAAACCTGCAGTTATTAACTTACTGAATTCAATTATGAGGGTAAAGATACTTTTTCACTCATTCACTGCCGGTCGATACTGCTGCAACGATCAATACCAGGACGATTCCAAGTAACATCATAAACAGTGAACCGCCAAGGTAAGCACTCTGGCCCGCAACCGCTTCATACGCTTGAGGGGATATATTTCGCTCTAGCAAGGGCACCAGATCGCCTGCGCTATTTTGCCGATAGCTCAACGCCTCTTTCCAGGGCCATACCTTATTCAATGAACCCAGCATCAATCCACACAAAAAGGCCATCGTTACCTCATGGTAGTGATGCAATAGCCAATACAGGAGCTTCGAAAAACAGAGTAATCCAAGAGCACATCCCGTCGCTACCGTTAACAGCAAAGGCAGATCAAACGATTTTATCGCCGCCAGTACCGGGGTATATAGCCCGAGTAACAGCAATACAAAACTTCCGGAGATACCCGGCAAAATCATCGCACATATCGCCAGCGCCCCTGCAAAAAACAAAGTCATTAATGTTGGCTGTAACTGCAAGGGATAAGCTACCGTCAATAGCCAGGCCAAACCAATGCCTGTAGCCAGCATAAACACTGTAACCACATTCCACCGAGCTATCCCTCGGGCTATATACAACGCAGACACCAAAATCAATCCAAGGAAAAAGGACCAGACCAATTCAGGAAACTGCTGTAGAAAATAACTGATAATTCTCGCCAGGGACAAAATACTGAGCAGTACACCACTGAACAATGTCAGTAGAAACGCCCCGTTAACGTGCTTCCACAGCGCTGCAAACTGACCACTCAATAGTAATTTAGCCGCTGCTACATCGAAGCTTTTTAAAGAGGCTAACAATTCATCATAGATACCGGTGATCAGAGCCACAGTGCCGCCGGATACGCCAGGCACTACATCAGCAGCCCCCATAGCAACGCCTTTAAAAAACAGCATGGAACGCTGCCGTAACCTTGTCATGTTGCTCACTCCGGGAGTATTAACGAATTGCGCCAGCCAGCAATGGCACGAAACGTACGTCTTCAATAACCTCGGTTGAGATTCCTTCTGGGGTCTTGGTAATCAACTCAAGTTGTTGTCGATTCCCACCACCTACCGGGATCACTAATCGTCCACCTATAGATAACTGCTCGATTAGCTCCACAGGCACAGCCTCAGGGGCAGCAGTCACCAGTATGCCATCAAAGGGTCCATGTTCAGGCCACCCCATGCCACCATCTGCATGCTTAAATTGAACATTATTAGCTTTCAGGAGACGTAAGCGCTGCCTGGCTTTATCTTGCAGCGGACGAATACGCTCCACCGTAAATAACTGTTCGACTAGCTGAGCTAATACAGCAGTCTGATAACCGGAGCCCGTACCAATCTCCAATACCCGTTTGCGTGGCCCTTCGGCCAACAACAATTCTGTCATACGGGCAACAATATAGGGTTGAGAAAGGGTCTGGCCATGCCCAATCGGTAACGCTGTATCTTCATAGGCACGATGTGAAAGCGCCTCATCAACAAAGATATGTCTTGGGATATTTCTAATAACATCCAGTACCGTAGCGTTTTCGATTCCCTCTTCCCGTAACCGTTGTATCAAACGATCACGTGTGCGCTGGGAGGTCATACCGATCCCTCTCAGATCCTTGCCCGTCATACTAATTCCCCTAACCAGTTCCCCACCGCAGGAAACGCGTCGTAATGTGTTTTATCAATTTGTAACGGAGTTACAGAAACATATCCGTCTTTCACTGCGTGAAAATCAGTCCCTTCCCCGGCATCCTCACCCTTACCTACGACAGAGATCCAATAACCTTCTTTACCTCGTGGATCTGTCACCTTAACGGGTTTAGCAGCACGTTCACGATGTCCTAACCGTGTCAGTTGTATCCCCTTAATTTTTTCATAGGGCAGATCGGGTACATTAATATTGAGAATGCTTCTTGGTGGAATCTTTAATGTCTCGAGCCGAGACATCATACTAACGAGCACCCGCTGTACACTCAACAAATTCTCAGTAGAACGGCTACACAAAGAGAGGGCCAAGGCGGGTTTATGCAAAAACCGACCTTCAAGAGCAGCGGCAACCGTTCCTGAATAGAGCACATCATCTCCCAGATTAGCTCCCATATTAATACCAGAGAGAACCATATCAGGCATAACATCCAACAAGCCATTGAGCGCCAGATGCACACAATCGGTCGGAGTACCGTTTATGCTTGTATAACCGTTCTTTTGCAATAGAGGACGTAGTGGACGATCAAGGGTTAACGCACTACTGGCGCCACTGCGATCACGATCCGGTGCAATGACATCACATTCATAATCCGGAGATAGCACCTCATACAGTGCTTCCAGCCCTGGTGCAAACACCCCATCATCATTTGATAACAGTAAACGCATGGCTTTAATCAGACTCCAAATTTATAAGCTCTCGCAGCAGGGCGGTAGCATAGCAACCGCTTTCCAATGAAAATTTCAACATTAAATCATCACCTTCGAAGTGCCACTGCAGATCTTTCGCCAAGGCCTGTAATCGCCGTCGCTCTTGTCGCATGCCGACACGAACCAGTCCGTCACACAGCAGGGGAAATTGATCAGACAACGCTTGTTCCTGCTGCAATACAGCATCTCTGCTGGAAGGGGTACCAGCTCCCCATAGAGGTCCCGTTGGAGATAACTGCTGCTCAGCAAACTTGGCTAGCACAGTGTCATCTATACGATCCTGGTTCACCAGGCTCTGGCTTCCAAAAAAGCTCAGTAAATCCCCATTAAGATAGCGATTCCAACTCTCACCCCTGACCCTTCTGGATAGCTGGGTATTAAAAAGCCAGGAGCGAGCAGCCGACAGATAGAGTGAACGTCGTGAACGATTTTTGATGCGAATTTCACCGCTGAGCAATTTGGCAGCTTCTTTCATGTTGTTGCCATCAATACCGAACCTTTGTTCACCGAAGTAATTCGGAAAGCCATCGCGCGCAATCTGCACGAGGCGAGACTCCAGTTGCTGGTGATCACCCTGCACATTTCTCAGGCGAATCTTGAACTGATTGCCCTGATGAACACCTCTCCTGAGTTTGCGAGGATGCCTTTCTGCTCGCAGCACTGTGATCGTTCCATCCGCTTCTAACGAAGAGAGATCCGGATCAGGACGCCCCGGAAGCTGCACGCTGATCCACTGCCGCGTTATACCATGTCGATCTTTCAGTCCCGCGTATGAAATGTCCCGCGGAGGAACTTCACAGAGTTTGCTCAACTGTCGGGTTATCCATTCGGTGTTATGCCCCTGTTTTTCGATCCACAAAAACAAGTGCTCGCCATGCCCTTCAGGTTCAAATCCAAGCAGCTCTGTAACCTCAAAATCTTCGTGATATTGCTTAAACAGCCCACTTCCACAGGGTCCACCGAACGCATAAGACCAGTCTAATGGCCAGTCAGCGTTAATAGCATCAGCACTCAAAGAACGGACTCCTGAGCTTGCAACAAGACTACAGCATGTGCGGCTATACCCTCTTCTCTACCGGTAAAACCTAATTTTTCAGTAGTGGTTGCCTTCACATTGACCTGACCTATAGAAGTATTCATATCTTGCGCCAAAAGTACTCTCATATTGCTGATATGAGGCGCCATTTTAGGCAGCTGAGCAACGATGGTCATATCTGCATTTCCGATACACCACCCCTTTACTTTTATCAAATGAACAACGTGCCGCAGTAAATTTCGACTACTCTCTCCCGCATATTGGTTATCCGTATCAGGGAAGTGCTGACCTATATCACCTAAAGCTGCTGCGCCTAGCAGGGCATCACATAACGCATGAATCAATACATCGCCATCCGAATGAGCCACCAACCCCTGAGTATGAGCGATAGCAGTACCGCCGATTATTACCTCATCCCCGTCACCGAAGCGGTGCACATCAAAGCCATGGCCAATTCTCACGCTATTCT
>JAUXFT010000048.1 GCA_030622755.1 Aestuariirhabdus sp. | reverse complement strand
AGGATTCCTTGCCGATCGCAGCACGACGCGTAAAAGTTTTATGCACGCTGCATGGATCAGCATACTGTGCATTTTTGCGTTCGGGTCATTAGGTATTATTGCCGGCGCCCAGGCTCAGGATGGTGAAGCGATGACCGCAGTACTGCAAAGGTTGCTAGGGGAATATCCGATGTTACTTTTCAACGCCGCCCTGGTCATTTCCGCCATGTCTACTCTAGATAGCACCCTGTCCAGCTCCTCCAAGCTACTGATAATCGACATGGGAGTGCTATCACCAACCATCACAAACGGGCGTGCAGCCATGGCTATCTTCATGCTTCTGGGCGTTTTGTTAGTATTTGTGGGTAACAAGGATCTCTTCAGTGCAGTCGCTGTCAGCGGTACCGCCTCTATGTATCTGCTGCCCGTGATATTTTTCTCTTTACTTGGTGGTCGCCGAGACATTCCCCTATGGAGCTATCTCGGTAGTTTTATAATTGCCGTTACTGGCGCAGCACTCTATTTCACCGAGTCGTCCGGACATAGTGACTTGATGGGTGATGCCCACAAATACACCAAATTACTGTATATCTCGATGACTGTATTCATTGGTGGATGCGCTATCTTTGCCATCGGACTCCTCTGGGGAAAAATCTCTAAATTGGTGGACGAAGGCGCAGCGGCATGAAGCAATATGTCCCGCCAAGCTCTGGACTACTACTGGTGTTTGGCGGTGCCTATAGCAACTTCTCCGCCACTCAAGCGCTTATAGATAAATCACGGGAACTGGGCATCCCACCTGAAAACTGTATCTGTACTGGAGACGTAGTAGCGTATTGCGCCAGACCACAGGAAACCATAACAGCCATTCGCAATTGGGGCTGTTCGGTCATTATGGGTAACTGCGAAGAATCACTCGCCAAAAAAGCATCTGATTGTGGCTGTGGCTTTGCCAAGGGATCGACCTGTTCCACCCTCTCCATAGGCTGGTATAACTTCACCGATAAAATTATCGATGCAGATGATCGTCAATGGATGTCAATGCTTAAGCGCGAGCTCAAATTTGAGTGGAATAACTTACAAGTTCGCGTTGTGCACGGTGCGCCTTCCCAAATCAATCGTTTCATCTATGCCTCCACTAAAGAAAGCGATAAACGTCAGGAATTACACCGGGCAAACTGTGACGTTTTGCTTACAGGGCATAGCGGCATTCCTTTCGGGCAAGCCATCAAGATGGAAGACAGTTCGCAACGTTTCTGGCTAAACAGTGGAGCGATCGGGCTTCCGGCAAACGATGGCACAAGTGACGGCTGGTATATGCTTCTAAATCCATTTTCAGAAGGCGTAACAGCAAGCTGGCATCGTTTGAGATACGATACCCGTCAAGAACAAAATGCAATGAAAGAAGCAGGACTGGATAACGGATATTCTGCTTCATTACTCAGCGGATTATGGCCCAGCCTCGAAACCCTTCCAGGCACTGAAAAGGAGAAGAGTGGCCAGCCAATAGATCTACCTTCGCTTGTGCTTTCCACTCCGTTCCATGATTCTATTGCCCATCACAAAGGCTGGATTACTAAATAATTAAATAACTCAATAAATAAGCGGCAGCCTATGCTGCCCTTTTATGGATTTCACCTCATGCTGTTCAAAACGATCGAGCAATTATCTCTTTCATGATTTCATTGGTCCCGGCATATATACGCTGTACACGGGCATCCGCCCAGGCGCGGGCAACTGGATACTCCCACATGTAACCGAAACCTCCATGCAACTGTAAGCACTCATCAATAACTTTGCATTGGAGTTCGGTAGTGTGCAACTTGGCTTTAGCCGCTGTCGGTACATCCAGTTTGCCTTCAACATGCAATTCCAGACACTTGTCGACAAAAACCTGGGCCACCGTTAACTCAGTATCCATCTCTGCCAGTTTAAATCGAGTATTCTGGAATTGAGATATGCTCTTTCCAAACGCTTGGCGCTCAGTTACGTACGTTTTGGTTTGTTCAAAAATCGAGACGGCACTCGCTACAGCGTTAACTGCAACCGAAAGGCGCTCCTGGGGAAGCTCTTGCATCAAATAGACAAACCCCATGCCTTCAACGCCCAGCAGGTTTTCACGAGGCACCCGCACATCCTGAAAGAATAGCTCTGATGTGTCTTGAGCCTTCATACCGATTTTTTCCAGATTTTTACCCTTGGCAAACCCGGCAGCAGATGCTTCGACCAATAACAAACTAATCCCTTTGGCACCAGCATTCGAATCCGTTTTAGCAACTACTACCACCAGGTCCGCTAACTGACCATTAGTAATAAACGTCTTGGAACCGTTCAGAACATAGTCATCGCCATCCAATATCGCTGTAGTTTTAACACCTTGCAAGTCAGAGCCTGCACCCGGCTCCGTCATAGCTATAGCGCTGACCATTTCACCGCTCACCAGCTTGGGAAGATATTTTTGCTTAAGAAGTTCAGATCCGTAATTTTCAATATAAGGCACTGATATATCTGAATGGAGACCAAAACCAACACCCGACAACCCCATACGAGCAATCTCTTCATCCACAATCGCGTTATAACGAAAATCGACACCTACCCCACCATATTCTTCACCAATGGTAGGACAAAGGAAGCCTTGCTCTCCCGCCTTGCTCCATAAAGCTCGGTCAACCTGCCCATCTTTTTCCCACTGGGCATGAAAGGGCTCAGCCTCTTGCTCAAGAAACTTGCGTACGGATTCACGAAAAAGCTCTTGGTCAGAATCATAAACGGTTCTTGGGATCATAGACGCCTCTGTTGTTAGGTATGGATTACAGGCGTCAATAATTAATACGCCAGCGTATGCCGGCATAATATCGAGATAAAAGTACAAATGGGGTGGCCATTCCAACCAAACTCATTGGCCACACATTAAACCTATCCCAGCCGGCACATCAGGCTTTGTGCTCTAGCGCCAGATAGTCATGCGACTGCATCTCTTGCAGACGACTCACGGTTCGCTGAAAAACAAACTCCAGCTGGGTACCCATGTATAGCTCCTCCAGGGGTACCGCAGCAGAAATAATCAACTTAACGCCACGATCATAAAACTCATCAACCAAATTCACGAAGCGACGCCCCTGGTCATCCATGCTGCCATCCATTTGTGGGACATCACTGAGCAAAATCGCATGAAAAATCTTACCGAGTTCGATGTAATCATTCTGGCTGCGCGGCCCATCACAGAGCTCTGCAAAAGTAAACCAGGCCACGTCGTCACATATCTGTATAGAGTAAATGTCACGATTTTCGATCTGCAAAACCTCACCCCGGTGTACATGATCGATGTCAGGCACTAGCTGTTCAAAACTACGCTGTAGACTAATATTGGCTTCTTCATCAAGCGGGTAATGAAAAATTTCAGCTTGTTCCAAAACCCGCAACCGATAATCGATTCCACTATCTACGTTAACAACATCGGTATGGCGATTAATTAACTCTATAGCAGGCAAGAAGCGAGCGCGTTGCAAACCATCTTTATACAGCTGATCAGGCACAATATTTGAGGTTGCCACCAACGTCACACCTAACCCGAACAGTTCTTCAAATAATCTCCCTAGAATCATTGCATCCGTTATATCTGTTACAAAAAACTCATCGAAACAGATGATCCTAGCCTCGCCCGCAAAACGTCTTGCGACTATTTTAAGAGGATCCTTTTGACCCTCAAGAGACTTTAATTCCTGATGAACACGCTGCATGAAACGGTGGAAGTGCGTACGCACTTTTTGTTCAAACGGTAAACTATCGTAAAAGGTATCAACCAAATAGGTTTTACCCCGGCCTACTCCACCCCAGAAATAAAGCCCCTTAATAGGGCCAGTCTTTTGCTTTTTAATTAATTTGGCCAATTTCAAATGTGGCGGAAGCTGCACAGGTTCAGCGAGCAAATCATCATATAAACGTTGCAGATGCTTGACCGCCATCTCTTGGGCCGCATCGTAGACAAAGCCATCTTTATTAAGGTCTTGCTGGTACCGTTCAAAAAGAGTCATTTGAATCTCACATTTTACACCGACATATTTCACGCTGTGTCGCAGCTTGGCTTGCACACAACCAGGGGCGCACACTTTACCCAGCAACCAGAGATTAGGCAAATAGGGAGTTATCCTGCCGGCCCAGGTACGTTATCGAACAAATAAAGACTACAAATGTATAACACAGCTTTAACCATCACCCCCTGTACAGGGACTCAAAAAGGCATTACCTTTACGGATTCCAGCAGCACCCAGCTGCTATCTTTGTATATTCCCTCTCTGGCAAGCTGCCAAAGAGGATTTACCGTATTTTTTTATCGACGGGTTGAGGTAATAAAGTGGAAGAGAGCAACAGTTTGTGGATGATCGGATCTATGGCCTTTGTCGGAGGCATTCTGGCAGGCGCAATACTGTACCGCCTTGTTAAAGGAGGTACACCCCAGCAGAATCGCCTCGAGGCCCAACTGCGAAACATGGAAGATCAGTTCAAGGATTATCAGGATAAAGTATCTGATCACTTCAGCACCACTGCACACCTGGTCAACAAACTGACCGAGAGTTACAAAGATGTTAATGAACACCTCGCTGCCAGCTCCCAGTATTTGTGTAATGATGAAGTCACCAAACAACGACTCAGTGATTCATTACTGACCAGTAATACGCTGCTCTCCAGCGCTGCCGATGATATTGCGCAGCCTCCACTTGACTACTCCGATAGTAAAGGCACCCTTTCAGAAGAGTTTGGCGTACTCAAAGAAGACCTCAGCAACACCCAAAAAATGGAAGCCCAAAGAGGGTAAGGCTTATCTGAGCGGACTACATCGCTCCGCTCATCGCTTAAAGAGACTAAAGATGATTTTTGAACCATCGCCGCAGCTTTCCCTGAGTAATCTGCGGCAAAACCGGTAACGACATTAACTACCGTTAACAGACCCAACCAGCCGCTTTCCCTCAAGATAGTTAAAACATCGAAAACTGGATCATCTGCCGTATCCTCTCAGCCAACTATTCAACCAACCTCTTTAACTAATTTTTTCAGCCAGCCTTTCAGCCAAAGAAGGCAGCGCCTGAATCGTGACATATAGATAGCCTACAGTGCCGATTTAAGCTCGTTCACATACTCTCTCAAAAACATAATTACCCGACACTATGAATCAATAACAAACAACTACCACATCAAATCATCTGGAATCTGGAAGTCGGCATAAGGATCATCCGAATCAACTTCCTGTTGCGTGGATTCAGCCAATGACAAAATAGCTTCAGGAACACGCTGTGCAATCTTTTCTGCCGCTCCTGAAGGAATAAGTGTATAGCGATCATTAGCTTCAACGATGGCCAGACGACCTCCGGATAATGCCCGCTGCTGCATGGCATCAACCGTGATTTTCTTGATTTTACCCGCCACAACAAAGTTGTAATCAAGATCACCAGCAGGACGAATGGCATTGTGTTCTATGATCACTTTAACCTGGGCATGAAACTCTTTTTGCTTACGATTCTGTTCACGTTGAAGGTTGATCTCCTTATCACGTTGCTTCTTCTGCTCTCTGGCCTGCTGGGCCTTCAAACGAGCCTCATTAGGAGATACCTGCTCCCCTGATTTTTCACTTTTACGATTATCTCTAGCCTGGCGTTTATCTGACTTTTCTGCCTGTTTTAGCTGCTTTTTGTTAACCAGACCTTGCTTAAGCAGCTGGTCGCGCAATGAACCACTCAAAGTTATCTCCTTATCCTAGCGTTAGCACTTATTGCTGTGCAGTCTACCCCATCAGACTCTCAGAGGTAATCGTAAACCAACCCTGTCATCGGTTTGCGATATCAGCCAGCTATGTCATAGACTGCCCTTTCACTCATATACGAAAGACTGAAAGGAGTCCCGATGGTCGATTTATCCAAAGGCGCCAGTGCCTTTATCGAAGGGTTCAAACTATTGGCCCGCCCGGGTTTACGAATCTTTGTCGTCGTTCCCCTGCTGGTAAATGTTGTGCTGTTTTCAGCCTTAATCTATTTCGCAATGGATCAGTTTGATGACTGGGTGCTAATCGCGCTCAACTGGCTGCCCAATTGGCTGTCTTTTCTGAACTGGATTATGTGGCCCCTATTTGCTGCGATGATTATCATCATCCTGTTCTTTTCGTTCACCATCGTAGCAAATTTAATAGCAGCACCGTTTAACGGCCTACTTTCTGAGGTATGTGAACGTCAACTATACAAGGATCTTGGAGAATCACAGGAAGAGGTCCCTTTTGGCTGGAAAGAGATATCCCTACTAATACCACGCACTCTTGCGCGGGAAGTCACCAAATTAATATACATTGCCCCGAGAGCCTTACTTCTATTCCTGTTCAGCCTGATTCCAGGTCTTAACGTGATCGCACCGATACTTTGGGCTCTGTTTGGAGCCTGGATTATGGCCATTCAATACATTGATTATCCTGCGGATAACAACCAGATGAAGTTTAATACCATGCTGTCGGCACTAAAACATCGGCGCTGGATGTCAATTGGCTTTGGAGGATGCGTATCATTGTTAATGCTGGTTCCCATAGTCAATCTATTAATCATGCCTGCGGCGGTAACCGGCGCCACAAGACTGTGGGTTTTTGAACGCATGAACCGGGAAAAAGAAATTACCACAGGTTAACTGCGAACCTTATTTATGGTAGAAACTTATTCATAAACCCACAAAAATTTTCGTTGTACACCAGGCAATAAAAACGGCGCTTATAGCGTCGTTTTTATTGCCTGGAAAATAACGTCCGATTAAGTCAGTTCGGTTAACGCCTTACGGCTGAACGGTACAATATCTTCAAAACGCCCATCACGAACCTTATTCGCCCACTCGCCATCCACCAGCAGAGCACGCCCGACAGCAACAAGATCAAACTCCGAGTTATTGAGCCTCTCCACCAAACTGTCAACACCTGAAGTGTCAGCCACCTTGTCTGTCTCGACCATATACTCCAGGAAATCACTATCAAGACCAACACTACCCACTGTAATGGTTGGCTTCCCGGTCAGCTTGCGTGTCCAGCCCGCTAAATTAAGGTCAGATCCTTCAAATTCTGCCAACCAAAAACGACGCGTGCTAGCGTGAAAAATATCAACGCCTGCATCTGCCAACCAGCCTAACAACTGCCCCAATTGCTCGGAGGTTTCACACAAACGCGCACTGTAGTCTTGCTGTTTCCACTGGGAATAACGGAACTGAATCGGGAAATCGGGGCCAACCACCTCACGCACAGCCTTAACGATTTCAATGGCAAAGCGGGCTCTGTTTTCAAAGCTACCACCGTATTGATCGGTACGCTGATTCGATGCTTCCCAAAAGAACTGATCAATCAGGTAACCGTGCGCGCCATGCAATTCGATTCCATCAAAACCAATGCGCTTGGCATCAGCTGCCGCTCGAGTAAACGACGCAATAACTTCGTCGATATCCTGCTGACTCATGGCCTTGATTTGCACTTCACCATTCTTCTCTTTACCCATAGGCCCATAGGCAGGCGCTTCAGGCTCTGGGCCTGTGCCCTTTCTACGTACAGCACCTACATGCCATAGCTGAGGAAATATTTTACCTCCTTCGCTATGCACAGCATCAACAACCTTTTTCCAACCGGCTAAAGCCTGCTCACCAAACATATAGGGCACATCGGGGTAACCATTAGCACCAACGTGATCAATAACCACACCTTCTGTAACGATCAAGCCCACTGAGTTCGCAGCGCGACGGCGATAATATTCAACGACACCATCATGAGGAATACCGCCCGGGGAAAAATTACGGGTCATCGGAGCCATAACAATACGACTGTTCAGGCTCAGGTTTCCTAACTGTACGGATTCAAACAAAATATCTGTATTAACGCTCATTTAAACTATCTCTCCTTGTGTGTACTCTCGGATGGAGATTTTTCCTCAGGAATGATTTACCGCAGAAACTATTTCCCATTGGCCCCATCTACCGTATGAACTATTTGATGACCAGTGATAAGGTCTAGCGCCAGTAAAAAACCATCCACCGGTTCAATGTTTTATGACTCTTAAGGCGCATCATGGCGCCGTGCCAGCTATTGCAAATTGCTTCGGCAAGATATTCTGCTGACACATCAGTAGATAACTCCCCGTGATCTGCTGCCTGCTGCAAGCAATCTCTTACCAGAACCCGTTCCTCATCAAGAAGTTGACTGATACGCGCTCCGATTTGCTCACTGACATCGGACAGTTCATGACTGCAACTACCAATAAAACACTGATAACCAGACTCTTCACGAGACTGTAATACCTCTCTGGCCTGATGATAAAAGTCTCGCAAACGGCCAAGCGGAGCAACATCTGAAGCCGCTAATGCAGCAGTCATGCGGCGTAAACGAGGCTCATAAATCGTGTTCAGCACTTCAACAGCGAACAGCTCTTTACTCTCGAAATAGTTGTAGAAAGAACCTTTAGGAACCCCTGCAGCCGCTACGATCTCCTGCACCCCGGCACCGTTATAGCCGCGATGCAGCATCACTGCAGCGCCCGCATTAAGAATGTGCTCTCGTTTTTGCTGTCGTTTATTCATGGCAAGACAATACGACCGTTCGTCTTACTTTTCTAACATTATTATTAACTATAAATATGATGAATACAGGCAAATAGATTACTCGCGAGACTGGGTCGCTTCTAATAAGGAAAAGCCAACCTTGGCTGCCTTCTCAACTCTATAAAAACATCATCAAGCCCAATCAAGTATGACCTTGCCAGACTGCCCACTTGCCATCGCATCAAAGCCTTGCTGGAAATCATCAATAGCAAAGTGGTGGGTAATAATTGGTGACAGATTAAGGCCTGATTGCAACATCGAAACCATTTTGTACCAGGTTTCAAACATCTCTCGGCCATAAATACCCTTCATCACCAGACCTTTAAAAATCACCTGGTTCCAGTCAATCACCGTACCGCTGGCTGGAATACCCAACAATGCGACTTTGCCACCGTGATTCAAATTTTCCAGCATCTGGTTAAAAGCCTGTCCGTTTCCTGACATCTCAAGACCAACATCAAAACCCTCGACCATACCAAGATCAGACATCACATCTTCCAGCGTTTCAGAGCCGACATTTACCGCTCTTGACGCCCCCATCTGCCGCGCAAGATCCAGGCGATATTCATTCACATCAGTGATCACTACATGGCGAGCACCAACATGACGCGCGATGGCAGCAGCCATAATACCAATCGGGCCGGCGCCAGTGATCAGTACATCCTCTCCCACCAGGTTAAAAGAGAGTGCCGTATGAGCCGCATTTCCATAGGGGTCGAATATCGACGCCATATCGTCACTGATATCATCAGGAATAGGGAATACATTCACCGCAGGAATCACCAGATACTCGGCAAAAGCACCACTGCGATTAACCCCGACGCCTTCAGTATTACGGCACAGATGACGAAAACCAGCGCGGCAGTTTCGACAATGGCCACAGGTAATATGCCCTTCGCCGGAAATCCGCTGGCCAATTTCAAGTCCCGCAACCTCGATGCCTATATCAGCAATTTCACCAATAAATTCATGCCCCACTGTCATCCCTACCGGGATCGTCTGCTGAGCCCATTCATCCCAGTTGTAGATATGCATATCGGTACCACAAATAGCGGTTTTACGTACTTTAATCAGTACATCGTTATGCCCTACTTCTGGCAATGGTTTATCGTCCATCCAGATACCTTTTTCAGGGTGCAGCTTGGCCAGGGTTTTCATATTGCTATCCTCGGTCGATGACGATTCGATTTAATCTATAACACCCAGTTCACGCCCTACTTTTGCAAAGGCAGCGACAGCAACATCGATATGTTCCCGATCATGAGCAGCAGATATTTGAGTACGGATCCGTGCCTGGCCTTTTGGCACCACAGGGAAGGAGAAACCAACCACATAGACCCCCTCTTCCAACATCCGTTCGGCAAATCGCTTGGCCAATGTGGCATCCCCCAGCATGACCGGAATAATAGGATGCTCGCCCGGAACCAGGTCAAAACCGAGAGCGCTCATCTGGCTACGAAAATACTGACTGTTATCCCGCAATTTATTGCGTAGATCATCTCCAGCGGCCAGTAGATCGAGGACTTTCAGAGAGGAGGATGCAATTACCGGTGCCAGGGTATTGGAAAACAGATAAGGCCTGGAACGATTGCGCAACCAATCAATTACCTCTCGCTTACCTGAGGTATAGCCACCGGATGCTCCGCCCAGGGCTTTACCCAGGGTACCGGTTATAATGTCGACGCGCCCCATGACATCGCAGTATTCGTGAGTGCCCCGGCCCTTGTCACCGATAAAACCTACCGCGTGGGAATCGTCGACCATCACCATGGCACCATACTTGTCAGCCAAATCACAGATTCCACTCAAGTTGGCAATAATACCGTCCATTGAAAAAACGCCGTCAGTGGCAATCAGCTTATATCGCGCACCAGCCGCATCGGCTGCTTTAAGTTGTTCTTCAAGGCCCTGTAAATCGTTATTGGCATAACGAAAGCGTTTAGCCTTACACAAACGCACGCCATCGATGATGCTGGCATGGTTCAGCGAATCACTGATCACCGCGTCCTCTGGGCCCAACAGAGTTTCAAACAGTCCACCATTGGCATCGAAGCAAGAGGAGTAAAGAATGGTGTCTTCCATACCCAAAAATTCTGACAATCGAGCTTCAAGAGCTTTGTGAACATCCTGGGTACCGCAAATAAATCGCACCGACGCCATTCCATATCCGTATTGCTGCAAAGCTTCACGGCCTGCCTCAATAAGTTGTGGATGATTGGCTAACCCCAGATAATTATTCGCGCAAAAATTGAGTACATGATTACCGCCAGCGACCTCGATATCAGCTTGCTGCTGAGAGGTGATAATACGCTCATCCTTATACAGCCCTTCCTCTTTCAGGCTCTCCAGTTGCGTTTGCAGGTATTCGGTAAAGGCTTGGCTCATGGTCACTCCACTGACAATATCGGCCCCTGAATATCAGGGCGAACAAGCAAGAATTGGCAAAAAGTATAGCACCCACACTGCCCCTTACCTGTGGTGGAATATACCTACAAAAATGCTACCAAATAGCGCCTCAAGATCTATAGAGAACAAGGTGAGGCAGCACCTTGAATGCGCATCAGAGGTCTCTCAACACACTGAGTGGAGAACGCGTCACCACCCGACGAGTACCCCACCATCCTGCAGCACCAACCAGCAACGCGCCAATCACCGGTAACAACAGCCAATAGATCGGATGCCAGACAAACGCGATGGTAAATACTTCTCGATACAGCACATAACTTATAGCCTCAGATCCCATCGCGGCGACTAAACCGGCAAACGCCCCCAACAGTGCAAATTCACTTATATGGCTGGCTCGAATCTGTTTAGTGCTGGCACCAATAGTTCTCAATAATGCACCCTCTTGTAATCGCTCATCAAGACTCGCCTGCATCGCCGCAAAGAACACCGTAAAACCGGCAAAAAGCACAAATAAAAGAACGTATTCAACCGCCAGAGTCACCTGATTTACGATACCTCGAATCTGCTGAATAACGACTTCCAGATCCAGGACCGTAATCGACGGAAACTGACGAATCAAATCACGGCCAATCTCCGGTTGATCCACCGGACGATAAAAACTGGTCATAGAAGTTGAAGCAAAACTTTCCAATACTCCCGGAGAAAATACCATATAGAAGTTTGGCCGAAACGACTCCCACTCCACAGAACGAATGCTGGTCACGGTTGCTTCAAGATTCACACCCGTAATGCTAAAGCCCAGACGGTCACCTAGTTCAATTCCTAATTTTTCAGCCAGTTGCGCCTCAATAGAAACTTCTGCCATTTCGGAGCGCTGCTCAGTATCCCACCAGCGTCCTTCGTTCAACCGATTGGTTTCGGGAAGCACATCTGACCAGGTCAGATTTAGCTCCCGATGCAGCGCATTACTGCTACTGGCTTCTTTGCTGACAGATTCCAATATTGGTTTCGCATTCAAGGTAATTAATCGACCACGAACCATCGGGAATACTTCACTCCGAGCAAGGGATCTCTCATCAAGAAACTGCTTCAAAGGGTCCACATCGCTGGCAAGGATATTAACGGCAAAAACGTTCGGTGCCTTTTCGGGCAATTCACTTTGCCAACTTCCTATCAGCTCGGTACGTATCAATACCACGACAGCCATCGCCATTAATGTCATGCCGAAAGCGAGCACCTGCCCGACGGTTACCTGGGTATTACGTAGTAGATGATTAAGGCCAAAGCGCAAGGCAACGTTCAATGAGCGTGCACGCAAACGATTCACCGTCAGACGCAGCATTAACGCTAGCAATAATCCCAGCGTAAGTGCCGCAGTGATCACTCCCGCAACGATCGCCGAGGTTAATGCCACGCTCTGGGTATAACGCCACATCAACAACACCAGGGTCACGATGGCTGCACCATAAATTAACCAGGCTTGCGCTGGCAACGGGGTCAGATCACGGCGTAATACTCGAAGGGGCGGAACCTTGCGTAAACGCACAACCGGAGGCAAGGCAAAACCAGCTAATGTAATTAAGCCGGTTGCCAATCCAAGCCATACTGGCTTGAATCCTATCGAAGGCAACCGCCCTGGAAGCAGTGGGCGTAATAGCTGTACCAGGCCCTCCTGTAGAGCCCAGCCAAGCAACAATCCCAACGTACTGGCTATCAAACCCAACCACAATAATTGCAACAAGCTGAGCACCAACATATCGCGCTGACTGGCCCCCATACAACGTAACATTGCGCTCATATCATAATGGCGCTCACTGTATCGCCTGGCAGCCATCGCGATAGCAACGCCCGCCAACAACACCGCGATCAAACTGGTCAGGCCAAGATAACGCTCAGCTCGTTGCAATGCTCTACTAATAGCAGGCCGACCCTGTTGTACGGTAATTATCTGCTCATTACTGCCCAGCAGCGGTTTTAACCAGTTAACATAGCTATCCAGTACAGCAGCCTCACCGGCCAACAACATTCGGTATTCCACACGGCTACCCGGCTGAATCACTCCGGAGGCTTCAAGATCGGAGAGATTCATCATCACCCGTGGAGCCAGACTGTAAAAATCACCCCCTCTATCCGATTCATAGACCAACACATGGGAAGCTTGTAAGAGCCCGCTACCCAGTTCCAGATCTTGCCCTATTTCCAGGTCCAGTAATCCAAACAAGCGCGGCTCTAGCCACAACTCACCAGAGTCCGGAATACCTTTGGCGTGAATACCCGAACCAAACAATTGATCGGCAATCTGTAATCGCCCCCTAAGGGGGTAACCTTCTGATACCGCTTTTATCGATGCCAATTGCATGCGTTCGCCAGCTAGCACAACACTACGAAATTCAACGATACGAGATACCTGCAAACCTCTTAAGACAGCTTCTTTTTCCCAGGCATCCGCAATATCCCGCGAGCTGCCAATCACCAAATCTGCCCCTAATAATTCAGTGGCTTGCTGGCCCATGGTTCGCTGGACACGATCGGTAAAAAAACCGATCGCCGAAGTCGAGGCTACCGCAATCATAAGGGCTACCAGCAATAACGTTAACTCACCTGCCCGACCGTCCCTTGCCAGAAACCGCCAGCTCAGTCTAAACAAGCGCGGCATCATCAAACCTCCAGAGCAGGTTGGATCAACTGCCCCTTTTGCAGGTGCAGACGCCGATCACATCGTGTTGCCAGCTGTTCATCATGCGTTACCAGCACCAGGGTGGCACCCTGCTCTCGATTCAATTCAAACAATAACTGGATAATCCGTTCACCGGTTACGGCATCGAGATTTCCGGTCGGCTCATCGGCAAATAAAATAGTTGGACTCATGGCAAACGCCCGTGCAATGGCCACCCGCTGCTGCTCTCCTCCTGATAATTGCTTGGGATAATGGCTTAAACGCTCCTCCAGACCAACTCTCTCAAGCAGCAACTGTGCTTGCTCATAAGCATCAGCGCGACCATCTAATTCAAGAGGCAACATAACGTTTTCATGAGCGGTAAGACTGCCAAGTAACTGAAACGTCTGAAAGACAAACCCGACATTGTGAGCACGAACCTGCGCACGACTGTCTTCGTCCATGTCACTGATGCAATTCCCTGCAAGCTCTATAACCCCTTGACTAGGGCTATCCAAACCAGCCATCAAGCCTAACAAAGTAGATTTCCCGGAACCTGAAACGCCTACAATGGCGACGCTTTCTGCACGCTTGATCTCAAGACTAATAGCAGACAATATGGTCAGCGAACCCGCTGCGGTGGTGACCTCCTTATAGACATCCCGTATAGCTATCGCTGGTATGTGAGAACGAAAATCGATGCGCTTATCCATAAGACTCCTGTCTGGACTGATTATTCTGCTAATTTTCCTGAGCCGAGTATCCTCTGCATCCGCAGAAACGATATTGGTGATGGGGGACAGTCTCAGCGCCGCCTACGGCATTCAAACCGAACAAGGCTGGGTCAGTTTACTGGAAAAGAAACTAGAACAACAAAACTCCAGCATTACTGTAATCAACGCCAGTGTCAGCGGGGAAACAACTGCGGGAGGATTACAACGACTACCGGCAGCACTGGAACATCATAAGCCGCAATGGGTACTGATCGAGCTGGGCGCAAATGATGGCTTGCGCGGCGGTTCTATCGAGGCAATGCGCAGCAATCTGGCAACAATGATTGAATTGGTACAACAAACAGGCGCCACTCCAATTTTGTTTGAAATGCTACTGCCGCCCAATTATGGAACCACCTACACTCGCCTTTTCCAGCAAAGCTATAGCAAACTTTCTGAACATTATCAGGTTCCGCTAATGCCATTTTTTATTCAGGATGTAGCGAATAAACCACAATATATTCAGGCCGACCAACTGCACCCCACAGCACAAGCACAGCCACTTATTCTAGCTCGTGTATGGCCAGTTCTGGACACTCTACTCAACAATTGATCAGCGGAACCTGCCGGTCACAAAACGCCACAAAGTATCGGCATGGATTTCCTGCTCTAAATTAAAAATGCATAATCAAGAGAGTTTCAGCCATAAATTCCAGTATAGTTCGCCATAATCAACTATTTAAGTAATGAAGCAGATTGTTCACTCGCTCTGCTTTAAAAGGCTCTAACCCTTGATTTTGAATCTACCCGGCTAAAGACAGAGGCTAGTCTCTATAATTGGATCATCTGATTAACTAGAAGCGAAATATTATGACTCAACACAACATTCTGGTTTTGAATTGTGGCAGTTCTTCACTGAAATTTGCGGTAATAAATCCTGAATCAGGCCATGAGCTTATCAGCGGGCTTGCGGAGCGCCTTGATGACCCTCAAGCAAGCATTAGCTGGAAAATTGGTAGTAACAAAAGTTCTCTATTGCTTCCGGATGCCAGCCACCAATCAGCCAGTGACCGTATTTTCCAGCTACTGGGGGATTTAAATCTCGAACAGGAGATCTCCGCGATTGGGCACAGGGTCGTTCATGGAGGAGAGCTTTTCAAGCAATCCACATTGATTGATAGCACCGTCATTGATGCCATTCGCCAGTGTCAGAATCTTGCTCCCTTGCATAACCCGGCCAACCTGATTGGTATTGAGGTTGCCATTGAGCGTTACCCTCACTTACCCCAGGTTGCGGTGTTCGATACGTCATTTCACCAAGATATGCCCAAGCAGGCGTTTCTCTACGCCATCCCTTATACGCTATATCAACAACATGCGATTCGGCGTTATGGATTCCATGGCACAAGTTACCGATTCGTTAGCCAACAGGCTATCGAAATTCTGAATCTTGACCCTGCACAGAATTCCTTGCTTTGCGCGCACCTGGGTAACGGTAGCAGTGCTGCTGCAATACTGAACGGCAAAAGCGTTGACACGACCATGGGATTAACCCCTCTGGAAGGTCTTGTTATGGGAACCCGTAGCGGAAATGTTGACCCTAATCTATACGATTTCCTTGCAGAACAATGCGGCTATACGCTTCAACAAACCTCTCACATGCTAAATAAGGAAAGTGGCTTATTGGGAATTTCCGGCCTCAGTAATGACATGCGCACTCTGGAACAAGCCGAATCAGAAGGTAATGAACAAGCTAAAATGGCCATCGAGATCTTCGTATTCACTCTGGCTAAACAGTTAGCTGGGCTCGCTACCAGCCTCGGACGATTGGATGCTTTAGTGTTTACTGGAGGGATCGGTGAAAACTCTGCGAGAATTCGCTCAGCCGTTGTTGAACGATTGGCAATCCTGGGTTTGTTTCTGGACCCACTGAAGAACAGTAATAATGGCGCCGACAATAACGGTGTTATAAGTAAGCCTGACAGCCCCACTGTACTGGTAATCAATACAAACGAAGAACTGATGATTGCCATGGATACGCATTCTATAACCAACACTAGTTCCACGATCACTCCATCTCACTAGGCAACCGAGGATTTAGACATGCATACATTTTTTATTGCACCTACCGGATTCGGTGTCGGTTTGACTTCAGTATCCCTTGGTCTGGTCAGGGCTCTGGATAATGTTGGGCTCCGCGTTGCCTTCTGCAAACCCATTGCACAACAGCACTCGACCGATTCAGGCCCCGAGCGATCTACTTTACTCATTCACCGGGTAATGGGGCTAACCCCACCAAATCCAATCACTCTGGAGCATGTAGAAGACCTGTTAGGAGATAACAAACGCGGCATTCTTATGGAGGAAATCATTGGTTTGCTTGAAGAAAGCGCTGGCGATGCCGATGTTATTATTGTCGAAGGGTTGGTGCCAACCCGACAAACCCCCTATGTCACGCGTCTAAATCTGGACATAGCAAAAACACTGGGTGCCGAGGTCATTCTTGTATCCGCATCCAACCAGGACCCTCTTGATACCATCGAAGATAAACTTGAAATTGTGAGTGAGGCTTTTGGCGGCGTCAGTAAAAAGCGCGTTCTCGGTTACATTATCAACAAAATGAGCCCCGAGGATGCAAAACAATTTGCACCTACCACTCCCGATGCAATCGTCAAACTCAATAAATTTCGCA
Organism: Aestuariirhabdus sp.; assembly: GCA_030622755.1. Taxonomy (GTDB): domain Bacteria; phylum Pseudomonadota; class Gammaproteobacteria; order Pseudomonadales; family Aestuariirhabdaceae; genus Aestuariirhabdus. The sequence continues at coordinate 1,832 of JAUXFT010000048.1, read as the reverse complement.
ACAAACCATTCGAACCCATTGGTTATATTCCATGGGATAGCGCTCTTTCCTCACCACGCACTAAAGATGTTGCTCAACTGCTCGGTGCGCGCGTCCTGAACGAGGGTGAAATTGCCAGCAGGCGCGTAACCCGTCCTGTACTTTGCGCCCGTACTGCAGCCAACATCACCCATCACTTGAAACCTGGAGCTTTGGTTATTACTCCCGGTGATCGGGATGACATCATTATGGCAACCGCATTGGCGGCTCTTAATGGCGTACCTCTCGCTGGCTTATTGTTGACTAATGGCATCCTCCCCTGCGATACAATCGTTGAGCTGTGTGCCAAAGCATTACATGGTAGCGGTCTCCCGGTCATGTTGACCAATACCAACTCCTATACAACCGCAACGACACTGGATCGAATGAACAACGAAGTCCCTGTTGATGATCAGGAACGTATCGCACAGGTAATGGATTCCGTTGCCGCGTGCATCAACGTCGAATTCCTTAAAGAACGTTGTGGGCGAACCAATGAACCACGCCTTTCACCGCCAGCATTTCGCTATCAATTAGTACAAAAATCTCGTCAGGCCAATAGACGCATCGTGCTTCCAGAAGGTACTGAACCTAGAACGATTCAAGCCGCCGCGATCTGCCATCAGCGGGGAATTGCGAACTGCATTTTACTCGGTGATCCTGAAAAAATTCAGCGTATTGCTAAAGCCAACGGCATCAATCTCCCTAGTGATCTTATTGTCATAAACCCTGATCAGGTGCGCAGTCGATATGTGGCACCAATGGTTGAACTGAGAAAACATAAAGGGCTCAATGCTCCGATGGCTGAAGCACAATTAGAAGATACGGTGGTGCTTGGAACCATGATGCTGGCCTTAAATGAAGTTGACGGTCTGGTATCCGGGGCCGTTCATACCACAGCTAACACCATTCGACCCGCCTTCCAATTGATCAAAAATCAACCTGGCGCCAATATTGTTTCTTCAATATTTTTTATGCTCCTACCGGAACAGGTACTGGTATATGGCGATTGCGCTGTAAACCCTGATCCAACTGCAGAGGAACTTGCAGATATAGCAATCCAGAGTGCTGATTCTGCTGCTGCTTTCGGAATTTCTCCCCGAGTTGCAATGATCAGTTATAGTACTGGAACCTCTGGTCAGGGTGTCGATGTTGACAAAGTGCGCAAGGCAACTGAAATAGCTCAGGAAAAACGCCCCGACCTGATTATTGATGGGCCTCTGCAATATGATGCGGCAGCAATTGAAAGTGTTGCTAGCAAAAAAGCCCCCGATAGCCCTGTTGCTGGCCGAGCCACCGTGTTTATATTCCCCGACTTAAATACAGGCAATACCACCTATAAGGCCGTACAGAGGAGTGCAGACGTAATCAGCATTGGCCCTATGATGCAAGGACTTCGCAAACCCGTAAACGACCTGTCGCGCGGAGCATTAGTCGATGATATCGTTTACACCATTGCCCTAACGGCGATTCAATCAGAACAATCAACACTATAAATAAAAACCGGAGTCCTTTGTATGTTGCACTTTTTACCCGCAACTTTGCGCGGCGCTATTGCTGGGCTGATTTTATTCTGCCAAACCCTCCTACTGGTCCCTATTTTGGTAGCTTTAGCGCTGCTGAAGCTACTCATTCCTATTGATGTCTGTCGAGTATTTTTTACCCGCGCTTGCATTGTTGTAGCCGAAACCTGGATCGCTATTAACAGTGGCTGGATGCATCTTACCCAAAAGGCTGATTGGGATGTCCAGCTACCACAAAACATGTGCAAGGACATATGGTATCTGGTTACCAGTAATCATCAGTCCTGGGCT
>JAUXFT010000227.1 GCA_030622755.1 Aestuariirhabdus sp. | reverse complement strand
GCCAAGAAGATTGGCTATCCGGTCCTCGTAAAAGCTGCCGCAGGCGGTGGTGGACGCGGTATGCGCCTTGTTCATAACGAGGCTGATCTTGAAAGTGAAATAACACGAGCCAAGTCTGAAGCTCAATCTGCCTTCGGCTGTGGCGAGTTAATTCTCGAAAAGGCGGTAATTTCGCCACGCCATATTGAGATTCAAGTATTTGCTGATCAGCAGGGTAACTGTATTCACCTTGGTGAACGTGATTGCTCGGTTCAGCGTAAACACCAAAAAGTGGTAGAAGAAGCCCCCTCGCCGTTTATAACCGCTAAACAAAGAGAACTGATGGGAACGGCTGCCGTAACTGCGGCTAAGTCATGCAATTATGTAGGGGCAGGTACCGTTGAATTTCTTGTTGATGAATCTGGCGACTTTTATTTTCTTGAGATGAACACCCGATTACAGGTAGAACACCCGGTTACAGAATGGGTGACCGGTATCGATCTTGTCGCCTGGCAACTCCAGATAGCGGAAGGCGATGAATTACCACTGACTCAAAACGACATTCACATCAATGGTCATGCTATAGAAGTAAGGCTCTATGCAGAGGATCCTGCACAAGACTATATGCCTCAAACAGGAAGGGTTAAACGTTGGGAGCCCGCTCAGGGGGAGTTCGTAAGAACCGACCATAACCTGTCTGATAACGCCCTGATCTCTCCCTATTATGACTCCATGCAAGCAAAGATAATCTGCTGGGGCGAAAACCGTAATATAGCCAGGCGGCGACTGATTAAAGCGCTGGAACAAACAACACTGTTTGGTATTAAGAGTAATAAATATTATCTGAGTTGCATCCTGAGAAACGAAACCTTTGCTGCCGGAAAAGCGACCACGGCATTCATAGGTGAGCAGTTCCACGACGATGCATCCCTATCCCCTGTGGTTCCGAACATTGAAATATTATCACTCGCGGCCGCGCTGTTTGTATCGCATGGATCAGCTCATGGGGAACTACAAAACTGGCGAAACTCCAACCGCGCAGCGTCAACACTGACATTACTCTGTGAGGGCCAGGAATTCACCATACAGAGTGAAATACTTTCAGGGACAATATTCACCCATTGCGATTCTGAAAATTTACATTCTCACAATTGTGAGCTTTCAGATCTCAAATCCTTCGACAATGCTGAATGCGAATTCATCATCAATAACGTTGTTCACAAAGCACGTTATTTAATTGATGGCCAGATGGATAACCAGACATTAGAAATTGAATACTCTGGTCAACACATTTGCTTTAACAATATTTCCCATAAATATAGAAGCATCGAGAAGAGCTCTTCTGAAAACCTGCTCAAAGCACCCATGGATGGCAGTCTGGTTGACATACTGGTTAAAAAAGGTTCTCACGTAAGCGCAGGACAAACCCTGGCGGTAGTGGAAGCCATGAAAATGGAACATCAAATTAAAGCTAAAACCAACGGTAAGGTTGCGTCCATCAGAGCAAATCCGGGAGATCAGGTGCGTGCTCGGCAAGTGCTTATAGAGCTCGATCTCGTGTAATTATCAATATCAGAATTCATTACCTCAACACATTACGAATATGCATTACGGAGTAACACATGCAACCCCTCAAAGGTAAAACAATCATTATCACCGGTGGAAGCCGGGGTATCGGCAGGGAGATTGCACTACGATGTGCAAAAGATGGTGCCAATATTGTCATCGCTGCAAAATCAGCAACCCCCCACCCTCACCTTGAGGGAACTATTTTCACCGTGGCTGATGAGATCGAAGAAGCCGGTGGCAAGGCGTTACCCCTGCAGGTAGATGTTCGCTATCCGGAACAGGTTGAAGAGATGGCAAAAAAAGCCGCTGAACATTTCGGGGGTATCGATGCATTAATTAATAATGCCGGCGCAATTCGTCTGACAAATGTAGAAAGTACCGATATAAAACGATTCGATTTGATGAGCCAAGTCAATTCCAGGGCAGTTCTTGTTTGCTCGAAAGCAGTTCTCCCTTATCTTAAAAAATCTGATAACCCCCACATACTCAGCTTATCGCCGCCGCTGGATATGGATCCTCGCTGGTTCAAAAACCACGCTCCTTACACCATCACAAAGTACGGTATGTCGATGTTAAGCATCGGCATGGCAGAAGAGTTTCGTCGGAAAGGCATTGCCGTGAATACCTTATGGCCAAAAACCATCATTGCTACCGCAGCAATTGAATTTGAACTTGGCGGTCGTCAAGCCTTTGATCGCTCACGCACACCTGAAATTATGGCGGATGCTGCCTGGGAAATACTGCGCAGTGAAGACCTGGAAATAACCGGTCGTACTCTTATCGATGAGGAGATACTTCGAGAACGTGGTGTCACAGACTTTGATAAGTATCGCTTCAATCCGGAGGGTGGAGAATTAATGCCCGATCTATTTATTTAAAACCCATCTCATGGAGGCACCAGCTCCCTCTGGTGTCTCCAGACGTCTCTGACTATACTTGCGCTCTAAAATAAACATCTCCTGAATTCAGAGAAAAAATTTGCCTACCCAGTCTGCCATGCGCCTGGCAACAGCGGCCTTACTGGTTGCTGTTTTGTTATGGGCCAGTTCTTTTATTGCATTAAAAATAGCATTCGAAACCTATTCGCCAATGTCAGTAATATTTCTGCGTTTGCTGGCCGCGAGCTGCTGTTTTCTACTATTACTGCCAAAATTAGGCCGCCCTAAATACCACAAAGGCGATTGGCGCCTGTTGGTCGCCATGGCTGCCTTTGAGCCCTGCCTCTATTTTATCTTTGAAGCCTACGCGTTGATGAACACAAGCGCAGCTCAAGCCGGAATGATCACAGCGACACTGCCACTGCTCGTTGCTCTCGGAGCATATCTGTTTTTACGGGAAAGAATAACGAGACTATCCCTGCTAGGGTTTAGTATCGCCGTCGGCGGAAGCATTTGGCTTAGCCTGGGCAGTCCCAGTAGTGAGCACGCCCCTAACCCATTACTCGGTAATTCATTAGAGTTTCTGGCGATGTGCTGCGCGGCAGGTTACACCCTGATACTTAAACACCTTTTAGCCCGCTACCGAGCACTTTTTTTAACTGCAGTACAGGCATTTATTGGAGCCATATTCTTTTTCCCGCTCGCTCTCTACGAGGGCCTTCCTACTAATTGGGAGTGGCAACCCATACTTGCTATTCTCTACCTGGGGGTCGTTGTTACACTGGGAGCCTATGGCCTGTTTAACTTCGCTGTTTCTCAAATGCCGGCAACTTTGGCAACCAGCTTCATCAATTTACTACCACTATTTACCGCATTGTTAGCATATCTAATTCTTGGAGAATTATTCACAGCAACCCAGTCACTCGCTGCACTGATTGTACTAGGTGGAGTCTTCATTGGCCGGTTTGGTCACCGTGACTGATTCCACCTCACCTTGTTGACGAGCTAATTCACTCAGCTCTTCACCCAACCATCTGTATTTATCGGCCAATTCATTGCATGAATAGCGATATAATTCAGCATTTAAACGCTGCCAGATCGGTTTAAAACGAGGCTTTTTACCTGTTAATTTCTCAACCATACGCGAAATGTAATAGGCAAGCGGATATTTAGCATGATTTGAAAAATACCGATTCGGATTTTTCCACTCGATCCAGTTATTGTAACGATGAACCATTCCAAAAAAAGGTAGCTGCCAAGATGACAACAATTCATTCTTTACGAGATCACGTTTAAAATCACGCTTTCTTGTTTCGTCAACTGGAAGTTCAGGCTTAGCCATTAAAACAGCAGCACCCATCTTTTTCTGACCAAACATTTCTCTCGGAATACCGGCTTCTTCTGCAATACGACGAGGTATGGGCCTGTCATAGGAACAATTAAGGGTCCAGGGGGCCATTTCCTCACTTTCAGTAATAGCATGAACGCTAGTTCGTTGCACTGCCCCAATGTAAGGTACTGGGCAATGCACAATGTGGCGATGCAAGCGTACCTCATTCATACCAAAGCCAGATAGATCTGCACGTTTTAATTTATTATCCGCATCCTTGATAAAATTTGCCGCTACCATAGCATCATGGCTATACCACATCTCCCCCATCATACCTGTGAGTAAAATAGAAGGACCTTCCAGTTTATTAAAAATTGTCTGAAGGTTTCTATCTTCGTTGTTATGAACAGCGGCGTTAAAATAGAGTTCCAGTGAATTATCATAATAGAAATCATGCCGTTCCATATATTCACTCTCAAAACCTAACTGTTT
>JAUXFT010000180.1 GCA_030622755.1 Aestuariirhabdus sp. | reverse complement strand
CAGCTTTTGATTACTAACTTTTTTTATTAAGAAATGTCTACCAAACGAATGAAACCGATTTTTTAATAGTTTTGAATCCGGGGAAACACCATGAGTAATATTCCAGGTAACTACCGTTTCGCTAAAAGCCACGAATGGGTAATGGACAACGGAGACGGCACAGTAACTGTAGGTATCTCCCATCACGCCCAGGAGCTGTTGGGTGATGTTGTGTTTGTCGAGCTTCCGGAAGTAGGGCGTGAAGTTGACGGGGGTGAAGAGTTCTCGCTGGTGGAATCGGTTAAGGCCGCCTCTGATATCTACTGCCCTGTCGCTGGTGAAATACTGGAAGTCAACGAAGCGCTGGAAGATGCGCCCGAAACTGTGAATGAATTTCCCTACAGTGACGGTTGGATCGCCAGGTTGCGTGTCGCAAATCCGGCAGATCTGGACGAGCTACTGGACGCAGCAGCCTATGCGGAAGTCGTCGCTGAGAGCGAATAACTACGTATTGATAGTCGCAGTCTGGTTGTGACAATATTTTTCGATTGTGCAGGGCCAACGCCCGCCGTGATGACAGGATTGAATTTATGAATGCTCCTACACTTTCTAGCCTGGCTGATTCTAGCCTGGCCGATTTGACCAATTCGCTAGAGTTCAGTGACCGCCATCTTGGCCCTGATGCCGAGCAGATCCAGCAAATGCTGGCCGAGCTTGGACTCGATTCTGTTGATGCCTTGATCGACCAGACCGTTCCGGAATCGATCCGTTTACCGGGTCCGTTGGCGATGGCTGGTGGTCAGAGTGAGCGCGACGTGTTGGCGACTATAAAGGATGTAGCCGAGCGCAACACCGTCAACAAATCCTACATCGGTACCGGGTATTACAACACGCTGGTGCCGAGCGTTATCCTGCGCAATATGTTTGAAAATCCAGGCTGGTACACCGCCTACACGCCGTATCAGCCGGAAATTTCCCAGGGCCGCCTGGAAACACTGTTGAATTTCCAGCAGATGGTGATGGATCTCACCGGTATGGATCTGGCTAACGCCTCATTGCTTGATGAAGCGACGGCGGCGGCTGAAGCGATGACCCTGTGCAAGCGCGCCAATCGCAAGAAGAGCAACCTGTTCCTGGTGGCGGACGATATCCATCCGCAGACTCTCGATGTGGTGCTGACCCGTGCAGAGTACTTTGGTTATGACGTCATAGTGGGCGATCTTGGCACCCTGCTGGCAGAGCAGGATGCCTTCGGTGCCTTGCTGCAATATCCCACTACTGGCGGCGAACTGAATGATATCGCGCCCCTGATTCAACTAGCTCACGACAAGAAAACATTGGTGTCGGTTGCCACCGATCTGTTGAGCCTGGTGCTGTTAAAGTCACCCGGTGAAATGGGTGCCGATGTGGTATTTGGTTCGGCGCAGCGTTTCGGTGTGCCGATGGGCTTTGGTGGACCTCATGCTGCTTTCTTCGCCACCCGCGATAGTTACAAGCGTTCTACTCCGGGTCGTATTATTGGCCAGTCTATTGATGCTAATGGTGCTCCAGCATTGCGTATGGCGATGCAGACTCGTGAGCAACATATCCGCCGCGAGAAGGCGACCTCTAACATCTGTACCGCGCAGGCACTGCTCGCCAATATGGCGTCCAGCTATGCGGTCTATCACGGACCTGAAGGTCTCAAGCGCATCGCCGAGCGCGTGCTGCGCTTGACCAGCATTCTGGCCGAAGGTATCAAGTCGAATCGGCAACATGGCAAGACCATTACCCTGAATAACAGCCACTGGTTCGATACATTGAGCCTGCAAGTAGCCGATCAACAGGCGCTTACCGCACGTGGTTATGCCGCCGGTATTAACCTGCGTGTGATTGGCAGCGACAGCATCGGTATCAGTCTGGATGAAACAACCAGCCAGGCCGATGTAGAACAGTTGTGGACACTGTTACTGGGCGACGATCATGGACTCGACGCTGCGGCGATCGACAGCGCCGTTCGCGCAAATGCCGATGCTGGAATTCCGGTGGGCATTTCTGCAAATATGCGTCGTAGCGACGCGATTCTGAGCCATCCGGTATTCAACAGCTATCATTCCGAAACCGAAATGATGCGTTATCTGAAGCGTCTGGAAAACAAGGATTTCAGTCTTGCTCATGGCATGATCCCACTGGGCTCGTGCACCATGAAGCTGAACGCAGCGACTCAGATGATTCCCCTGAGCTGGCCGCAGTTCGCTAACGTTCACCCCTTTGCGCCACGTGATCAGGCGCAGGGCTATATGCAGATGATCAATGAGCTGGAAGCGATGCTGGTGGAGATAACCGGTTACGATAAAATTTCCATGCAGCCCAACTCCGGTGCTCAGGGTGAATACACTGGCCTGTTGGCGATCCGCAAATATCAGCAAAGCATTGGTCAGGGCGATCGCGATATCTGCCTGATTCCAAGTTCTGCTCACGGCACCAATCCGGCTTCTGCCGCGATGGCCGCCTTGAAGGTGGTTGTGGTTGAGTGTGATGCAAATGGCAACGTCGACGTTGATGATTTGAAAGCCAAGGCAGAGGAGCACAAAGCGGCCCTTTCCTGCCTGATGCTCACCTATCCGTCCACCCATGGTGTGTTTGAGGAGCAGGTCAAATTGATCTGCGAAATCATCCACGATAACGGTGGTCAGGTGTATATGGACGGCGCCAACATGAATGCCCAGGTTGGTTTGTCCAAGCCGGGTCTGATCGGTTCTGACGTATCACACCTTAATTTGCACAAAACCTTCGCCATTCCTCACGGTGGCGGTGGCCCGGGTATGGGCCCCATTGGCGTGAAGAGTCATCTGGCTCCGTTCTTGCCTAACCATGCGGTAAGCCCTATCGATGGATTGAATGCCGAAGATGATCATGGTCTGGGCGCCGTTTCTGCCAGCCCGTTTGGTAGCGCGTCTATCCTGACGATCTCCTGGTCCTATTGTGCGTTGTTAGGAGCTGAAGGGCTGAAGCGTTCTACCGAGCTGGCCATCCTGAATGCCAACTACCTGACCGAGAAACTGTCCGCGCATTATCCGGTACTGTACCGGGGACGTAACAATCGAGTTGCCCACGAGTGCATCATTGATATTCGTCCGCTGAAAGAGCGTTGCGGAATCAGCGAAGAAGATATTGCCAAGCGGCTGATGGACTTTGGTTTCCACGCGCCGACCATGTCATTCCCGGTGGCCGGCACATTGATGATCGAGCCAACCGAATCAGAATCCAAAGCGGAGCTGGATCGCTTTATCGAAGCGATGGTGGTGATTCGCGAAGAGATCGCCCAGGTTGAGTCGGGTAACTGGAGCCTGGAAGACAATCCGTTGGTACGCGCTCCGCATACCCAGGCGGATCTGGTATCCGATAACTGGGATCGTGCTTATTCTCGCGAACAGGCGGTATTTCCTGTTGAGCGTTTGAAGACCAACAAGTTCTGGCCTGCCACTAATCGCATCGATAACGTTTACGGTGATCGTAACTTTGTTTGCAGTTGCCCATCGATCGACGAGTACCGCGATTAATTTATTGTTTTACTTGAGAGTCAGGAAAAGTAACCATCCGCACCAGCTGTCACAGCCTTATTCTGTGGCAGCGTTCCTTATCATATTTTTCGTTAGGAAATATTAATAATATGACATTTTATACTCGCATGATTTCGATTATCGCCATTTTTGGCTTATTGCAAGCCTGTAGCCAAAGCAGCGCAGAAACTCAACCGGTAAAGAGCAAAGCCGCTGCGGCCGGTAGCGCTGAAACAGAAAGTCTGAAAGAGATTGCCTATGATGCGTATATCTATGCCTACCCAATGATGGAGCAGGTAAAGACAATCAACGCCATGGAAAAATTTTACAATCTTGAGCCTAACAAAGTGACTATGAACCCCAAGCTTCCCTGGGAAAGCGTGGGTATGCCGATCGTTGCGCCGAACCTGACCTCAATGACCGGTGCCGTGTTTATGGATATTACCCATGGTCCGGTGACGCTGGAGATTCCTGAAGTTAAAGATCGTTATATCGTTTATCAGGCGATTGACGTGTTTACCCATAACTTCTTTTATTTGGGAACCCGCGCTAATAATGGTGAGGCTGGCCGATTCGTTTTTTATAACAGTTCGCAAGAGATTCCGAACACGGATGCCACGCCGGTACGGGTGGAAGGTAACTACGTGATGATCGTCAATCGCATCGACATTAAAAACGCAGAAGAAGCGGATCATGTGCGTGGTATCCAGCAGGCGATCAAGATAATTGATGCACCGGAAAAAGTGAGTAACTACCCTGAATACGATGCGAAAAGAGCCTACAACTATGGTTTTGTGAAGTACGTGAATAAGTTGTTGAGCGAAGTTCCACCGTCAGAAACCGAGCAGTTCAAACGTTTTGCGGCTATTGGCATTATGTCTGATGTGGAGTTGACCAAGGAGCAAAAGGCAGAGGTGCAGGCGGGTATCGATGCAGCAGTAATGAGCATTAAGGCGGAAACAAAAAATCTCCAGATTGGTAATGGCTACACGGGTGCGACCGAGATTTTTGGTACTCGTGAGTTTCTCAATGGAAACTATATTGGTCGAGCAGCAGGTGCTTACTTTGGTCTGTGGGGCAACTCGAAAGAGGAAGCCAATTACTACATGACGACGGTTGCCGGTGAGGGTGAGATTGTTTTCAGTAAGGATGAGTTGCCACCTCTCAGTGATGTTGGCTTCTGGTCAGTGACAGCTCATGATAAAAATGTTCATGTAAACAAGAACAAATTCGATAAGGGTTATGTGCTGACCATGGATCAGATGAAGTTTGAAGAAGATGGCTCGCTGAGGATCACTTTTTCCAATAAGGCGCAAGATCATAACTGGCTCTATACCGAGGGCGACACCATGATTATTTTGATCCGCGTTTATCAGCCGGATAGCACTAAAATTGCTGACTATACGCCACCACCTTTTAAGACAAGAACGTATTAACAGGGCGAGCTTATCGGATAATGGTTGTTCAGGTTCCTGCAAAAATATTCACCGATGAACGTCGGGAACCTGCTGTTTGGATAGTTGTAAAAAGCAGTGAAAGGTTATGAGATGTTGTGAAAGGCGAATAGATCGATGAAGTAGTTCGGCATTAATGATCTATAACATGATTTATAGCGTAATTTATCACATGACCTATAACGCTTTTTATAATGCTTTTTATAAAAGAAGAGACAAACACATGTGCCATCAGTTTTGTGGGCTTATGAGATATCGTCGCATACAGCAAGCCGACTTTATTTAAGCGTAGTGTTTAACGCGCTATTAATTCAGGTCTATTAATTCAGGTCTATTAATTAAGGACTAGTGATTAAGGCATTAGAGATTATTGAGTAGTCCCTTGGCCTTACATTGATTCATACAGGAGAGCAGCATGACATCATCCAACGAACAACTGGCTAAAACCCCGCTTTATGATCTGCACCTGGAACTGGGTGGCAAGATGGTTCCGTTTGCCGGTTATGAGATGCCGGTGCAGTATCCGCTTGGGGTGAAGAAAGAGCATATCCATACGCGTGAGAGTGCAGGCCTGTTTGATGTTTCCCATATGGGGCAGGTGTTGCTGAAAGGTGCCAGTGCGGCCGCTGCGATGGAGAAACTGGTGCCGGTCGATATTATCGATCTGCCTCAGGGTAAGCAGCGCTATGCGCTATTTACCAACGAGCAGGGCGGCATCATGGATGATCTGATGGTCAGCAATCTTGGTGATAAGTTGTTTGTGGTAGTGAACGCTGCCTGTAAGCAGCAGGATATCGCACACATGCGTGCCAGGCTGGGTGATGACGTTGAAGTCGAAGTGTTGGAAGGTCGTGCGCTGCTCGCACTGCAGGGACCAAAAGCTGCCGAGGCGATGATTCGCATTCAGCCTGACGTGGCCGACATGGTATTTATGGATTCCCGTGAAATCGTGATTGACGGCGCTGAATGTCTCATCGGCCGCGCGGGTTACACTGGCGAAGACGGTTTCGAAATTTCTATTCCAGAGGCCGATGCCGATCGTATTGCGCGTCTATTGCTGGCACAGCCTGAAATCGAATTTATCGGATTAGGCGCACGCGATTCGTTGCGTCTTGAATCCGGTTTGTGTCTGTACGGTCATGACATCGATACCACCACCACTCCGGTAGAAGCCAGCCTGTTGTGGGCGATCAGTAAGTGCCGACGTACCGATGGAGAACGTGCTGGTGGCTTCCCGGGTGCGGATATTATTCTTGATCAGATCGTTACCAAGGCGGTGAACCGCAAGCGTGTTGGTTTGATAGGCCAGGGGCGTGCGCCGATTCGTGAAGGTGCAGAGCTGGTTAATGCTGCAGGCGAAAAAGTGGGTATGGTAACCAGCGGCAGTTTCGGTCCAACTATAGGCACACCGGTTGCGATGGGCTACGTTGCGACAGAATACGCTGCGCTGGAAACCGAATTGTTTGCAATAGTTCGTGGCAAGCAACTGCCGATGAATGTTGCCCGCGCACCTTTCGTTCCGCAGCGTTATCACAGAGGTTAAAGGCCGAGGCTAAGAATTGGGGACAAGAGCCGAGGTTAAGAGCCGAGGTTGATCTCCCAAGGTTAATTGATGGCGAATATAAGCCCGAGCTTAATGGCCCGGGCTTATCTTTTTTGTGTTGCCAGTGCTCAGGTAATAGCGCTGAGCTAATACAATTTCCTCAGTGTTGCCTGCTGCAGTGATTGCATCGGTAGTGCGAATGAACCCGATAACCAGTATTTTGAAAGCAGAGGTTAATCGTAATGATCAGTGGAAAAATATTTGAGCTTTCTGATTTGGCCAGTGCGGCACAAGCGAAAATTCAGCAAGAGTTTCGTGATATTGATCCAGTTGT
>JAUXFT010000139.1 GCA_030622755.1 Aestuariirhabdus sp. | reverse complement strand
CATGAGCTGTTCAGGGCAGCATTTTATAACAGAAGAATGCCCTCCGATGCATTGAGGCATCGTCAGCATCAATTGGCCTGAGACTCCTTAGTTGACTTTTGCACAATGAAATTAATTCAAACACCACAAGACCTCGCTATCAACGGCGCCACTCCAGCCTTTGAGCAACCGCTGCATGTTGGTCGACCGAATATAGGCAGTCGTGATGCCTTTCTGAAGTTTGCCGAGCAGATACTTGATCGCCACTGGTTGAGTAACAATGGACCGATGGTGCAAGAGTTTGAACAGCGAGTGGCCGACTACCACGACGTCAAGCACTGCGTAGCCATGTGCAACGGCACAGTAGCGCTTGAGATCGCCATCCGTGCGCTGGGGCTCGAGGGTGAGGTGATCATCCCCTCATACACTTTCATTGCTACTGCTCACGCCCTGCACTGGCAGGCTATTACACCTGTATTTGCGGATATCAACCCTGCGACCCATACCCTCGATCCTGAAGCAGTACGTTGCATGATCACTCCACGCACCACCGGCATTATCGGTGTCCGTCTGTGGGGGCGTTCCGTACCCGTCGAAGCGTTGCAGACAATTGCCGACGAGCATGGCCTCAAACTAATGTTCGATTCCGCTCATGCCTTTGGCTGTTCATACAAGGGTACGATGGTCGGTAATTTTGGGGCTTGCGAGGTATTAAGCTTTCATGCAACCAAATTTTTCAATACTTTCGAGGGCGGCGCAGTTCTCACCAACGATGATAAACTTGCTGAAACCATGCGCCTGATGCGCAACTTTGGCTTCTCCGGGATGGACAACGTCATTCACCCTGGCACCAACGGCAAGATGATTGAAATTGCAGCAGCGATGGGAATAGTCAACCTGGACGCCATCACTGGCATGGTTGAGGCCAACCGTAGCAACTACCTGGTCTATCGTGAGGAACTGTCCGGCTTGCCTGGTATAAGGCTACTCTCCTATGATGAATCCGAGCGCAACAACTATCAATATGTCGTGATTGAAATCAGCGAAGAGTGCCCTGCAACTCGTGATCAGATCATCCAAAGCCTACATGCTGAAAATATCCTGGCGCGCAGATATTTCTGGCCTGGGTGCCATAACATGAAGCCCTATAGAGAATTATACCCCCACGCAGGGTTGGTTCTACCCAATACCAAACAGGTGGCGGACAGGGTTGTCTTACTGCCAACCGGAACAACCGTAGATGCCGGAACAATCCAGACTGTTACGTCAGTAATTCGAGTGTTTGTGGAAGACAAGGCATGAAGCTTGCGATAATGCAGCCCTATTTTTTTCCCTATATTGGTTATTGGCAGCTTCTTGGCTCTGTTGATCGCTTCGTGATCTATGATGACGTAAATTACATCAAGGGCGGATGGGTTAACCGGAATCGCATACTGATTAACGGCAAGCCTAGTTACATTACAGCCCCTCTATATCAAGCATCTTATAAAAAGAGAATTTGTGATATATCACTGCAGTCTTCGCCTGTCTGGCGGGAAATGATGGTTACGTCGATAGAAAATGCGTACCGGAAGGCCCCGTCTTTCTCCGAAATTTTCCCGGTCATTGAAAATATTATTTACTATGAAACCTGCAACCTGGCTGATTTTCTTGCCCATCTTCTAAGGACCCTGGCAACCTTCCTGGGAATAAATACCGAGTTCACGATAACAAGCCGCTGTTATCAAAACAGTCATCTGACCGGTCAGGATAGAGTTCTAGATATATGCAAACGTGAGGGCGCCACTACCTATATCAATCCGCAAGGCGGGCAGGCGTTGTATGATACAGAGGATTTTTGCAGGATGGGTATAGACCTGCACTTCATAGCGATGCGGCACGTGCCTTACACACAAAGAACCACTGGATTCATACCCTGTCTTTCTGTCATTGATTCACTAATGGAAATAGGGCCGCGTGGTGTGCTCAAGCACCTGTACGAATACGACTTGATAGATAATGAAAACGTCCATGCACAATAAAGCAGAAGAAAAAGTGCGTGGCAAAGCGTTCAGAAGAAACCCCCAACTGGAATTTCTGCTAACGTCCCTAAATGGGTCGTTGAATTGCGCCGAGGAGAAAATCCTTGATAATTCATCTGCACTAGGCGCAGATTACCCGCTTATCTTTATCATGGGGCCTTTGCGAAGTGGCACGACTCTATTCACACAATGGTTAGCCAGCAGCAGTTTGGTTGCCTACCCCACCAATCTTCTCTCCAGATTTTATGGCGCGCCGGCGATAGGCGCCCAGATACAACTTTTATTAACCGACCCACGCTTTAACTTCCGCAATGAGATCCTGGATTTCAACAGCACACTTTCCTTTAAGTCAGAGAATGGCAAGACGCAGGGCGCGTTAGCGCCGAATGAATTCTGGTATTTTTGGCGCAGATTTTTTCCATTTAAGGAGTTGGACTGGCTACCTGATGAAGAATTATTTCGTGTGGTCGATCAACAAAAGCTGGTGGGTGAACTAACGACGCTGACTCGTATTTTCGGAAAACCTTTCGCGCTGAAAGGCATGATCCTGAATTACAACATACCCTTCCTCGATATGATCTTTGAAAAAGCCCTCTTTATTCAATTAAAACGTGATCCGGTAACAAATGTTTCCTCCATCCTGGATGCACGAAAACTGCAACTAGGTAATGAGAAAGAGTGGTATTCATTCAAAATACCCGAATACCCACAACTAAAAAACCTTGATCCTGTAACCCAGTCTGCCGGACAGGTGCATTATATTAACACCGCGGTCAATAAGGGCATGAAAACGGTAAACGAATCGAGAAAACTGGTAGTGGAATACGAGGCGTTCTGCGAGAACCCGCGCTGCGTGCATGAGGAGCTACTATTGAAACTGGGTTTTAATGAAAACAATAAAGACTACTGCGGACCGGAACAGTTTAGTAAATCGAGAAATTCTGACGCACAAAACAGGGTTGCAATTGAAAAGGCGTTATCCATGTTCAGGGGAAAATGAAGCATAACGATTTAGCTGGAATAGCGTGCTACCACCCAACCTACTGAGCTGTGACAATACTAAAACGGATGTCGTTTACTCAGGTTAACCAGTATGACCGAAACAAATGTTACGCCACCTGCTGGTGTTGACCAGTTAATATAATACTCGAGATTGAAAATAGTACGATGCAAAACTCCAGGTCATTAAGGTGGAATGCGGTAGCAAACTACATCGGCCTTGGCTACACAACAATCATTGGGATAGCTGTTTTCCCCCTATACCTCCAGTTTCTCGGCCCTGAAGCCTTCGGCCTGGTTGGTTTTTTCATACTTCTGCAGTCATGGATGCAGCTATTGGATATGGGCATGTCTCCAATGCTGTCACGACAAGCCGCAAAAGCACGCGGACATGCACTGGAATTCATTGAACTAAAGCGATTACTGAGAAGTCTTGAAATAATTTTTTTCATGCTATCCCTGGCCGTTGTTATAAGCATTAGCGCTGGAAGCGAATGGATTACAACCAATTGGTTAAATGTTTCATCACTCTCTTTTACAGATGTGAAAACCTGCACTATGTTAATAAGAGCTGTTATAGGGTTACGGTTCTTTTCGTCACTATATCGTAGCGGTATCCAGGGGATGGAAAACCAGGTTTGGTTAAATATTGCAAACGTTGTTTTGGCAACAGCACGATTTGTGGGGGCCTTGATTATTTTGCAGTTCATCACTCAAGATATCGTGAGTTTCTTTGTTTATCAGCTGCTGATCAGCGCTGTCGAATTGGTAGTTCTGTCCACCATGTTTTACCATTCAATGCCTCCTACAGACAAACTCGGGCTAAATATTTTCTGGCGCACGCTATGGCCAAATCTTCCTTTTGCTGGTGGACTTGCTTACTCAGCGACTATTTGGATTCTGTTAACTCAGCTGGACAAAATGGTACTTTCGAATGTTTTGCCATTGTCGGAATATGGCTATTTTGCTTTGGTAGCAATTGTTGCGACAGGTATCACCCAAAGCTCCGGACCTATCAGCCAAGCCATTCTACCTAGAATGACTTACCTCCTGTCCCAGGACAACAATAAGGATATGCTCACACTGTATAGAAAATCAACGCAGCTAATGGCCGTAATAGTGTTGCCTTTAACGGGGATAATAACCCTGTTTTCGACAGAGCTGTTGTTTGCGTGGACGGGGAACAGGAATGCTTCGGATTGGGCAGGGCCGATACTCTTCTGGTTTGCACTTGGGAACGGAATTTTAGCCATTAGCGCGTTTCAATACTACCTTCAGTTTGCGCATGGGAAACTTAGAATTCACGTAATCTACAATACTATTTTAGCCATCATACAGATCCCCGTAATTATTTATGTTGCGTTTAAATATGGAGCGCTGGCTGTGGCACAGGCATGGTTCACGCTAAGATTAATCACTTTTATTTTGTGGACCCCAATCGTACATCATATACTCGCACCAGGCCTGCATTTGCCATGGTTGCTAAAGGATATTGCACCGACATTTCTGCTTACGGGCTCGTTATTGACATTCATTCATTCACTAAATATTGAATATGACTCGATGAACCGTTTGGAAATTTTTGCATCCTTGGCTGGATTTGCACTTATGGCTTTCATTGTCAATATGCTTTTCTCGGTCGAAAGTCGGAAGCTCGTCATAAATATGGTTCAAGCGATTAAGTTTAAATGATGCGGACTAAACTTTTTTCTGTTTACGGGACATTGAGGCACAAATTAGGAATGCGCTGTTTAGGAAAACATCGATCCCAATTATCAGAGCAGCCACTGGACGGGGAAACCCACTATAATTTTGCGAATACCGCAAACAGATTCGGTCTTTATAATCTTTCGAATGCCGAGCTAAAAAGCGCCGAATATTTAGGTTTCAACCGCGATATATTGGGGACCCTCAATAGTAAAAACAGTGGGTACCTCTCAGACCCTGAAGAGCTAGATGTAAATCAGTACCAACGATTTACCATTTTACAAACGAACCTCAACAGACTATTGAAAAGTGGCGACTCGATACTTGATATCGGCGGTGGACACGGAATATTGTCTCAATTTATGCCAGATAATCTTTATTTTCTTGTTGAGCCATCAGTGAATGGTATTTCGGGATTAAAACTACCTTTTTCTGATAATAGCTTTGATGCTGTGGTTACCTGTCATGTTCTCGAGCATATAGCAGCGGATGCCCGGGAAATGTTTATTGATGAATTAGTTCGGGTCTCAAGAAACAATGTTCTAATATTCAACCCTTTTAAAAATAAAGAGCTAAATGAGCTGGAAAGGTTGCAACTCATTTTTGAGGTGACAAAAGCAGAGTGGGCAAAAGAGCATATGGACTGTGGCCTTCCAAACATAGAAGAAACCACTAATTACCTCTCTTCTAAAGATCTGTCTTTTACGATTAGAGAATATGGCGACATCTACACCTCCGTCGCCACCACATTTATGTCATATTTTGCTGGGAAGTTTTACGGTGCTGATCTAGTTAAAATCAACCGGCATCTTAATAAAAAATACGACCAACTGGGCAACAGTAAATACCCTGTAAACATCATGATTGCGATTACGAAAGACTAGCTGTAATTTGAGGCGAGCAACAGACACGGCACCTAACCAGGTATTTCGGTATCAGGCACTTAACATTTGATATCCTGAGGTGCGCAGGAATCGACGATGGGTTATTCGAAAGATATGCTGGAAACTGAAAACAAATCCCAAGAGGATATTATGAGCGATTGGGGCTGCCACTCCCGCCCTTTGGCAAGTATATGCTGTTTGACCTACAACCATAAACAATACATACGCGAAACAATTGATAGCTTCTTAATGCAGGAAACAAATTTCCCGTTTGAGATTCTGATACATGACGACGCATCTATAGACGGCACAACAGATATTGTTCTGGATTATGCAGAAAGGTACCCAAGTATTATTAAGCCAATCATTCAAACGGAAAACCAGTATACAAAAGGTGGATTAATAAACCCCCGTTTTGTGTTTCCCAAGGCTAGAGGGAAATATATTGCGTTGTGCGAAGGTGATGACTACTGGACAGACAAAACAAAACTGCAGAAACAAATCGACTTTTTAGAAAATAACGCTGACTATGTTATCACTTACACGGATTGCCAGCCATTTGACGAGAACGGGAAGCTGAGTGTGGATTTTGGAGGGAGCACGCGAGATCTTGAAGCCGACGAGCTAATAAAATCCACACCGATATACACTTTGACCGCATGCTTTAGAAATGTCATAAATGAGGTTCCACCAGATTTGATTTCCGCAAGATATGGCGATCTTGTCATCTGGTCGCTACTGGGAGCGTATGGCAGGGGCAAGTACCTGGCGGATATCAAGCCAGCTGCGTATAGAGTGCATGATGCTGGCGTCCATTCCAGAAAAACAAGCCTGCAGAAAATAGAAATGTTACTTATCACCTATAACGCATTATTTGCGTACTACAGTCGCGTAGGAGATATTGAGAATGCACGTTATTTTCGTGAAGGAAGCCTTAACCTATCACGGAGGGTAATTGGGTGGAAAAGACTGGCCGCTCTGGTCCTTAAGGCATTGGCTAAAATACCTCTACACCAACTCAGGTCCGTGCTCAGGCTGTTTAATACCGACAGACACACCGGTTAAGAGCTGGCCTCTGAAACCAGCGCAAGAAATGACGACGAGTCGTGATGGATAAACGCCACAGCAGCACACAGGACAGTTGTGCGGACACATCCCTGGTTCCTACTGCAACCAACACCTGCGCGGTTGTTGTCACTTATTTCCCGGACAATGGCATTATCGCCAGACTACGCAAGGCACAAAAACAACTTCAGTCAATTATTATTATCGATAACGCCTCCGACAAAGAGAGTCTTTCCATACTCCGGGATTTTTCCGTCTCGCCCACAGTGACCCTGGTAGAAAACAGTGAAAACAGGGGTATTGGTAAAGCACTTAATCAGGCAACGTCACTTGCCAGAGATTCCGGGTTTTTGTGGGTGCTGACGCTTGATCAGGATACGCTCGTTTATGACGGCATGTTAGACACGCTTATAGCTATATACGCTGCAACCGGCGCCCGTTCACCGCTCATCGGCAGCAATTACTGGGACATATCCAGAAAACGGAACTTCCTTAAATGCGGAACCCGATCTGACAAGGAGTTTGTCAAGCGGCGCACGGTGATAACCTCGGGGACACTGATGAAACTCGATCTGTTCGCGCGTATCGGCAGTTTCAGGGAGGATTATTTTATTGACTCTATTGATCACGAATATTGCCTTAGAGCACGGGCGAACGGCTTTGAGGTGGTGATGAGTTGCAGGAGTCTTATGTCGCACTCTATTGGGCGCCCAGGCCCACGTATAAATCATTTGCTGGCATTTGATCATTCTCCGATCAGGAAGTATTACATGACCCGTAACACGATGGTAACGCTTATGCATTATTTCTGGCGCGAACCGGTCTGGGGACTACGCCAGTTAGCCAGATTATTTGTCGAATTTTTGTCCATTGCGTTGGTTGAAAAGGATAAGAGAAAAAAGGGGAACGCATTTGGCCAGGGCATCCAGGATGCTCTAAAAAACAAAATGGGGCGCTGTGAGTGGACCTGACGCCTGGGTCTGATAAAAAATCAGAATTGTGTGTACTTGGCGTACATCTCGATTCTGAAGGTTACCCTAATGTTCGATATCGGATTCAGGACTTCAGGAAGGCGGCGTGGCTGGATTTAACTGAAATCAACGTGCCGATGTGGAGAAAGGGCATTCAGTCAAAACACAGCAAGCTCCGCTCTCTCCTGGGCTTGTTTCGAGCTGTTCATGCTCACATGTCTGTTATCATAAAATTCCTGTTGCACGGGCGCGCTGCACGAGTATATGTCCCATACCCCTCGGTATTTATAGCGCTAATTCTGGGGCTTTTACCTCGAGCTGTCAGGCCGGAGCTAATCGTACTCGACGCTTTTATATCTTTGTATGATACCGCAGTAAATGACCGAAAACTGCTAACGCCCGGGAACTGGCTATCAGTTTTGTTAAAACGCATGGAAAAGAGGGCGTACTCATCTGCTGATCTTGTCATCGTTGACACTTCGCAGAACGCATCTTATCTTTGCAGAGAATTCAGCTTGCCGGAAAACAAGGTGGTTGATATTCCTCTTTCCACCAACGAGCAAACGTTCCGACAGCATCCGTACCAGCCAAATGATAAGCTGTGCCGAGTGTTATTTATCGGCACACTTATTCCCCTGCACGGAGTGCCCGCAATCCTTGAGGCCGTGACCAGGCTGAAGGATTACCAGAACATCCAGTTCCGGATCGTCGGCACCGGGCAAACAGCTGCTGCAGTAGAAGTAGCTAATATGAGTGAAACCAACCTGGAATGGATTCGGGCCTGGCAGACACCTGACGCTTTAGCTGAAATGATTGAGGAAGCAGACATCTGCCTTGGGATTTTTGGCGTCGGGAAGAAAACTCAACGCGTCTGTCCGCTCAAGATGTATGCCTATGCAGCTTGTGGGAGAGCGGTTATCACCGGTGATACAGAGTGGACTCGCCATGCTGAAAAAGATCTTTCCTATAAACCTTTTGAGACAGTACCAGTTAATGATGGTGCAGTGTTGGCGGACCGCATAAGGCAACTCGCAGGTTCCCCGGATTACCGACAACAGCTTGCAAACAACAGCAGGAGATTTTACGAGGAACAGCTTAGTAACAGAATATCGTTATCCAAGCTTGGGGTATTATTTCGCGGGAACTAGCAGGCTGTTGAAAAACCGCCAGGCGGCAGAAGGTGAGAGGCGGGATGCCTCAAGAAGCTCCTATGAGGGACAATCCGTCGTTGAAAGCCGGCTCAAAATGTGGGGCAGGGAAGGGGGAAACTGTGTATCAACTGCACATTTTCGCTGGCTTTCGCCGTTCTCGCAATCACCAGAGACTTTTTCAACAGCCTG
>JAUXFT010000148.1 GCA_030622755.1 Aestuariirhabdus sp. | reverse complement strand
CCGGATGATCCACTGGTTGCCGAAGTGCTGGGCACGCAAATCAGGACGAAAAACGCTGAAGAAATGCAGTCTGTCATTAATCAACATCTTTTTCAGAATTATGCGATGCAAAATGATATCCAGGCCAGTCAGGAGGAGATTGATCTTTACATCGCGAAAGTTGACCAGTTTATACTTGAAGATCGCGAGAAGGACGCTGCAAAAATCGACGAGATCAAGCAGCAACTCGAAGTGAATTCTCTGTCAGCGGAGCAAAAAATACAGCTCCAATCTAAGCTCGATGACCTACAACGCCTCTACAGTCAGGCGCGAATGGATGAGACGGCCAATGAACAGCAGCAGCAAGAAGTACTGGAGGTTCGGCAGACATTTGCCCGTGCGATGATCGAGTGGTGGGCGATCAACAAGGCGCTTTATACGCAATATGGCGGGCGTATCATCGGCCAACAATTAGGCCCGGAGCCACTTGATGCCATGCAAGACTATTTGCAAGAACAAAAGCAAAAGCAAAATTTCAAAATATATGACCAGACGTTGGAGACATCTTTCTGGGCTTATTTTACTGACGATACCCGGCATGATTTTTATCCGCCAGGCAGTAAGGAAGAACGCCAGGCTTTTGATCAGGCTCCGTGGTTAAAAAACCGGGACGACTAATTTGCCGAGCTTGCTCGCTTCAAGTAAAAGACCACAATTGTAGTTTATTGCGTGGGTTGTAGATCCTGCCAACCTGGCTCCTGGTAAAGAGCAGCTAGATGGCTCACATCACAAATCTCGACACGCCGCTTAAGCGTGCGCTTTATAATTCGCCGCAAGCGGGTGCCGGGGTTGTTTGTCTGGGCGGTGCCGGTGAGTGTTATCACCTTCTTTGGTATGCTGACCTCGAGAACTAACGGCTTTTTTAGAAATCTGTGCACTGCTTAAACCCGAGAACCCTGTGCCGTCTGTTTGCTACAGCGCTCATTGATTCAATTCTTTGTGATCATGAAATTTCTGGCATGCTCACAACTGCTTCCCTTTGATTTCGCTAAAACGGTGCTCAGTAGAATTTAATACGGATGATTCTATCCGGTTTATTCTCCCCGGGGTTCGTGCACCCATTGCATAGCCGCGCCGCATGCAGTTTTTCCATCCGGCTCAATGCTTTCCATGAATATTTTCTTAAAGGGCGTGGTGATTAAACCCGCAGCCATGTGAGACACGGTGCCGACCACATCGCTGGCGCTAACGCCAATGTCGGGGTCTGTAATGGAGCCTGAAATGCTGACTGGTGTTGCTGCAGAGAATAGATGCGCTGTTTTGGGAGTTGGCAGTAGGTGAAAATCAATTTCATCGGTTTTAAGATTTACCTTGCCCTTACCCTCGACACGTATCCGGGAAGTATCGAGTAAAAAAACTTCCGGTGTCATTATGCCATCAATAAGGGTGAAATCACCCGCCAGGCAGTTTACTTCAGATTTACTGCCTTTGAGCAGGACTGGCAGGGCTGCGGTGAGAATATTGACGGCCCATAAATCAAGAACGCCGGCTTTATATTCTTCAGGTAACACCCCAAATTGAAAATGACCGTTGAGGTGCTGTTTGATCGTCGTCGGGTCATCTGCTTCGGCCTGAAGTTCAAGCTTCAGGTTTACTTCTCCTTTGAGATCACTTCCGGGCTGGACGCGTCGGGCCAGTACACCATAATCCAGATGCTTTATTTGCATATTCAGCTGGCTTAGAATTTTGTCTTTTCCAGGCTTGAGTGAGCCATCAATATCAACCGCACCGCCGGGGATATCAAGATGGAGGCTGTCCAGTAAATACGTTCCATTTTCAAGTCTTGCGTTGAGCGTTCCACTGCCGAGTTTATCCATTCCTGAGAGCACTTCCTGAACCTTGATTGTCAGCGATGCCCTGACTTTCTTTGCTACTTCGGGGCTGATAAGGTTTTCCAGCTGGCCAGTACTTTCCGGGGCTTGTTCTGGCAATGATTCTTCGGGTATCTCTTCCATGTTTGTATCCCCCAGGAGGGCGGACCAGCCTTCGAATTGAAAATCATTTAGCTGGATAGATTCGGCTTCAAAAAGCGCTGAAACAACAACAGGGAAGCCCACGCTTCCTTGCTTGTTTTTGGTGACATCGATGTGCATCTCCCCCTTCAAGGTGGAATCACCGATTTGCAATAACATGTCATGAAAATCAATGTCTTCTTCTGTGCCCTCCATTGAGCCTTCGATAGTGTACGGTCCTAGTGGAGGCAGGTCGAGCCCAAGCAAATTATTCAAATTACTCATGCGCCCGCCGGACAAAACTGTGTGCAAATTGCTCACATTTCCAGCGTTGTTTTTATGGCGTGAGACCTTACCCTCGATATGTAATTCAGTATCCGCCAGGCTGGCATTTACTGTCAGGTTGACGGATTTGGCTTCCTGTCCAAATAGGCCGTCTTCTTTCAGGTGTAGGCTTAGGGGTTCGGAATTTATATGTCCTTTTAAGTCGATTGTCGCGGGGATGTCGGGATGGGACTGATATTCGGCCTGTTCAATGTCGATGAACAGCGTTTCTCCAAACTCTCTGTCCAATCGCCATTTTCCGCCGTTGATAGTCAGCATTTGTGATGTCTGCTGCAACATATCTATTAATTTACTGCCTCTGAATTCGAGTAGTAACTCAATATGATCTGCCATCAGGTCCGGGGCATTCTCAACATGGAATTCCTCTAACAAAATGGGTAAATGAAAATCATTGGTGGATAACTCAAAATGAACAACAGGGCTTTCACCGGACAAATTCATTCGTGCATTGCCGGTAAATAACTCTTCAGCAATCGATACCTGAAAGGGTGCGTCCGTGAGTGCACCATCTTTTATCTTCGCTGCAAGCCTGATATTTGATGCGCTGCCAAACCCGGTGCCGAGTTCTTCTATATGGAAGTTGATAGCGGCATTGGGCAACAGCAGGTCTATATGCGGCATTACCTCCTGCTTCATGACATCTTTGAGTAAGGCCGCATTTTGTTTTTGAGTGGACGGTTTTTCCACTATCGGCGATTGCTCTGCAGGGTTGGTGGGGGGGGGCGAGGATTCAGACCCGCCTTGTAGAAAAGGGCTCAAATCAAGCTTGCTGCCATGGATATCTGCACTTAATCGTGGTTTCCCATCATCACTGATTGCCAGTTCTGCCCTGACATCCATTTCCAGTGTGCCCAGTCTGAGTGTTCCCAGATCCAACGTGCCGTGATTTTTTCTCAGCTTACCCGCGCCGGTGCTATAAAAATCTATGTCAGATTGCATAAAACCTGTCAGTGAATCGAGCATACCGCAGATATCTTGACCGCCCAGCGAATAGTTATAGTCAATGAGTTGGTCGTTTCGTTGCGAATAGTAATTGGTTTCTAATTTCAAACTGGTATCGCAGGCGTAAATGTCAAATGTGTATGAGGTGGCTGCCTGAGATGTTTTCGGCGGTTCTGTCCGGACATTAACCCGATAGGGTCGTTCGAGAAACATGCCCTGACCGGAAAGTGAAAACGGATGGCCTGAACCAAAAACCAGCGATAAATCTTTTGCTGAAAACATCTGCCCCGCTTCGGTGTTTAGTGTGTTGCCTGTAATTTGAAGGTTTAGATCCATTCCACTTAACACCTCCAGCAGGCTGCTCCCCCTGGTTTTAACTTCCAGGTCCACAATGCCGGTTTGCCCGCTAAACCTGTCTTCTCCAGCAGCGGCCTTTAGTAAGTGCTCAATTTCAAGGTTTTTACTGGAGAAGGAAAATGCCATTTCTGGAATTGCATGGCTAGTTTCGACTTCAAGTTCTATGCTGACGGGGGCATCTTCAATTATGAAGGACAGGGGTAAGGAAAGATCGCCATTTTTCAGCGATATGCCCAAATCCAGGTCTTGAATTTTTAGCTCATGCAGTTCTAAATGATCAATCTTCAAGTGAAGATCGGTGTCCAGCATCTTGAGCATATTCCAGGATGGTGCCAGTGCTTCCTCTGTCAGGGCTGCTGCCTCAGGAGCTTCCTCTACGGTATTTACCTTGCCGCTACTCTGCATAGAGGCTAGCAGCGCCGTATCCAGCCTAGATATGCTGAGTGCGCCTTGCAGGGCCGGGCGCTGATCGCCAAAAGCATAAGCAAAGTCGCCCAGCGCTGTAGTGTTGAATGCCGTAAGCTCAAGTTCGGAAAATCGGATGATATCCGTTTGTATATCGATTCTGGATTGCACCGAAAATTCTGCAGATTCTGGCAACGGCACAGTGAGTAATTCACCTATTTCACTCAGATCATCGCCCGCAAAGTATACAGAAAGCTGCCCGGTGGCTGGCGTTGTGCTCCTGTCCAGTACACCGGAGATATCCAGTTTTGTATTCGCGATGTTCAATCGCCCCTCATCCAGGAGCCACTGTTCAGAACCCTGGATCAGATCTGATAAAGGATCCCCCGATAACTCGAGGGAATAGGGTTTGGCCTGTACCATGCCTCGTGCGGATATTGATAGCGGCTTTTCGGGTAAACCTTTGCCCAGAGCCTCCTCAATTGTCAGAAGGTAGTTCTCACCTATAGCGGCGTCATCATAAGATACTTTAACGTCACGCAATTGAACATCACCAATGCCGGAGAGTTTGAAATAACTGCTTTCGCTCTCTGTGCCCTCTTTCGAAAATGAGAACTGGTAGTTATTTGAACGGTCTGACCGCGTGAGAAGATTCGCTTCTACTCCCTCAAATACCAGTTCGTCGATCAGTATTTCCCCCCACAGCAGTGGCAGGGCGCTAATTTCCCCTCTGACACTCTGTATTGCAAGAAAGGGGCTCTCTTCAAGCCAGCCGGTTGGGTTCGAGATCGTGAAATTTCCCAGGACAATCTCAGGATGAAGAGATGTTTTCAGGCGGACAGGGGCCTCAAGGGTGACTTTACGATCCAGTAGTTGGCTGGCTATAGACTCAATTTGAGGGTTGAGAAAACCTAGCGGGATAGTGATGCCTGACAGTAGTAGGAGAATCAACATCCCGGCTATCAGCGCAATTATTCTGAGTGTTTTCTTCAAATGGCTGAAATCTGAGGTTGGTATCTGTAAAGCATATCAATCATTATACCCCGCCTTTCAGCGGGTAATAGTATGAAAGGGCTTGAACTCTGGTAATTACTCCCGAAAATCAGCGATTACCACACAGGCATCGAAATTTTCGATATGCTCTCGCTCGAACCGCCCGGTTGTATACCAGCGATCGCCTTGTTATTATTACCTTTGTTCCAATAAAGAAAATTATTATCATGCCCGAAAAATCAACCAACCTGATTATGAAATATGCAGTAGTCGGGCTTTTTGCCTGTCTTTTGGGCGCATTTATTTCCCAGACACTAGGATACAACGATGGTAGTCTTCAGGCCTACATGCTTGCGGGTATTTCTGGCCTGATCGGTGGTGCAGTGGGAGGCAAGCTGCGTCAACGCAAGGGCAAAACTAGTTAGCCCGCTCGCACGACCAACCCCTCTGACTTAATATCCCTTCTTTGAGGTCAACTGCTGGCTTATAGCCAAGCTCACGTTGTGCCTTGCTGATATCAAAGGCGCGGTTCTGTCGGTACCAGTCTACCCGGCGCGGAAATATTGGCGGGGCGACACCAAAGGGTTTACAGGCCCATTCTGTCATATGCCCCGCAATACGCAGCGGTAACAGGGGATAGTGGGGGATTTTCACTGTATCCTGTACGCCCATGGATTCAGCCACTTTTACAACCAGCTCTTCTATGCTCAGGTAATCCTCATCTCCGATGAGATAGGTTTCACCGTCGCCGATCCCGGGTACCTGGGCTAATAGTGAGGCATCGACATAGTTCTCTACGTAAACCGGGTGATAAAAGGCTTCGCCGTCGCCAAAGATCGGAAACGTGCCTTTGTTGACGCGCCGGAATATCATTCCGAAACGATCTTTGTCTCCCGGCCCGTATAGAGCGGTCGGGCGCAGAATCGTACACTTCATTCCCCGCGCACTATATTCCTGCACCACTGGCTCGGCCAGGTATTTTGTTTGCTGATAGTAGTCTGCCGCGTTGATCGGCGCTTCTTCATTTGCAGGCGGTTTTTCGATGTTGCCATGAACGCCGCAGGTTGAGCAGTAAATAAATTTTTTGACACCTACTTTTTCTGCAACTTCCAGGGCGTTGCGCGTGCCTCCGACGTTGACTTCGTCGTAATAACTATTGGGCACATCCAGTTCACGAAAAGCGGCTGCCAGATGATGAATGATGTCAGCCCCTTTGAAGGCTTTCTCCACCACAGATTTATCGGTAACACTGCCAATGACGACTTCGCCACCCCAGCTTTTTATCTCATCGGTTTTGATGCCTTCCTTATAGTCCAGCGCGACCACTTCATTACCTTCATCCAGCAGTCGTTTAACCAGTGCCTTACCCGTGAATCCTGTGCCGCCTGTGACTACAATTTTCATAAATTCAATTCTTTGTTACGTTGTGATTGGAGGGGGATTATAAACGTATTGATTAAAAATGCTGGCATGTTAACCAGTGCTTCAGCAGATTTAAATGCAGATGATTATTCGGTGTAATCTACTCTGGGTTCGTGCACCCATTACATAACCGCACCGCATGCGGTTTTTTTCATGAAGGGTTCAGCATATCTATCCTGCCTGGTTGGATTAATGATAGACAGAAACACGATTTGAATGACACCCGCTATAACTCCGTATTTTAATCTTGAACAAGATAATGATATTTTTGATGTGAAGTCATGGCGATATGTGCACCTACTTCTCTTAACCGAATTAATGATTGAGACTCTTCGCAGTAGCGCAACAATAGCAATCTCCGTTAAGATCAAACCTCAACTGGTTAAGGAACACGGGGTAGCTCTATGAGCGAACAACAAAAACCGCGCATTCACTGGATACGCAACATAGCGATGTTTATTATCCTGGTATTTGGTGTGACACTGATCATGCTCGCCCCAAAGATGAAAAGCCCGCCAAACCAGGGGCCTGCAAAGGAACGTGCGGTCAAAGTTCGAGCCATGAAGGTGCCGGCTTTGAATGTGGTACCACGCACCACTGGATTTGGCCGGGTCTCCCCCGGCCGAAATTGGGACTCGGTGGCAGAAGTGGCCGGCAGGGTAATCTGGATTTCAGATGAATTACGGGATGGTAAGATTGTGACGAAGGGAACAGAGCTATTGCGTATCGAGGATGCCAACTATCGACTGGCCCTGTTGCAGGCTGATGCTCATTTAAAGGTATCCGAGGTGCGGCAGAAATCGGCCACTGATGCGTTAACCATTGCAAAACAAAACTTGAGCCTGCTACAGGCTGAGTATAAGCGCCAACAGAAACTGGCGGGCACAGGGGTCGTTTCAAAATCTGTACTCGAAAATTCCCAACGCCAGGCTCTGACCGGACAAACCCAGGTCCAGGAATTGCAAAATACATTGGCGCTGATCACGGCTGAGTATCAGGTATTACTTGCGCAGCAGGACGCGGCTAAACTGGATCTACAGCGCACCCTGCAAAATGCACCATTTGATGTGCGCATTACCGAGGTCAATATCGGCACCGCGCAGTATGCGAATAAGGGGCAGCTGCTGTTTACCGCTGATGGCCTCGATATCGCTGAGATCGAAGCCCGTTTTTCGATCGGTATTTTGCGCCCGCTGATAAAAGGAGTGGTCCCAGGAAATGATATTAATATTCGTGCCGGTGCAACTCGGCTCAAGGCAGTTGTACGACTTCGAACTACTCACCATACGGTGGAGTGGCCAGCCAGAGTTGACCGTGTTTCTGGCACGATCGACCCGCTGAGCCAGACCCTCGGTGTTATCGTTGCGGTAGATCAGCCCTATGCTTCGGCCAGCCCAGGTGTGCGCCCCCCCTTGCGGCGCGATACCTTTGTTGAAGTTGAACTGCGTTCCGAGCCCATTAAGAATCAAGCCGTGGTTCCATGGGGTGCGGTGCATGACGGCGCGCTCTATGTAATAAATGATGAATCACGCCTTGAAAAACGACAGGTGACGGTCGAATTCAGACAGCAGGGCTACGCTGTGATCAAAACCGGGGTGGCTCCGGGCGAACGAATAGTGTCGTCTGATCTTTTAACGGCAGTAGAAGGCATGCTGCTTTCTCCACAGGAGGATAAAAAGAGCAAGCGTAAAATGGTTATCGCTGCGACTGGAAAGGATCCTAAAAAATGATCCGTTTTTTTGCGAGCCACCCTACCGCAGCCAATGTGATGATGCTGGCCATTATTACTATGGGCCTGGCCGCCTTGCCGAAATTGCAGCGTGATACCTTTCCTGTCATACCTGCTTCGGAAGTTGAAATTCGTGTCAGTTACCCTGGTGCTACGCCCGAGGAGATAGAGGACGCCGTCTGCCAACGCCTTGAAGATGCGCTGGATAGTGTTGCTGGTCTACGCGAGCTTCGCTGTGATGCACGTGAGAATATCGCCATCGCGACCGCACAAAAAACGGAGGGTACAGACCTGGATACCTTTTTTAACGATGTTAAAGCACAGGTTGATGCCATTACCCGCTTTCCGGATAAGGTCGAGAAGGCTTCCATCACCAAGCTTGAACGAACCGCCAATGTGGCCAGCATCGCTATTACGGCCAAT
>JAUXFT010000145.1 GCA_030622755.1 Aestuariirhabdus sp. | reverse complement strand
CGAAGATTTTGCACTTCTAACAGTGGCATATATTCACCTGAGAAATTCGCCCTGGCGGCGTTCATTCAAACTATCAAAATTTATGTGAGAGAACAGACTCATAGATCCGCTGAGAGTAATCAAACAACATTGGGTCTCTGCTCGAAAGGTATATATTCGTGTAATATTTACCCGGCAATCCAGCAGCCAGTACAAGAGAGCTACACTGACATGCGTTTCGGTTTATTTCAATAGTAGTACGTATAACTACTTATAGGTAAAAACCCTTATAGGCGGCCGCCTTGAAGGCTGATCGAACCTTCCAGTTATCGTCTTGCCATCAGGTAATAAACTACGTTTTCAACTAACAGGTATCCTCAGTAATTAAACTCAAAACACTCAGTGATGGATAATGCACACCCTCTGGCCCGCTGTCGCTTTGTCGCAGGGAAAGCTGAGTGACTTGAAATTCAATATCTTGACCAATATGAACGGGTAAGTTTTCCGGATTTGCTCTGGCTACGCCTCGCGCCAGAGTGATATGCGCAATAAATGAACCCGATCCCTGAAGTCGCCGATTTAAAGTCGATAAACGACCAGCAGATTCAACACCAAGCGCCAATACTCGCCGATGATGAACATCTGGCAACCAGATCAACTGTGAAGCACGGACATCAAATGCAGTCTCACCTGCCAGATTCATCAATGCGTCCTGATAGTCGTGCAGACTGGTTTCCGATATCGTCCCGATAAACCGTAACGTCATGTGGTAGTTTTCGAGCGGAATCCATTTAACCCCAGGCAAAAGATGCTCTATCGAAGGAATTATCCGGTTCACAATCTCCCTTTTGGCATTACCCGGTAGATCGGCAGAAAAAAACACGCGCATTAACACCTCCCGTACACATCAGTAAGTCAGAAAACATCCCATTTCAAAGCACTGGGCATCCGCCAGCCCTGTGATAGACTCAGGAGCTCAACTCATAAAAGCGATCTGTCCAAAACATGGCAACCAACGGTGAATCAGCCAAACGCTGGCTCGAAGACAACGCGGCTACGCTAACCAACGAGCGAGTGCAGCAAATTCAGGATAATATTCTTGGGAAACTGGAGACTATCAGCGACGATGATCCCGCCGCACAAGGGCTGCTCGACGCGCTCGAAGAACTCGACAATTACCTGAACGTCAATCTCACACTTACTGGCTCTACTGAAACTGAAGTCTTGCTATCTGCCACTTCAGGTCTCGAATTAAACACCGATACTAGCAGCCAGCCTCCAGTCATGTTTGATACCTCCCCACTGATACCTGAAAGCGCGGACAGTGAGCCGCTGAGTGCCGAGGAAAAGCAGCATCGCTTTCAACAGTTGTTGCAAAAAAGCTCTTTCGGCAATCCCTGATCTCATATCGCGATCACAAACACAATCGCAAACAACGAAGAAAGCCCCCGAAGCACCCTCAAACAAAAAAGGCTGATCTATGCTTAGTCAGTCAGCGATAATCGAGCGCTGACTTTCCCATTTTCAACCACTGCGTCTATGTCAACTTCCATTAAATAGAGTCTCGCCGTATCGAATTGTAACTCCTCAAGCATATAGCGTCGGATCTCTCCAGCCCGGGCTTGTGCCAGACCTCTCAACACTGGTTTCTGAGGCGGCATTTGCTCAAGCAACATAGCAATAATTTCATCGTCACCAGGCAACATAGCTTCAGCGGCAAGCTCAGGCGCATATAATTCTCTATAACGTTGCTGAAGAATAAGGGTTTGCATCTCCGCTGGAACCAACATATCTTCCGGCTTTTCAGGTACCGACTGCCCTTGTGCTTTGAGGTGTTGCCAGGCCAGAGTTTGTCGTTGGGCATCAAGCTGCTGGCGCGCTATCACCGGCCAATCGAAATCACTGTTCACACCCCCGGTAAGCTCAAGCTTAATCGATGGCCGCTCAGCAAGAGCCTTAACCAGAGTGCTCAAACGCTCCCTGACATCAGTGCTTAATTCACTACTTGCCGCAACAAACCCGACCTCACCAAAACTTTCTGCATCGTCACCCAATAACGAACCCAAAGCGCGAAACGGAGAGCTGATAATATTGGTGATCAGGTTGGTTAACGCTTTGACCAGCAACGCACCATAACTGAATTCAGGGTTATCGAGATCGCCACTCACGGGTAAATCGATATTGATTCGTCCCTGACTATCTTTCATTAACGCTATCGCCATCGTTACTGGCAACGTCGTGGCATCAGGGCTATCAATACGCTCACCCAGTGTCAATTGATCCAGGGTCATACGGTTGTCACCCTTCAACTTCCGATCTTCCAGCAGATACTGAAGGTCGAGAGACAACTTGCCTTTGCTAATCGTATACCCCGCAAATTTTCCGGAATACGGAGTCAGTGTCGTCAGCTCGACGTTGGCAAAAGAAAGTCGTAGATCGGTATAGGCCTGGGCACTCAGTGGATTGATGGCGCCCGTTATTTTGACCGGTGCATAACGATCAACCTTGCCACTTATATCAACATCGGCTCGCCCGGCAGGATTCGATGTTAAACCCTTTATAGAGCCATTGAGCATATGTATACCCGTTGCGAATTGAGGCTGTAAACTCAGGTCAGCGAAGTTTGCCTCTCCATCAGTAATGATGATCTGGTCAATGTTGATTGCCATTACTGAGTCTTCAGTTGCCGCCACTTCAATTCTGGCTGATTCATCCTTCTCTTCCGTAGGCATACTTACTTCCGCATTAGCGTCTACAGCCCCACTTTCTGCGGAATCGGCCTCGACCGAAGCCACATCATCGGATGATTTTTCCGACACTTCCTGAGTATGAGAGGCGGCCTGATCTTGAGAACCTGCTGATGACTCTGGAGGGCTTAACACCTGCCCCACATTCACGGTTAAATCGGGGTACACGATCACACGTGCGTAGGGCTTATTGGTGCTAATTTTACTCACCGATAAGCGATTTTGCGCCTGGTCGAAATCAATCCCTTCAATCAACAATGATTGCCATTTCACAAATTCCTGATGATCAATCTTATCCAGGGTCAATAGATCATTCACTTGAAATAGTCCCTCGAACGCCAGCTGAGGATCACCTCCACCCTGCCAGTTTAACTTACCTTCAACACTGGCTTTGCCCTGTTGCAATTGCAGCTGAACATGTGAATCCAGATAGGGCTGGATACGCGTCAGATCGATATCCGTAAAGGCAATATCAAGTGTTACCTTAGGGGTAAACAGCACATCCCCGGACACCCTGACATGAGTGCCATCATCAACTTCCAGCTCTACACCCAGCGTTACCGGTTGCTGCTGAGGAAACTCGACCGGGCCCCCGGTAATGTTAATCGTAGAGGCTGTCCATGAGGGTGTTTGTACATTGGTATGATCACTAAAATCGATTCGGTAATCGTTAACATCAAAGCGCTCAAGACTGAAAGCCCAGGGCTGTTCAGGCTCATTTGCTGGCGAACTGTTTGCAGAGGATTCGCTGGCTGATGAAGCCTGCTCCTCAGGCGCAACTTCAGATGAATCACTGAGCTCTTGTGCGGATGCAAACAAACCGACCAGATCCACTTCACCGGTGCGCTTGAGTTGACTTGAAATCTGGCCATCCCGTGTTGCCAACTCTTCTATATTCACCTTACGCTCGAGAGTGTCAATCTGGATGCCGCTCAGTGTCAGCCCGGGTACTGATATCAGGTTATCGGATGCCCGCTTAAAGCCCATAGTAAAATCTTCCAGTTGGTAGACCCCATCGAACAACTGCACCAAAGGTTCTTCACCACTACCATCGAAGTGATAGCGAGCCTTAAGGGAAAGTTCTCCTTTGAAAACCTCAAACGCCACCTGATCCTGGATATATTCCCAAAGCCCCCTGGCAGCAACACCCTCGAGCTCGAAAACACCAGTAGAGCGTAAAGGATTGATGCCTATATCCCCTCCCCAGCGAAAACTGGAGCCATGATCCAAAATTGCATGAAAAGCATAGGGGGCATCACTTTCGGGTTGAGTACTAAAATTTTGAAGCTTCAATTCAATGGGAGACAACACTGCTCTATATGGCGTTGCATGGGAATGATCGTTGAACTCAACCGTCCCGTCTTGCAGAACAAAATCGATCACCCGCACTGCAACGGGGGCAGAATCTTCAGGTTGTTGTTCTTCTGATTGCGGCTCTGAATTAACGCCTGCACTATCACCTGCACTATCACCTGTCAGCTGTTCCACCAACAACTGCCAGTTCAACTCACCCGATTCATTGATTAACACTCCGACAGAGGGTTTTTCTATAGCAAGGTTCTCAAACACCAACTCACCCACGAACAGGTGGCGTACCGACAAGTTGAGATACAAACGCTGGAAAACCAACAACTGCTCAGTTTCAGTTCCCTGCCACGAAAAATCTCGTAGCGTTACACTGAAATCAAACGGGTTCAGCTCCAGCTTTTGTAACGATACAGAACGGCCGCTTCGTTCAGCCAGCTTATCTTCAACCAGTGAACGCAAAAGCTCAGGCAGAACGAAAAAGCCTACAACCGTATAAAGAAGAACTACGGATAACGTAATGAGGCAACGACGCTGCCACGTTTTCAAACGCCCGGGTTTTGCAGTCGTTGAATCACTTGTTTGAGTATTGATTGACGTACTTCTGGAGTTTGATTCCGATTCATCAGTGCGCATTTCTCATCCCTTAAATGCATAGATAACTCATTAATATACACGCTTTCAGACTAAGCACCTGAAGGTAGACGAATATTTCCTTCAAGAAAATGCACGTAACCAGGAGGCCATAGCCACTGCCTAAATATTGACTGATGGCGCAACGCGTTTCGTATGAATTCAAAAAAATATTTGTGCATTAAAACAAACAGAGATTTCAATTTTACGAACAGCCACCTACAATGCCTCGATTCGCCCTTCAACAAGCAGGCTGTCGTTGTCCAATGTCCCACCCGACAATTACCCATGAAGCTACCCGCCTGCTAAGCCTTGCCGCCCCGCTGTCTCTGGTCTTCCTGGGACAAATAGCAATCGGCACAACAGATACTATTATGATCGGCCGACTGGGCTACCAAACCCTGGCCGGCGTTGCCTTGTCTATGAATATTTATCTGTTGCTCTTGATGATTGCTATTGGCCTGACGGTAGCCGCTACGCCGCTGTTGGCTAGAGCAGCTGCTGTTGATGACCATAATCAGCTTCGCCACTGCATTCAACACAGTGTATTAATGGCGCTCCTGGCAGGCACATTACTGAGTCAATTACTGCACTTCGTTGGTCCCATATTACTCATACTGGGTCAGGAACCCGCTCTGGTCACTATTGGCAATGAGTATATGGGCTATATGATGTGGAGCCTGCCACCGGCGATCGTGATGATTTCCTTGCGCAATTTTTTCTCATCGCTGCACCAGCCATTGCCTGTATTATTTATCATAATTGGTGCAATCCTTCTCAATATACTGTTGAACTACATGCTTATTTTTGGGCATTGGGGAGCACCAGAACTGGGAGTCAAGGGCGCAGGAATAGCCAGCGTTCTGGTCAACCTTTTTATGGTGCTCGGTCTGCTCTTGATTGCCATGACGCGCAAATCATTCAAGCAGTACAAACTGTTCAGTACCTTCACATTTGATCCAAAACTGCTAATAAAGCTGTCGAAAATTGGCCTCCCTATCAGCCTCAGTTTCTTGCTGGAAGAGGGATTATTTTCCGCGTCCATTCTACTGATGGGATTCATCAATAGTGAATCGGTAGCCGCTCACCAGATAGCCATGCAGATCAGTGCCATCACCTATATGTTTACTCTCGGCGTTGGCAATGCTGCAACCGTAAGGGTTGGTAACGCCATGGGGCGACATGATTCTCAAGGCGTACGAGCCAGTGGTTTAAGCGCTATTGTCCTTGCTGGCACCCTCATGGGACTACTGAGTATTATAATCTGGAACTCACCTGACCTGATCACCGCTATTTTTCTTGATACAGATGATCCAGCCAACGCCAACGTCATTGAACTGGCGGCAACTTTTTTAGCGATCATGGCATTTTACCAGATTATGGATGGTATCCAGCTGACGGCTGTTGGCGCTTTATATGGTTTCCCTGACACAAGAGTGCCCATGATTATGGCCGCAATCAGTTTTTGGCTGGTAGGGGTGGGTACCGCAAGCTTGCTCGCCTTCGTAGCTGGCTGGGAAGGTGTAGGTATCTGGATTGGTCTCGCCGCGGGTCTTACCCTAATGGCGCTGTTGTCCTCCTGGCGGTTCTGGAAGCTCTCCTCACAGTGTGAACGTTACTTTGATAAACCCCGAGACACCCCCATCATGTAATCACAACATCTGCATGCTCAGTAATCCGCCACATTGTGAGTAACTATAGGATGAGTAACATAGGATGAGTAACAACAACGGGGAAAACTGACGCTAAATGAGATAAAAGAGATCCCCGACCTTCACTGATAAAATCAAACAATAATCAGGCTCGCATCCTTGCCCCAGAAAGGAACCCAGTAAATAAAGCTAGATTAGCTGTAATATTCTTAATATGAAAATACCCGCACTGATGCTCAACAAAGAGCCTAAAGTGGTCATCAAAATAATACTGGCAGCCAATTCAGAATCTCCCCCCATCGCCCGACTCATGACGAAGCTCACGGCGGCAGTTGGGCTGGCAAACATCAAAAACATGATACCAAGGGCCTCGCCCCTGACACCTGCAAACAAGGCGCCTACCGTTAGCAACGCAGGTATGGCGACCAGCTTCAACAGGGTAGCGACCAACGACAATAATGAGGCTTTGCTTAAAGCTTTCAGGCTCAGGGTGCCACCGATACTCAATAACGCCAGCGGCAACGTCATAGCTGAAAAGTAACTACCCGTTTTCATTAACACATCTGGCAACTCAACGTTAAAATGAGCAAACAGCACCGCTATGGAAATCGACAAAATAAGTGGGTTTCGAGCGATCCCAAGAAAGATACCGCGCCAATTAATAGGTTCACCCTTACGATCAGAGGCCATTAGAGCAAATACCGACAGAACGTTATAAAGAGGCGTCAGTGCCGCCATTAACAACGATGCCATGGCAAGACCGGAATCTCCGTACATGTTTGCCGAAAGCGCCAGGCCAGTAATCCCAAGGTTACTGCGAAATGAACCCTGAACGAATACGCCGCGCCTGTCACCTTCGTGAATATACACACCTGACAGCCACCACAATAACGCAAAGACCCCTATCGTCCCCAAAACCGAAAATACAATCTGGAGAGGATCAAACACTTGTGAAACATCGAGCTTTATAATGCTGGTGAACAATAAAGCGGGCAGCGTGATGTTGAACACCAGCCGCGAAGAGATTTCGATAAAGTCTTCGTTTATAAAGTTAATTCTTCGTAAAAAGGCGCCCAGAAAAACAATCATGAAGATGGGCACCGTAATTTCTACGGTAAATAACAAGGTGTCAAAATAGAGATTCACGAAGATCAACTCATCAGATTATCGAGGCAAGAATCCATTGTAGCTGCTCAAGAATCAATAGAGCCATTAGTGATATATAAAAAATGGTTTTAGATAACTTTATTCTTACGGCTTTTAACACTCAAAGAACAAACTAGACTTATATTATCCACTAAAGAAGGAGTCTGGTCATGACACTGAAAGATATGGATGTACTCGAGCATAAAATTGGTGATATTGCACTTTGGGTCGTATTAGCGTTAGCGCTAGGCATCTCGATATTTGCACTGATGGGCTGATCACTACAACCGAAAAGACTGATTTCAAAGCCTATTCTCAGCTTAATTTTCCCGTCTTGATTTATATGGAAGATTAAGGTGAGAATGGGTTTTTCTGTTTGATTAACTCTAACCTGCTAACATTCATAACTGCGAGAATCACTCAAAGTGGTGAGCTGTAATCTGAAGATAGTATCCACATCAGAAATAAGGCCAACTTCGATCTTAAGATAGCGCCTATTCAGCGAATAACAGGAGTTAGAAAAGTTATGCTTTGGGCAAATTTACGGACAGCATGGATACATTGAGAGCGACGAAACAAATCCATCCAAGACAAACCGAGGTAAACGAAGTCTCTTGGGCAGAGTCCTTGTGTGGGTAAATTAATGTGTAAGTAAATGGTCGTTTAACTACTCAATATGCTGCAGACCAAATCCTTCTGATCCAACCCTTACCACTTTCATCAATTTTACAGGGGCATCTATCGGCAAGCCTTGCACCTGAACATTAAGAACTGTATCAAGGGGAAGTACGGCTTGATCTTCCGACAGTAAAAATATTCCACTATCAGAAAGATTCTTCGTTTTAAGAATTATTTTAGGGAGATTTTCTCCCCACACCTTAATCTGTAATGTCATCTCCGAACGAAGATTCTGTCTTTTATCAGGCATATGTTCTAGCAAATATTGTGATCGAAGTGACTTTATAAACGAAGCTGTATATTTTGCAACCACTCAAATGCTATCCATATGATTTAAGGATAACAATTGCCTGTCAGCGCTGAACCAAAATTACTATTTCAGCGCCTTATTCCAATGATCAGGTAGACATCCATCAACAACATGTTAGCTAAAAATACTGTTCTGCAATAAACGTTCAACTATCAGAGAAACCCCTCGAGATCCTGCTGCGTAAAACGGCTAGAAACAGGACTATCAAGATCCAACACTTCCAGCAACCGTTCGCCTTGTAGCATAGGGGTCACCAGCTCACTATCACTATCACTATCACTATCACTATCACTATCACAGGCT